>JADJUS010000004.1:644999-967499 GCA_016716905.1 Acidobacteriota bacterium | reverse complement strand
CAATGCCGGAGGGAACGCCTCCGACAACGCCGAGAGGCGTACCTGCGACGACGCCAACGGGCCTTCCCTGACCCTGGTCGAAGGCGCTCTCCTGAACCGTGGCGAACGGTTGCGCGGCGGCCACTGAAAGCGTGAGTAGCACCACACCCACTGCCGGCCCCACAAGGAAGCGCCTGGCCGATCGACGAGCGTCAACATTCAAGATCGCCATGAGTCGTTTCTCCAGATGGGACGGGTGGACCATCGGCAGTGCGCCAAGAAAACGTGCAGCGGGCCGCACCGATAAGGATTCCGCGAGGTCGAGCAATACGCGTGCGTACGCGGAGGGACGCACGCCGAGAGCGATCACGGTTTCATCGCACGCCTGCTCGCGCGCGATGGCCGCTTCGCGCGCAGCCAGCCATGCCAGTGGGTGGAACCAATAGCAGGCCAGCGCAGCACGCGTCATCAGATGACGCAACGGGTCGTGTCCGGCCAAATGCGCAAGTTCATGGGCGAGCACCAGGTCGCGGTGTTCAGTGCTCCAGGAGACCGCGCCCATCGGCAGGAAGATGGCCGGGCGCCACGCACCACCCGCCATCGGTGTGCCCACGCGCGGGCTCAGCAGCAGCGGAACTGGATGTCGCAGGCCGAGTTGCGTCCCGATCGTGATGGCAGCGTCTTCCCACGCCGGATCACTTACCGTCTGTGCCGAGCGAATCAGCCGGCGAACGCCATACAACGCAATGAGCACCGTCGCCGCAGCGGCCACCATGCCGGCCAGCCACGCGCCGAACAGGATCGTCGACACGCTCGGCCAACCACCCGCGCGCACCGCAGGTTGCGGGGCGCTCGACGGTTCAACAGCGTTGACGACCCCGTTGAGTTGAGACGGAGCCGCTTGCCGGAGCGTCAAGCTGCGTCACCGAACTCGACACCAGAGTGGATGTGGTGGGGTGCCGGCGGCGCCAATTCCCAGCCGGCCGGCATCGGCACATAGAGGGCGGGCAGGAGAGCCGCCAGCGGCGCCAACAGCAACAGGCTGCCGAAAGCGAGGCTCCACAGTCCGTGCCGAGCCCTCGCCGGAGCGCGATGCAGCAGTCGTGCCGCCACCAGCGTCACTGTCAAGATCACGCTGACTTTCAGGAGAAGCAGGAGCCCCATCTCAGCGTCCCTCCTTCGCGGCCTTGTCAATGAGCCGCTTCATCCGCCGCCGCGCATCGTCGCTCAGGTCGCCGGGCTGAATGTCGAGCAGTGTCGCCAGGGCGCTTTCAGTGGAGCCACCGAAAAATGTCCGCAGCACATGCTGCAACTCGGATCGCTGCGCGGCCTCGCGAGCGACGGTGGGCCAGTAGTCGTACCGCGGACCATCCTGCTCGATGCGCAGGTGCCCCTTCGCCACCAGAATTCTGAGCGTCGTGCGCACCGCAGCATCAGTGGGCGCTTCATGCATGGCTTCGCGCACTTCGACGGCCGTGGCATGGCCACTGGCATAAACGATGTCGAGCGTTTCCTGCTCGCGGCGGCTGAGCTTGGGTCGTGCACGGGCCATAGGACCTCCCACTTGCGTCGTGTTCCCCGACCATAACAGACAAGATGTTGAAAAAGCAACACTCTGTTGAAAACCCAACAGTCCGAGGCTTCCGACAGAACGCGCCTGTTTACGCGGTCGCGGCTCAAGTGCCCACGGTCCGCACGATCACGGTTCTCGAGCCGGAACCTGCGAGCGTTCTTGGAGAGCACCTCGACACGATCCTCTGGAAGACCGCCCCAGGACGGCGCGCAAACGGTGACGCTACAATGTGAACAGGTCACACCATGCCCATCTTTGAATACGTCTGCCGAGACTGCCAGCATCCGTTCGAGGCCATCGTCAGCGCGTCACGTCAGGCGAAGTGCCCGGAGTGTCAGTCCGAGGCCCTGGACAAGCAACTGTCGGTGTTCGCGGTATCGCACGGAGCGCCGGTGCGGTCACGCGCGACCAGTGCGCCGTCGGCCTGTGGCTCCTGCGGCGACCCTCGCGGCCCTGGCTCCTGCAGCATGAACTGACGCCTGCGCGAGGCCCCGTCATTTTGATGTACCCACGGCATTGATTCTGCCGACAGACGATGGCAACGTCGTCGTCATGATGCACCAGTTGACGCTTACACACAATAATGCGATCCTTACACATCGAGGATCCATGCGAACCAATATCGACATTGACGACGCCTTGATGGATGACGCCATCAGAATCAGCGGCGAGCCGACCAAGCGCGCGGTGGTGGAGCGCGCGTTGCGACTGTTGATTGAGACCCACGGTCAGGCATCCGTGCGCCAGTTGCGCGGAAAGGTGCAGTGGCAGGGGGATCTGGCCAAGAGCCGGCAGGCGCGCGCCGTGGCCTCGCGGTAAGCCGTGGTCATCGTCGACAGCACGGTGTGGATCGACTACCTGAACGGCACGAGTACACCAGAAGCCGAGTGGTTTGATGCCCGCCTCTCGGTCGAGCGATTTGGCCTGCTCGATTTGATGGTGTGCGAAATCCTGCAGGGACTCTCAACCGACCTGCAGGCCGCGCGGGTACTGGGCCACCTGAAGCGATTCGAACTCTTCAGCAGTGGCGGTGTCGAACTCGCGGTCGACGCGGCGGCGGCGTACCGTGCGCTGCGCACCCGCGGTCGGACGGTGCGCTCAACCGTAGACTGCCTGATCGCCGCGTTCTGCATCCGCGGCGGGCATCAACTGCTCCACTGCGACCGTGACTTCGACCCGTTCGAGGCCCACCTGGGTTTGCAGGTGGTCCGCCCTGGTGCGGGGTGACGCCGTCGTCTCCGGCACATGCCCCCTACTTCCGGCCAATCGCGACCAGGCCCGTGGCCGTGCGCACGTACATCACGCTCTCCGACAGTGCCGGCGTGGCCATTAGCAGGTCGCCCATGGAGTTGGTCGCAATATGCGAAAACGTCTGGCCCGCGCCCACCACCAGCATCTCGCCGTCTTCGTTGGAGAGGTAGATCTTTCCATCGGCGGCCACGGGTGACGCGCTGAAGCCGTTGCCGACGTTGGGCAGACGCTGGCGGTAAATGTCCTTCCCGGTCTGCAAGTCGATGGCGTCGAACAAGCCGTTGTTGGCCAGCACGTACAACACGCCCTGGTACGCCAGGGGTGTTGGCATATAGGGGCCGCGAGCATTTTTGCTCCACGCCACGCCCGCGTTGGACGTCTCGCCGGCCGGCAACGTCAAATCACCAGCCGCGTCAGGTTTGACGACAAAGATCGGCCGCTCGGGTGCGCGACCGCTGGCAATCACCCACAAGCCGTCGGCGAAAATCGGTGTCGGCGCGGTGATTTTTGAACTCTTGCCGAGGCGCCATAGTTCCTTGCCTGTCCGCGGATCGTAGCCTCGGACAAAATTTGACGCGTTCGTCACGAGCACGGGTCCCGCCGGCGTCGTCGCGACCGTCGGTGTGCCCCACGACGGAAGTTCCTCGCGCTCGCTTTTCCATACCGTCTCGCCTGTGTCCGCCTTGAGCGCGAGCAGGAATGAATCGGCGTGGGTGTCCACCTGCAGGATGACCAGGTCGTTCCAGATGATGGGCGAACTTGCCGGCCCCCATTCCCATGACGGCAGGTCGTAGGCACCCAGATGGATCTTTCCGTAGTCCACCTTCCAGCGAAGGTTCCCGGCCATGTCGAACGCAAAGACGCCCATCGATCCAAACGACGCGGCCACGATCCGGCCGTCGGTCGCCGGGGTGCCGCTCGCGTAGGTGGACTTGATGTGGCGCTTGTCGACGGGCGGCGCCTCGATGGCGACCTTCTCCCAACGGATGGCCCCGGTCTTCTTGTCGATCGCGATCAGCTTCCACTGTTGTGGCGAGCGGTCGTCGGAGGCATCGCCATCGCCATACAGACCAGGCCGAAACGTCGCACCGCCCTTGCTGCTCACGGCCGTCGTGACGAACACGGTATTGCCCCACACGATGGGGCTTGAGTGCGCGAGCCCGGCCACCGGCGTTCGCCACAGGATGTTCTGGCCGCCCTTCACATCCCAGGTGTCGGGCAGGTTCTGGCCTTCGGCAATCCCCATCGCCTGCGCGCCCCGAAACGAGGGCCGGCTGCCTGCCGCCGAAGTGGGCTTTGGCAGTACGGGCAGCTTGGGTGCGACCGTTCGTACAATGCGGCGTTCCGGAATCGTCGCCTTCTCGCCCACCGGCAGCCACAGGCTGTCGGTCAGCATCATGCGGCGCGGCATGCACGCATCGCTGATCAGCGTGAACGCCACCTGCTTTCCGTCGATGCGGTATCGATACTTGCCAGGCTCAGCGCATCCGTTCGGCGGCGTGGTCAGGGCGAACTCCGCCTCACCGTTTGCGGCCTTCCACCCACCCGCCAACTTCCCCAACCTGGCCCACCCAAGGTAAAGGTGCCATCGGCCGCGAACGTCGCGGAGAGGAAACCGTACGCGAGCGGCGTGGAGGGAAGTGCTGGTGCCTGTGCGACCACGATCGCTGAACACAGAAGCGCGGCCGAGACGAGCCGTATGGCGTGTTTCATGGTCAGAGGTTACCTCAGCCGGCCTAGGCCAGGCCGAGGGACCGCGCCCGTAGCGCCGCCTGCGTGCGGTCGCGCACGTCGAGCTTCACCAGGATGTTCGTCACGTGGTTCTTGACCGTGCCCTCGGCAAGGCACAGCCGATCGGCGATCTCCTTGTTGGACGCGCCCGTGGATACGAGTGCCAGAATCTCACGCTCGCGCGGCGAAAGTGGCAGCACAAGGGCGGTGGCCGTCGGACCCGCCGTCATCATCCGCGTGACCGCATCAACAACAGTCCCGGTCACCGTGCTCTGAAGAAAACACTCGCCGCGCGCGGCCGCGTGAATCGCGCTGACCAGCGTGTCGAGCGACACATCCTTGAGTAAGTAGCCGGCCGCCCCGGCGCGCAGCGCCCCGAACACATTGCCCTCGTCATCAAACGTCGTGAGCACCAGGACCCGAACCTCGGGGTAGCGTTCACGCAGCTTCGCGGTGGCCTGCACGCCGTCCATCACCGGCATCTGCAGGTCCATCAGCACCACGGCGGGCTGTGTCTGCCCCACCATCACCACGGCCTGTGCGCCGTCGGCCGCTTCACCCACCACCTCGATGTCCGCGCGCGTTGACAGCAATGTCCGCAGGCCCTCGCGAAAGAGCGCCTGATCGTCCACGAGGACGACGCGAACCGACGTCATGCCTGTAACTCAACAGTCAACGTAAACCCTTTGCCGGGCGAGGTCTTCCAGAGGAGCCTCCCCCCAAGGTCTTCGGCGCGCTCCCGGAGTCCCACCAGGCCGAATCCCCCTTCCGCTTTCTCGGCCCCGATCCCATCGTCTTTCACGGTCAGCGACACGCGTCCGTCATCGTCAAACGCCAAGGTCACGTCGGCGCGCCTGGCCTGTGCATGGCGTCGCACGTTGGTGATCGCTTCAAGCGCAGCGCGATGCAGGGCTAATGCGACCGCCGGCCGCACGGCCCGTTCGGCCCCAGTCACTGATAGCGTCACAGCAAACGACTCGTCCCGCACGGCTTCCACGAGCGAACGCAACTGATCGGCCACTGACTGGACCGGCGTGTTGTCACGCAGCGCCTTGACGGACTGACGCACGGCGGCCAGGCCGTCCTTGGCCAGTGTCTGCGCGCGATTGATCGCCATGGTCGCCTTGTCGGCATCGGACGGCGCCACAGCCTTGGCGGCTTCAAGCTGAATGTGGATCACTGTCAGGTAGTGCCCCAGCGTGTCGTGGATCTCGCGCGCAAGCCGGTTGCGTTCATTCGCCGCCGCAAGATCAGCGACTTGTGACGACAGGAGCTCAATGCGCTCCCGAGCCGCGCGCTCGCGCACGGCAACGCTGACGTACACCACGACGAAGGAGACGCCCGCAGTGGCAATCGCAAGATTTCGGAACCAGTCGGGCCACGTCGGCACCCAGCTCAGGTAGCCACTCACACCAATGATCACCAGCACACACATTGCGATGGCCCACCAGCGCGGCAGCAGCCACACGGCCTGCGCGGCGATGGGCAACAGGATCACGGGCAGTGTGCCGTCGAGTGCGATGCGATTGACGTAGATACCAATCGCAAATTCGATCAACAGGTATGCGATCGAGACGGGCAGGCGGCGCACGCGGGTGGCGTAGTCGAAACCCCAGATGCCCATCACGAGATACGCGAGGCTTGCCGGGATCAACAGCCGCATGTCGGGTGGTCCCCAGCGATACGGCAGCAGCGCGATCATCGTGAAGTAACTGGTCGCCACCACCGCCAGGAACGTGCGGTAACCGGCGATCTGCGGCACGGGCGCGGAATGCGTATTCACAGTGGTCAGTATCGACACACAAATCGCCCCGCTGCAAGCGGCCATGACCAATTCGTGACCTTCGGCACATGCGTGCCGATACCGGACTCACACACGATGACAGCCATGCGCTTCTCCATCCCTGTCGCGGTCGCACTCTTGCTCCTTCCTGTGACCGCTATCGCACAGCCTGCAACCATCCGCGATGTGATGCCGCTGCCGCGACTGGTCGCTCCTATCGTGCTCGACGGCCAGATGGATGATGAGGGGTGGAAAGGCGTCCCGGTGCTGCCGGTGACCATGCACCTGCCGGTGTTCAGGGGCACCCCCACGCAGAAGACCGAACTGCGTGTGGCGTACGACGATGAGCATATGTATTTCGGGGGGTGGTTCTACGACACCGACCCCTCGGGCATCCGCATCAACTCGCTGTATCGCGATCGGTTCGCCAACGACGACACGTTGGCCATCTATGTCGATGCCTTCAACGACAACGAAAACGCCAAGTGGTTTGGTATCACACCGGCCGGGATGCGATTCGATGTGCTGGTGTCTGAGGATGGCAATTCGAGCAACAGCAACTGGGACGGCTTCTGGGACGCGCGCGCATCGGTGACGCCCGACGGGTGGTTCGTGGAGGTGCGGATTCCCTTCTCCACACTCGGATTCCTGTCCCATTCGGCAGGTTCAGGGCAAGCCTCTGATATGGGCGAGGCGGTCATGGGGCTGACGGTCACGCGGCTGATCTCGCGGCTTGGTGAACGCGTGACCTTCCCCGACATCGATCCGGCGTTCAGCTTCCGTCGCCCGTCACTCGCACAGGACGTGTCGGTGTCGGGCATCAGGAGCCGGCGGCCGGTGTATGTCACGCCCTTCGCCCTGGCAGGCTCTGAGCGTCGCGGGCAGGAAGACCGGCAGACCCCGACGGAGGTGGGCTTGGACGTCAAGGTGCCGATCACCGGGAAACTCAATCTGGACGTGACGGTGAATACGGACTTCGCCCAGGTGGAGGCCGACGATCAGCAGGTGGCGCTCGACCGGTTCCCACTCTTCTATCCCGAGCGGCGCCGATTCTTCCAGGAAAACTCTGGGCTCTTCGAATTTGTCGGTGCCGGAGGCACGCGGCTGTTCCACTCACGGCGGATCGGCCTGGCGGCTGATCAGACACCCGTGCCTATCCTGGCGGGCGCGCGGTTGGTTGGTCGGGCGGGCGCATGGGATGTGGGCGCGTTGTCGGTGGTCACCGACACGCACAGCGACGCGCCTCGTGAACACTTCGGGGTGCTGCGCCTCAGGCGCGCGGTGCTCAACCCGTTCTCCAATGCCGGGCTCTTCGTCACATCGGTGGCCGGTGGCGGCGCACACAACCTCGCTGTGGGGGCCGACTCGTCGCTGCGCGTGCACGGCGACAACTACCTGACGCTGAAGTGGGCGTCCACCTTCGACGACCAGATGCCGGATGACACATCGGCCACCACACGCAGCCTGTTCCACTCGCAGTGGGAACGGCGCACAGGGCGCGGCCTCGGATACACGCTGCAATATTCGCGGGTGGGCAGAGACTTCCAGCCAGACCTCGGCTTCCTGCCCCGGCGGGACGTGACCAGCATGAATGCGATCGGCAACTACTACATCTTCACCGACAAGCACCGGTTCTTCAGGCGCATCTATCCCGGCGCACTCGCCTTCTCGACCTTCCGCAACAGCGACGGCGTGCTGGAGTCAGGCACGTACGCCTTCTGGGTGCAGTGGGATACCAAGGCCGGCGGTGGTGGCTGGGTGGAACCGAAGTGGTTCCGTGAGGATGTGAAGGCGCCATTCCGCATCGGTGGAAAAGTCGACATCCCAGTGGGCAACTACGACTTTGCTGATCTCCAGTTGGCCTGGACGATGCCCGGCGGGAAGAGAGTGCGCACGAATGTGGACTTTCGGGCCGGGACGTACTTCGACGGCCGTCGAACTCAAGTGATTCTCACGCCCACCTGGAACGCCTCGAAGCACCTGGAAGTGGGCGGCACGTATCAATTCACCGCGCTTCGATTTCCAGTGCGCAACCAACAGGTGGACATCCATCTGGCCGGTCTGCGCATCGGCACCGCGCTCAACGTGCGCCTGTCGGGCACATCGCTGCTCCAATACAACTCCACAACCGAACGGCTCGACTTGAACCTGCGGTTCCGGTACAACGTTCGTGAGGGCACTGACCTGTGGTTCGTCTACAACGAAGGTGTGGACACGGCAGAACGGCCTGATTTTGTCGGCCAGGACGTCCCGCGATCGTTGTCACGTGCGTTCATCCTCAAATACAGCCGCACGTTCGGGTCGTAAGGACGTAGGCTGTTCGATGAATGGCTCGCCTGGCGGATCGCGCGGCAGACTGGTTCGGCTTCAACCGCGCCTCTGCAGCCATACTCGTCGTCATTGGCTGCCTCGGCCTGAGTGAGGAGATCTGGTCCTCGTTCCTGTCACTGCACCTGCGCGATCAGGCGGCCCTGGCCGGATCGGCCTTCAGCGCGGCCACGTTCATCGGCATCATCGGCTTCGCCAAGAACCTGCTGGAAGGATTTGGCTACATCGCCGGCGGCACAATCGCGCACCGCCTGGGTCCGCGTATCGCGCTGGCCGTGTCGGCGCTCCCGATGGCCGCAGGCTTCCTGCTGATGCTGTTGGGGTCGGGGCCCTGGCCGATTGTGGCCGGCGCGCTGCTGATGACGAACTGGGAACCGCTCTCGGTACCGGCCACGTTCGACGTCATCGGCAGTCACGTGCGCAAGGAGCGGCGAACAATTGCGTTTGCGCTGCAGAGCATCCAGAAGCGCGTTCCAAAGATTGTCGGACCGGCCATCGCCGGCGTGGCGTTTGGCCTGGCCGGCTATTGGCTCAACCTCACGATCGCAATTGGCCTGGTGGGACTCGCCGTGGTCCTGCAACTGGCCCTCACCTCCCACCTGCGGCCGAAGGCCGCGCCCGAAGATGTGCCGCTCAAGACCATCCTGCAGACGATGCCGCCGGATTTAAAGCACTTGCTGACGGCCGAAATTTTCATTCGGTGGGGCGACTGGTTCGCGCGTGACTTTGCCGTGCTCTACGTGGTGTCCCTGCTCACGCGTTAGTGGGGCTGGACGGACCCGGCCGCGGCCGCCACTGCCGGCTGGCTGCTCGCGTTGATGGGCGTCACGGCGCTGGCAACCTATGTCCCGATGGCGAAGTGGGTGGATCGCTCAGCGTCGCCTCGACCATTCATCGGAACGACATTTTTTCTCTTCTCGATCTTCCCGATCGCCCTCGTGCTGTTGCCGAAAGCGTGCGCGTACTTCGACTTGCCCATCACGGCCGGACTTGTGGTCGCCTTTGTCATCAACGGACTGCGTGAACTGGGCGAACCGGCGCGCAAGGCGCTGATCTCGACGGGGTTTCCTGCGCCCGTTCGCGCAAGAGCCGTCGGGCTGTACTGGGGCCTCCGGTCGTTCGCGTTCTGCCCCGCGCCTCTGGTGGCGGGTGTGTTGTGGTCGGCAGTCGGGCCCGACGTGACATTCCTCCTGGGAGGGGCCATCGGCCTCGCAGGCACTGGCTGGTACGCGCTGACGTCAGCACGCCGGTGCTAAGATCGCGTTCGTGTTACCCGTCCTGCGGTTGGTCCTTGCCGGTGTTTTTGCTCTCGCCGGCGTCACTAAACTCCTTGATCCTGCGGGTTCGCGCCGATCGTTGCAGGACTTCGGTGTGCCTGAGTGGCTGATTCCAGCGCTCGCGACCGCACTGCCCCTCGCAGAACTGCTGACCGCGCTGGCGTTGCTGCCGCAGGCGACCGCCCTTTACGGCGCGATTGGTGCCGCAGCGCTACTGGCATTGTTCATCGGGGCGGTGGGGGTCAGCCTTCTTCGCGGCCGCAGGCCCGACTGCCATTGTTTCGGCCAGTTGCACTCAGAGCCGGTTGGCTGGCAGGTGCTGGCACGCAACGCCGTCCTGTTATTTGCCGCCGGGTTTGTCATCGTGCGCGGCTGGCCAGGCGCAGGCGCAGGCGCGGGTGACTGGTTTCTGTCGCTCACCTCAGCGTGGCGAGTGGTGGTGGCGGGCGTGTTGATCGGCGTCACGGCGTACGCGATTCAGGCGATCAGGCGGGCGCAGGCGAAGCGGGACGCTCCGCTGGTTGGAGACTGGACGTCGTTTGGGCTGCCGGTGGGCCAGGCGGCGCCGGAGTTCTCGCTGCCGGACCTCGACGGCAATGTCGTGAGCCTGTCGATGTTACGAGCGCCCGGGAAATCTGTCCTCCTGATCTTCACCGACCCGCACTGCGGCTCCTGCATGGCGCTGCTGCCCGATATTGCCCAATGGCAGCGCGAGCACGCGGAAAGCGCGACCCTCGCGGTCATCAGCCGCGACACGCCGGAGGCGAATCGCGCCAAGATGGCCGGTCACGCCATCGATCGTGTCCTCCTGCAGACGGACCGCGAAGTCGCGAAAGCGTTTGGCGTGCCGTTCACGCCAGGTGCCGTCCTGGTGCGCGCCGACGGCACGATGGGCAACCTGCCGATGCCGGGCGACAGCGCCGTGCGCAAGATGATGGCGGACGTCGCCGCCTCCGGAGGTGTCGGTGGATTCGAACTGGGTGCACCCGCGCCTGACTTCTCGTTGCCTGACCTCGATGGACGAGTACTGACGCTCGCGCAGTTTCGCGGCCGGTCTACCGTACTGCTCTTCTGGGACCCCGGGTGCGGGTTCTGCGAGCAGCTGCTGGGTCAAGTTCGATTCTGGGAAGCGCGATCGGCCAGCGAACGCCCACAGTTGCTGGTCATCTCCAAGGGCGACAGCGCGGTCAATGCAACCCAGGGTTTCAGCGCTCCTGTGGTCCTGGATCATGAGTTCGCAGTGGGAACCCAATACGGGGTGACCGGGACGCCATCGGCTGTATTGGTTGACGAGGATGGGCGGCTCGCGAGCGCCGTGGCCGTAGGCGGCATGGCGATCCTGAAGCTCATCGGACAGCCGGACCTTTTGTCGCTGTCGTCGGCCACTTCGGCTGTGAAAGAAATGGACTCGGACGCGTCGGCCCAGGCAACGTTGCCGACGGGCGCCAGACCCCTGCAACGCAACTGCGTCCACGACGAGATGCTCGCGGATGGAAGCCTCGTGCTGTACAACGGCTGCCGCCAACAGGTACTGACGCTCAACCCGACCGCGGCCCTTGTCTGGGAATACTGTGACGGCGAACACGACGTCGAGGCGATCATCGACGAAATCGCTGGGGTCTTTCCGTCCGCTCCACGACCCGACGTTGACGTGCGGACCATGCTGGATTCATTTCTGCAGACGGGGCTGATCGAGCCACGTCCGGCCAATTAGTCAGCCGGTGGAAGGATTCGACGAGTACGACGTGCTCGGACGCCGGGTGCTGGTGGGGAGCCGTGTCCCTGAGGCCAGAACCACGCTTCAGCAACTCTTGCGGGGATTCGGTCCCTCGCCGGCAGCCACGGGCGATTGGCCTCGCTATGAACTGGTCCGGCGAGAAGACGTCTGGTTCGTTCACACCGATCAGGGGCCGGTCCATTCCGACCGCGATCTGATCGGGGCGCTCGGGATGCTCGAGTGGCATGTGATGACCGGCGCCCTCGAGCGCCACCATCACCTGTTCCACCTGCACGGGGCCACCCTGGCAGTCCCGGGGGGCGGTGGCGCGGTGGCACTGGTCGGCAATTCCGGAAGCGGAAAATCCACGTTGACTCTCGCCCTGATGCAGCGGGGGTTCCTGCCATTTGCAGACGATGTCGCGCTCATTGATCCGGTTACGCTCGACGTGCAGTCACTGCGTCGCGCGTTTCACGTCAGTGACCCAAGCCTGCGATTGGTGGAGTCATTCACCGGAAAGCCGGTGTCCTCAGGAGGCGATGCGCCGCCGGGCTTTTTCCATCCGCCCGAGTGGGCGCGCGCCCCGGAGCCGGTGCGGTGGCTGCTGCTGCTGGAGCTGAGGCCGGACCAGACACCGTCGTTGACCCGATTGACGCCGGCTGATGCAGCCGTGGCAGTGCTGGAACAATCGCTGAACCTGAAGCAGGCGTCCCGCGTCGGACTGGCTGCGGCAGCCAGACTGGCGTCACAGACAGAGTGCTACCGATTCCAGCACGGGGGCTGGCCGGAGTCGTTGGCGATCGTCGAGGGGCTCGCGCGGTAGCCGGTTAGTGTTTCCAGCGATCCTGAGGCGCAACGGAAGGGGCGCCGAAGCACAGCGGCACACAGAAAGTACCGTCTCCGCAACAACCCCGCGTAAAGCACACCCACCCGGACGGGCAATCGGACGTCGTCGCGCAGGCGGCACCACAACTTGGCGAGACGCACACCGAGGGGCCGTTGACAACCGTCACACACGCACATGAGCCTTGTCCGCAGCTGAAGGACTCACAGCTATCGAGCTGTGTGCAGATGTTGCCCGAGAGCGTCTGCGCATGCACCGTCGTCACCTGACCGACGAGCTTCGGCGCCACGTATGCGGCAGTGCCAATGGCAAGTGTCTTCTTCAGCAGGTCGCGGCGGCTCTGGCTAGTCATGGGCAGTATGGTAGGAGCCGAGTCGTGTGGAGTCAAGGATAATCCCCTGGTGCTGACTGATCTTCTTCGTGCGTGCGCCCGTCTCCCGGAGGACGCACGGTTGGACCAAATTCGTCAGCTGGTGACAGATGTGCAATGGCCGGCCTTCCCTGCCGCCGCCGAAGCACACGGATTGGCGCCGCTCGCGCACGCACACCTCACCCGCGCCGGAGCGTCGCTGCCGGTCGATGTCCAGCAGCAGCTCTTCGGCCTCGCGACGCGGCATCGCACCGCCAACGCGGTGCGATTCGCCGCCCTTGTCAGGGTTCTCGACGCCTTCGAGGCCGCATCCATCCGCGTCCTCGCCCTCAAAGGCGCCGCGCTGGCTCACCTCCTGTATCCATCAACAGCACTCCGTCCCCTGAGTGACATCGACCTCCTTGTTGAGCCCAGGCAGGCGGAACACGCCCAGGGGGTGCTCGCCAGCCTGGGGTTCGCGGCTGACCCACGGCCGCCCGATCGGCGCTTCGTGGGCCACCATCATCTGCCGCCCGCGCTGCTTGTGCAGGACGGCGTATTTATCCAGGTCGAGATCCACCGCGATGCGCTGTCAGCAGACACCCCGGGATCGCTCACGCTCAACGAGCAGAGTTACGCCCGAAGGCAGGCCTTCACGATCGGCGGACGAACGGCGTACGCCTTTGGCCATGAGGAGATGTTGCATCACCTCACGAGGCATGCCGCGGAACGGGCGTCACTCTTTCGGTTGATCTGGGTGACCGACATCGTGGCGTACGCCACGCGGTTCCACGCCGAGATCGACTGGCCTGCACTTCGGCAGCGCGACCCGTTTGTCATCAATGCGCTGTCGTTGCTGCACCTGGTCACGCCGCTGCCACCCGAGGTGCTCGCAGAGGTTCCGATGCCTCGTCCTGGCATCGCTGGAGCGGGGACAGCCTTCCGGCCGCTCGCCGAGATTGTGCGATCAGACCGGCCCGCCGGTGCGGTGCTACGTGAGCTTCTCGCGCCTGGCGAATGGTGGGTGCGGTTCTACTACGGAGCACGCAGCACGCCGTCGTTTCTCTGGTACCTGTGGATCGGTCACCCCACGCGCATGGCGTGGTGGTTCGCCCGGCGCGCCGTCACGTGGGTGCGCTGGCGCGGAAGAAATCGTGCGGCGTGATCAGGGCACTTTTCGACTATTCTTCAGGCGATGGATGAGGCCCTCTCCCGCCTGCTGTTTGACCCCACCGTCGGTCAATTGGTGCTCCTGGCCATCGGCCTGGTCGCGATTCGCGCGGCGGTCAGCCTGGCGCAGCGCGCCCTGACCCGGCGGATCCAGGATCCCGCGGTGCGGTACCGCGCGAACAAGGGCATGGACATTGCGTCCTATGCGATCGCCCTGTTTTTCGTGGGCATGGTCTTCAGCGACCGTCTGGGCGGGTTCACCGTGGCATTTGGCGTGGCCGGGGCCGGCATCGCGTTCGCGCTCCAGGAAGTCATTGTCAGCGTGGCCGGTTGGCTCGCG
Source organism: Acidobacteriota bacterium (assembly GCA_016716905.1). Lineage (NCBI taxonomy): Bacteria > Pseudomonadati > Acidobacteriota > Acidobacteriota bacterium. Next base: position 953,157 of record JADJUS010000004.1, on the reverse strand, counting down.
GTGTCGTTTGGCGGCCACTTCAAGCCCGGCGATCGGATCCAGTTGGGCGGTGTGACGGGCGACGTGATCGACGTCGGAATTCTGCGCACCACAATGATGGAATGCGGCGATTGGGTCGGCGGCGACCAGTACAACGGCCGCATCGTCCGCGTGGCCAACAGTTTCGTGTTCAAGGCGCCGGTGTACAACTACTCCTCCGAGTTTCCGTTTCTCTGGGACGAGATTGTGGTGCCGATCAAACACGGCACCGACTACCGTCTGGCGCGTGAACTGATGGACCGTGTGGCGGAAGAGGTCGTCGGGGAGTACGCCCGGGATGCCGAAGGCGTGTGGCACGACGCGGTGCGGAAGCTGCTGATCGAAAAAACTCCGGTGAAGCCGGTCGTGCTGATGCAAGCCAACGAGCGCTGGATCGAATTGACGCTGCGTTACATCGTGGACTGCAAGCAGCGGCGGGCGATCAAAGACCGCCTGTTCACCCGCATCCTCGAGGAGATCGACACGACACAGGGCCGCGTCAGAATTGCCGTCGCGACGATCAACGTCGAGAACCAGACCCCGCTGGAACTGCTGGTGGCCGACGAAGTGCGGCTGCGCGGCATCAGAACGTGATCGGCTGACGTGACCGAGTTGCTGGGGGTGTCCCGCGCGGCCCTGATGGATGCGGTGGCGCAGTGGGGCTTCAAGCCCATGCACGGCCAACGGGTGTGGCGACACCTGCACGCGCACGGCCGTGATGACTTCTCGGCCATCGACCGCCTTCCTGCGGGGCTGGCGGCAACACTCGCGGCGCACACCACCACCACGTGGCTCCCTGTGGCACGCGACACCGCGTCCAGCGACGGATTCACGCGCAAGTACCTGCTGCGGCTGGGCGATGGGCGGCAGGTGGAAACCGTGTTGATGCGGTACGCCGGTCGCGCCACGGCGTGTATCAGTACGCAGGCCGGCTGCGCGATGGGCTGCGCTTTTTGTGCCACCGGCCAGATGGGATTCGAGCGCCACCTCACGACGGCCGAAATCGTCGGCCAGGCCATGCATGTCTCACGAGTGCTCGCCGGCACCGGCGAACGACTGCGCAACGTCGTGTTGATGGGCATGGGCGAGCCGCTGCACAACTACGACGCCACCATCGCCGCCACGCACATCCTGTGTGACACAGCGGGGCTGGCGCTCAGTCCGTCGCGCATGACGTTGAGCACAGTAGGCGTCGTTCCCGGCATCCTCCGCCTCGCCGACGATCGCGAACCGGTGAGCCTGGCGGTCTCGCTTCATGCGGCGACGCAGGACGAACGGGCAGCGATGATCCCGGTGGCAAAGGCCTGGCCGCTCGACGCGCTCATGGACGCCTGCCGGTACTACTGCGACACAATGGATCGGCACATCTTTTACGAGTGGACCCTGATCGCGGGCACGAACGATGGTCCCGACGCCGCGCATGCCCTGGGCCGGCTGCTCTCTTCGCAGCGGGCACATGTCAACTTGATCCCGCTGAATCCGACAGACGGCTACGACGGCTTGCCGACGCACCACCGCGCCGCGAAAGCCTTCCAGGCTGTCCTCGCGGAGTACGACCTCCCGAGTACCATCCGCCAGCGGCGCGGCATCGACATCGCTGCGGGCTGCGGACAGCTCGCCAGCTGCACAAGCCCATCAATCAAGTCCCCCATTGAGGGTTGAGGATTGAGGGTTGAGGATCGGGATGTTCCGGATCGCTGATTGCTGATTGGGGATTGCTTGTTGAAAAGAAGTCTCTGTGTCTCTGTGTCTCCTGTAATCCGTCGTGAGGGGTAATCCGTCGTGAGGGGTGTCCGTCGTAGGGGTATCATCCCTTCATCATGGGTTTCTCTCTCTTTCGCCGTGCTGCGGCATTGGTGTCACTTGTCATGATCATCACGGCGGTCGTTGGCGGTCAGGCGCGTCCCTCCTCTTCACAGCCGCCCCCTGGGTTCGTGGCGCTCTACAACGGCAAGGACCTGACCGGGTGGAGGGGCGGCGACACCTTCGACCATCGCAAGTTGCTCGCCATGAGTGAGACCGAGCGGGCCGCGCAGATCGCCAAGTGGAACACCACGATGCGGGCGCACTGGACCGCACAGGGTGAAGAACTCGTGAACGACGGCCAGGGCGCCTACGCGACCACCGAGCAGGACTACGGTGACTTCGAACTGCTCGTGGACTTCAAGACCGTACCGAAAGCCGACTCCGGTATCTATCTGCGTGGCGTGCCCCAGGTGCAGATTTGGGATTACACCGAAGAGGCCAAGTTTAATCTGGGTGCGAACAAGGGCTCAGGCGGCCTGTGGAATAACCGCGCCGGTGCGCCAGGCAAAGACCCGCTCGTCTTGGCCGACAAACCGTTCGGCCAATGGAACGCCCTGCGCATCGTCATGGTCGGCTCGCGCGTCAGCGTGTGGCTGAACGGCGCTCACGTCGTGGACCACGCCATCATGGAGAACTACTACGACCGCGCGACGCCGGTGCCGGCCCGTGGCCCCATCCAGTTGCAGACGCATGGCGGCGAAATCCGGTGGCGGAACGTCTTCATCCGAGAAATCGCCACGACGGAAGCCAACGACATCCTGCGGGCCAAGGGCGGCGATGGCTTCACTGACATCTTCAACGGACGCACGTTTGATGGCTGGGCCGGCCCGCTCGAAAACTACGACATCAGGGACGGCGCAATCGTGTGCAAGCCAGATAAGGGCGGCACCATCTACTGGAATCAGGCGCTCACCGACTTCCAGGCACGCCTGGAGTTCAAGCTGCCGGCCGGCGGCAACAACGGGCTGGCCATCCGGTATCCCGGTGAAGGCGACACCGCGTACGTCGGGATGACCGAGTTGCAGGTGCTCGACGACAACTACGAAAAGGTGCGCGGGCCGATCGATCCTCGGCAGGCGCATGGGTCTGCCTACGGCATGGTGGCGGCCGCGCGCGGCTACCAGCGCCCGATCGGCGACTGGAATGTGCAGGACGTGTCGGTCGAAGGCTCGACCATTCGCGTCGAACTCAACGGCACCGTCATCCTCAACACAGACCTCTCGAAGGTGGACCCAGCCACCTACATGGCGGGCCGCGCCCATCCCGGCGTCACGCGCACCTCAGGATTTTTCGGCTTCGCCGGCCACAACGACCCGGTGATGTTCCGCCGCGTGCAGATCAAGCGCCGCTAAGTTCGGCGGCCTTGAGACCCAGGCCGCCCTACGAGGACAACACGCCGCCCTACGAGGACGCCAGGCCGCTCTACGAGGACACCGACACCCAGGCGGCGCTACGGAGGAGCGTGACGCGCATTTCGTAGCGCGGCGTGCACTTCAACGCCGCGGCTCTTTCCTCATTTGTACGTGAAGTTCACCGTCACCGTCATGATGACGGGCACCGGCTTGCCTTCCAGGTACGTCGGCGTGAATTCCCACTGCATCACGGCGTCACGTGCGGCATCGGAGAGCAGTGCCACGTTCCGAATCACCCGGGCGTCAGTCACCCGGCCATCCTGGTCGATCCGGGCCTCGATAATCACGATGCCCGAGACCTTGGCGTCCTGCGCGTCCTGCGGATACACCGGATCCACATGCTTGACCTTCTTCGGCGGCAGCACCGTGCCACCAATTCGCACGGGTGGATCTCCGGGCGCCCATGCGGGTGCCGGTGGCGGGGGCGGCGGTGGCGGCGGGGCAACCTTACCGACCGGCGCCTTGGCAGGCGGGGGTGGCGGAGGGGGCGGCGGTGGTGCCGACGCGTCGGCCAACGCAAAATTCACCGTCACGGTCATGAGCACTGGCACGGCGATGCCATTGAGCGTGGTGGGCTCGTACTCCCACTGGCGCACAGCCTCCACAGCCGCTGCATCAAGGTCGTCGCCGATACCCCGAACCACCTTGGTTTGGATGACCGTCCCGTCGGCCCCCACAAGGGCCTCGATAATGACCACGCCGCGTCGGCCTTCGGCCACCGCCGACGCCGGATACTCGGGACGAACGTCCTTGGTCTTCATGGGCACCTTGACGTTGCCGCCCACGCGAATGGGTTGCTGCGGCTCCTGCGCCGTCGCGGCTGGCCGCGCCGCGGCCAGCGGCCACACCAGTACCATCACCAACATTGCCGCCAGTATTCCTGCCTGCGACACGCCACGCCGATTCACGCCGCTCTCGAGAATTGCCATCACTCGTCCCTCCAACTGTGAACGCCGAGCCATTGCCATTGTCGCGGATGCCGCCACAGGCGGCCGCAAAGACGCGACAAACGTCACCAGGTCCGCCGCGTAGTCCGACGCGCGCGTCCCCATCGCCAACACCAAATCGTCACACGCACGCTCGCGCTCGAACCGTGCCTGCCTCGCGGCAATCCAGACCATGGGATGCCACCACCACAACGCCGTCGCCAGCCGCGCCAGCAAATGCGACACCGTGTCCTTGCGCACGACATGCGATAACTCGTGGGTCAGCACTGCGGCCAACTGATCGTCTGTCCAGGTCTTCGCCACGGCCGGCAAGAGGACTCGAGGCGACCGCAGGCCCCAGGTGACCGGCATGGAATCGTTGGACACCGAGAGCAGGCGGATGGGCCGCGCCACTCCAAGGCTGCGGGCCGCCCGCTCGGCGCTCTCGCGCAGGCGCGGGTCGTCGATCGGCTTCGCCCGGTCGTCCAGGCGAAGTGTGCCCACCAGGCCTGCAGCGATCCACGTCAACCGGACAACAATGCCGGCGGCCCACACTGCCACGAGGATGGCCACCAGGCTCCAACCAGGCAGCCAGGTCGCCCACGTCGATCGAACGGCAGGCTGGACGATGCCGGCGCCGGCATCCGCGTTGATGAGAGGTACCGTCGACGTTACGTCATCGGCCTGCATGAATCCGCTGGGCAGGAACGCGATCGACCACTCGGGCACAACCATTCGCGCCCATGGCAACAACAGCAGTGCGACAAAAATCGTGGTCCACACGGCATGCCTCGAGGCGGCCGATGTGTGGCGCATCATCCAGGCCAGCGCCGACCCGAGCGCGAGCAGCATCGTCGCCTTCAGCGCGAGATCGAGCAACATCATCGCCCCTCCTTGCGCGCCGCAGCGATGCGCTTTGTCAGTTCATCCAACTGCTTGCGGCTGAGTTTCTGGTCGGCCGAATCCAGCAACGCCACGACGGCATCTTCAGTGGACCCGTCAAAAAATGTCCGAACAAGATGGCGGACTGCCGACTCACGCTCCACCTCGCGCGCGGCCACCGGCTCATACACGTATCGAGGGCCGTCCACGACGTGCCGCACGTGGCCCTTGTCCTCGAGAATGCGCAGGAGGGCCCGCACGGCCGAATAACTCGGGGGCGCCGGCAGTTCCTCGCGCACCGTGGCCGCAGTGGCATTCTGCAACCGGTGCAGGACGTCCATGATTTGGCGTTCGCGCCGCGACAGCGAGTGCGATTGGGGTCGAGTCATTGTCTTCTTAGGCCTGAAGGCTAAGAAGCTAGCACCATGCTAATAATTTAGCAAGTCCGCCTGACCTTACTGGCACCCCGGCAGTTTGAAGCCGCCGATGCGCGTGGAATAGTTCGTGGCGCCCGCCTTGTAGTAGTCGCCCACGTACCAGATGGTGCAGTCGTCTGACGGGTCCACCGCCGTCTGCGAATAATCTTCCCAGCGCAGGGTGTTGGTCTGCGCGGCCTGGCCTTCCACCAGCGTCACTTCCCGCAGTGTCAACTGGCCCCGCGGATCGGTGGCCCGCCGCGCCGCAAATCGCTGCCCTGTGAACACCGTGGGACCACCGAAGGAATACCCAATTCCAATGTTGCCCACCTTGTCGATCGCCGGGCTCCCCATCCAGCGATAGTTCCCATCGGGCGCATACGTTCCCTGCTGGTGCAGGCGCAGCGATCGATCGGGATTTACGCGGAACTCATACCAGCGGACACCGCCACCAGCCGCTTCCGTGTCCACCGAGTGAACCGCGACCACCGACTCATACGACGTCCTGCCCTGCGTGACGCGCCGATACACCACGCGCGCCATCAGCTTGTCGCCCTGAGCGTCGAGCCGCCGCTCGCTGCCGGGCTGCGGCACACAGCTTGTGAGCTGTCCCCCGCACAAATAGGTGTACGGCGCCACGGGAATCTTCTGGACCGGTGACAACGTCGTCTTCGACGGGTCATCCCAATTCACCGTGAAGTTCCACACATACACCCCGTCGTCATCCACGTCGGTCTTGAGTTGCGACCCGCCGGTGGCCAGCATCATGTTGGGTGAGCCCGCGGGCGGCAGGCGCGGGCCGTCCAGGTCCGCGTTGTTCAGGAAGTTGACGTCACCGATGATCAGGCACTGTTCCGAGGCCGGCTCGCCCTTGAGCATCTTCGCCCGCTCCACCACGCACGCGTGTTTCTCGATCACGTCATCGCCGGTGCTGGTCGGCACGTAGTAACCGTCGGACCACACCGCAGGCCGGGGATAGTCGGGAAACAGCGGGCGAAGGAACTCGTACCGGTAGTACTCGCCCGTCGGATCATCGGTGGTGCTAATCGCGTAGCAGATGGAGTACGGGCCGGTCGGTTGCGGCGTGGCGGGCGCGCCCGCGCCACGAGCGGCCCCAGCGGGCGGCGCCTGGGCAGGCGCTGGTGGCGCCGCGACTGCAGGCGGTGGTGTGATCAGTTTCGCGGCCGGACCCGGCTGACCCGCCACACCGGGCACACTCACCAGCGCCGGCCCGCCCGGCTTCGGCACGGTGGGCTGATCGGGGCGCTCGGCCGCGCGGCGGAAGATCGGCATCACGAACAGCCACCGATTGGCGAGCTGGTCGTATCGCACGACCGCGTCCCCGTTGTTGCGGGCGTCACACGTTCCACCGAATCCGGCAAACAGCGTGTTGGTGTTGACGGCACCGTACAGGATCCGGCCGGTGGTCTCGAACTTCGCGCCCTTCTTCGAGAAGATGGCGAACTTGGAATTCACGATTTGCACGATGTGATCCGGACCAACGGCCAGGCTGTTGTCGGAAGGATTCCGGCCGGTTGATGTGCCGTGCGGCCCCTCGAAACCGACACCGAGGCCATCAAAACTGGCCACGAGTTCAGGCGCCGGGCCGTCGCCCTGCGCCCGTTGTTCCACCTTGGCGCCCTCCGCGCTGCCAGGAGCGGCCGCGGGCCGACCAACGTTGGGGGCTTGCTGGCCCGACGCGGCCAGAAGGAGGACGAAGACAGTGGCGGTTTTCATGACGCCGCCCAGTGTCGCACACGTCGGATCACAAGGAGACGCAGAGACTCAGAGAAAACCAGGCAAAGGGCCCAAGCCCAATGATTCTCAAAACCTCAGCGCCTCCTGTGATCCGGCGTGATCGCAGTTTGTTTCAGCGTGGGAAACGGCCGAGCGCCACGAGCAGTTCGAGGCGCGCCTGACGCCAGGTGTCCTCGGTCTGGGTCGCCACCGTCTCGGCGTCGAGCGCGGACCTCTGTGCGTCGATCACCTCGATGTTGGTGGTGGCGCCCACTTCGAAGACGGCCGTCGTGATTCGCAGCACTTCGTTCGCCTGTTCGGCCGCGCGCCTGGCGGCAATCAGCGCGCGCTGGGCGCTGTCGACGGCTGCCTGGGCCACTCGTACCTCGGCACGCGCGGCAATCTGGGTCGATGTCAGCCCAAGCGCGAGCGCATCCACCGACACCTGCCGCAGCGCCCGTGTGGCACGACGCTCCCCACCATCGAAGATCGGCTGCGCAAATGACACCGTCAGCCGCCAGCTGCGAGCGGGCTGGAACAACCCGGCCGGAGTCAGGTACTGCGGATCGAGCGAAAGGACGCCGGTGGGGTACCAGTCCTTACGGCTGTCGCTCACCACGCGCTGCGCGGCGTCAATCTGCAGCGTCTGGCGTTTCACGTCGGGGCGCAGCGCCATCCATGCCGTCGCAGCAGGGTTCTGATCGAGGCCGGCCTCGCGCACTGCAGCCGTCACGTCCAGCGGCGGCTCGGCGCCGGCGTCCACGGGCCCCTCGGCCGCGAGGATCACGCCCAGCGCTTCCTGTGCGCGGCGCAGGGCCAGCCGCGCGCTCTCCACGCGCACCTCGTCGCTCGAGACGCTCTGGTTGGCGCGCAGCTCATTGAGCCGTGAGCCGGCCCCGGCCTCCAGTCGATTCTGCGCGTACTTCAGATGCGCCCGCGCGCTTTCGAGCGACCGGATGGTGACGTCCAGGAACCGGCGCTGGGCGATGACCGCCAGAAACGTCTGCGCTGCGGCAACCGCCACTTGCTGGCGCACCTCATCGGTTGCCATCCGCGCCACTTCGATCTGATCGCGCGCCTGGTTCGCTGCCGCCCACCGGGCGGGCGCCAGCACGTTCATCGTGGCGTTGAGGGAAAACGTCATCTGGTTCTGCGGCTGGGAGACCTGCCCGCTGAAGCCCCGTTCGCGGTCGAGCGTGGTATTGGTCACGCCGGCACCCACCGTCGGGCGGTACACCGTGCGCGCTTGCTGGAGCAGTGCCTCGGCTCGGACGATGCCCGTGGCCGCCGTGGCGACCGACGGATTCTTCGACAGCGCCTGCGCGATCGCCTCGTCGAACTCCACTTTGGGCAACACCGGATCCTGAGCCGCCGCGGGGACGACCGACACACACACCGCCAGGATGACCGCCGCTGCCACGAGGTTACGCCTCAACACGAGCCCCTCCTTCCACTTCGTCACCGTCTTCGGGCGCTCGTCGTCCGGGCGCCATCGTCCGGATGAGCACGTACAGCAGCGGGATGAACAGCACCGACAGGAACGTCGAGGCCACCATGCCGCCGACCACCGTCGTGCCCACGGAGTTTCTTGCGCCGGCGCCGGCGCCGGTCGCCAGCATCAGCGGCATCACACCCAGAATGAACGTCAGCGACGTCATCAGAATGGGCCGCAGGCGGATGCGCGCGGCTTCAACCGCAGCGTCCGCAATCGACATGCCCTTGTCACGCAACTGCTCGGCGAACTCCACGATGAGGATTGAGTTTTTCGCCGCCAGGCCAATGAGCATCACAAGGCCCACCTGACAGAACACGTCGTTGGCAAACCCCCTGAGCATCTGCGCCCACAAGGCCCCGAACACCGCGAGTGGAACGGCCAGCAGGATGATGAACGGCAGCACCCAGCTTTCGTACTGAGCCGCCAGCACCAGATACACCAGCAGCAGACTCAACGCGAAGATATACACCGCCTGTGACCCGGCTTTGATTTCCTCGAGCGACTGCCCCGCCCAGGCGAAGTCATACCCGGCAGGCAGCACCTCGCGGGAAATGGCTTCCATCGTGGCCAGGCCCTCTCCGGACGAGACGCCGGGAAGTGTCGCGCCGCTGATTTCGGTGGAGCGGAACAAGTTGAAGTGGCTGATGACGGCGGGCGCGGTGGTCTCGCGCATGGTCACGACCGAGTCAAGGGAAACCATCCGGCCGTTTGACGCGCGGGCGTAGTACCGCTTCAGGTCGTCGGGTTTTGCGCGAAACGCCTGGTCGGCCTGCACATACACGCGATACGCGCGATTGTTGAAATCGAAATCGTTGACGTAGCTCGACCCCAGCAGCACCTGCAGCGCCTCGGTCACCTCGCGCATGGGCAGGCCCAGCGCACGGGCCTTGTCACGGTCCACATTCACAATGAACTGCGGGTCGTCGGCCGTGAAACTCGAGAACAGTCCTGTGACCTTGCCCGACTGATATCCGCGCGCGATCACCTGCTGCGTCAGTGCGGCCAGTTCAGTAATGTCGCCGCCGGGGCGATCGAGCAGTTCGTACTGGAATCCCCCAAACGCCGACAGTCCCTGAATGGAAGGTGGCGCGACGGGGAACACATTGCCGCCAGGAATGGCGAAGAGTTGGCCCCCCAGCCGTCCCAGCACAGCCTGGAGCGACTGATCCGCCCGCGTGCGCTCCTCAAACGGCGCAAGACGCGCAAACATCAAGCCCTGGTTCGGCGCCGATCCGCTAAAGCTGAAACCCGCCACAGAGAACACGGCCAGAATTTCAGGCGTGGCGGCGTAAATCGCCTCCGCCTTCTTCATAATCTCCGTCGTGTACTCCAGCGACGAACCGGCGGGCGCCTGCACGATCGTGATGAAGTAGCCTTCATCCTCGGCAGGCACAAACGCGCCGGGCACGGCCTTGTAGACCCACCACGTGCCGTACATCGACAGGCCGAACAGCAGGATGAAGACCAGCCGCCAGTTCAACGTGAATCGGACCGACCGGACGTAGAACCGCGTGCCGGCGTCAATCACCCGATTGACGAACGTGAAGAACCGCCCGTGGGTGTGTTGCTCCTTGTCGAGCAGGAGTGCCGACAGTGCCGGCGTGAGTGTCACCGCATTGAACACCGACAACACGACGGCAAACGCGATGGTCAGAGAGAACTGCTGATACATGCGGCCGGTCGTGCCCGGAAAAAATGCCACCGGCACAAAGACCGCAACCAGCACGATACCGATGACAATGACGGCAGAGAAGACCTCGCGCATGGCATCGACCGACGCGCGATACGCGGACTTGCCGTACTCGCGCATGTGCCGCTCGATGTTCTCGATCACCACGATCGCGTCGTCCACCACGGTGCCGGTGGCGAGCACGATGCCAAAGAGCGTCAAGGTGTTGATCGAAAATCCGAACAGCTTCACAAACGCGAAGGTACCGATGAGCGACACCGGAATGGTCAGGGCAGGAATCAGAGTGCTGCGCCAGTTCTGCAGGAACAGGAACAACACGAGCACGACCAGCACTATGGCTTCTGCGAGCGTCTTCAGCACCTCGACAATCGACTCACGCACCACGCCCACGTTGTCGAACGCCAGCCGGGCCTCCAGGCCAGGCGGGAAGTTCTTCTCAAGGCGCGCCATGGTCTCCTGCACGCCCTGGAATGTCTCGAGGGCATTGGCCGACGGCAGCAGCTGGATGCCGAGGCCCGACGCCTCGAACCCCGCGAAACGCAGCACCGAACTGTAGCTCTCGGCGCCCAGTTCGACGCGGCCAACATCGCGGACGCGCACCAGGGCGCCGCCCTCGCCGGCGCGGACGACGACGTTCTCGAACTCGGAGACTTCCACGAGGCGGCCCTGCACACGCACGCTGATCTGGAACATCTGATCGGGCGCGGCCGGCGCGTCGCCGACCGAGCCGGCCGCCACCTGGACGTTTTGTTCGCGGAGCGCATTCACGACGTCGCCCGACGTCAGGCCCCGGCCGGCCAGCGCGTTGGGATCCAGCCACAGGCGCATCGCGAATTTGCGTTCACCAAAGATGATGACGTTGCCCACACCCGGCACGCGTTTGAGCGCGTCACGAACGAATCGGTCGAGGTAGTTGCTGATAAACAGCGAGTCATACCGGTTGTCGCGCGCAAAGAAGCCGTAGGCGCCGAGGAACCCCGTGGTGTTCTTCGTGACCGCGATGCCATTCGTGCGCACGTCGGCCGGCATGCGGCCCAGCGCCTGGTTCACGCGGTTCTGCACGTCCACCGCCGCCAGGTCCGCGTCGCGGCCAATCTCGAACACCACGTTGATCGACGCGAACCCGGTGTTGGTGCTCGACGAGGTCATGTAGAGCATGCCCTCCACACCGTTGATCACCTGTTCGAGCGGCGTCGTGACGGCGCTTTCAACAGCCTGCGCGTTGGCACCGGTGTAAAACGCCGACACCGACACGGCCGGCGGCGTCAGTTCAGGGTACCGGGCGATGGGCAGCGAGGGAATCGCCACCGCGCCGGCCAGCATGATGATGAGCGAGCAGACCGTGGCGAGGATCGGCCGCTTGATGAAGAGGGCGCTGAACACTACTTCGCCTCCCCGCCCTGGCGCCCGGCGCCGGCGGCTGCGGGTGGCGCAGCCGACACGGGAGCGCCGTCGGCAATCTTCTGGATCCCCGACGCGATGAGCTGCTCACCCGCCTTCAACCCTTCAAGCACCACATAGTTGTTGCCCACCACAGCACCGAGTTTGACGGGCCGCATCCGCGCCACGCGCCCCCCCCCGTCGGCGGCCTCAGCCACAAACACGAAGAACTGGCCGCCCACACGGGTCACCGCTGCAAGCGGCACCACGAGCGTCGGCGCTTCAGACCACACCACGGCCACCGACACAAACTGGTCGGCGCGGAAGCGGGCCGGCGATCGCAGTGCGGCCTTCGCGAGGATGGTCTGTGTCGGGTCCACCGCGCTTGCCACGAAATTAATCTGCTCGGTGGCCAGCACTTCGCGTTGGGGACCCAGCACCCTCATGGCCAGTCCGGGACGCAGCCGTATGGCGTCCTGCACGGGCACATTCACATAGATCTCCATGCCCGAGTTGTCTTCGATCGTCGTCAGGGGCGTGGAGCGCGTAACCCGATCCCCCATGCGCACCGGCACGTCGCCCACAATGCCCGAGGTGGATGCAGTGACGCGGTAGTACGCCAGTTCGTTGCGCTGCTGCCGAATCTGTTCGTTGATGGCCTGCAACTGCGCCTCGGTGGTTTTCACACTCGTCGCGGCCTGTTCCATCTCCTGCTGGCTGCCTGCGCCGACGTCAAACAGCGCTTTCGCACGCGCGGCCTGCTGGCGCGCAAACGCCGCGTCCGCTTCGCGCGCGGCCTTGGTGGACTCGAGCGCGGCCACCGCCGCCTGCTGGCTGGTCGAGTCGATCTCAAACAAGACGGTGCCGGGCGTCACCCGTGCGCCAGACGTCACCGCGATGCGCGTGAGGAACCCTTCCACTTGCGACTGCACCACCGTGGACCGACGCGACTTCACCGTGCCGACAAACTCGCTCGCATCCTCGACCGGCACCGGCGCAAGCGTCACCATCTCCACGGGCACGCCCGGACCGCCGCCGCGTCCGCCCGCGCCTGCGCCAGGCGGCCCTTCAGCGGGAGCACCACCGCAACCGACGACCACAAGCGGCGTCAGGACAGTGAGACAGATCAGTCGGGAAAAGGAAGAGGTAGACATCCCGTGATTCTACCCAAAAATCGGGCGAAAGTGAGACTGGCTGGTGTGAAGTCGATATGACTTATTGTTGTGCGGTTCCGACTAGGATCGGCGCCGTGCTTGGCTGGAGCATTCCGCCTGCGGGTTCGATGGTCACCGCGACCGCGCCCGGCATGGCCGCGATGGTGGGTGTGGACAGAACAGTGTGCACGCGCCCTGCGGCATCGGGAGAGAACAGGCCGGCGCTGACCGCCTTGGCATCCACGATGACCCAAAGCTGGTAGATCTTGCCGGCCGGCAGCGCCGGCAGGCTCTCAGCCGTGAATACCAGGCCTCGCTGCTGCGTCACATAGGCGCGAGCACCCACGACCCCGTCGGGTGCGCCTGGTTGGCTGGTCAATGCATAGAAGACCACGTCGGCCGCTCGCAGCACGTTGGTCTGCCGTGTGAACTCATCCACCTGTTGCGTGAGTGAGGCGTTGGCGATCAAGGTGTCGGCAGACACGGCGCGGGCATCAGCCAGTTCCTGTCGCAATTGATCGATTTCGGCGCGCGCGCTGACGGCTTGCCACACGGCAATCACCGCCACGAGTCCGGCGGCAACGGCGGCGAACCACGGCGCCATTCGGGGCGCCGGGCGCTGTGGCACGCGTGCCGGCGCCTGGGGCGCCGCGGCCTGCGCCACCGTCAGTGGAATGGCCGTGATGCGATCGCGCAGCGAGGCCGGCGGATCCACATCGGGCACCGATCGCGCCAGCGCATCCAGCGTGCGCGCCACGTCGCTCAGTTCGTGACGGCATTCGGCGCAATCCACCAGGTGGGCGGCCACACGCGCGCGGGTCACCTCGTCGAGCGAACCGAGGAGGTACTCGGGAGCCGACGCCTGCACGTCTTCGTGGGTCATTTCGTCAGCTCTCCTTTCCGGCGGTCATCGCCGACGATCATCGCCTCGCGGAGCCGCAGCAACCCTGAACGTACACGCGTCTTGATCGTGCCCAGGGGTGTGCCTGTCCGCTCCGCCACTTCACTGTGGCTCAGCCCCTCGAAGTAGGCCAGACACAGCGGCTCGCGGTATTCCGGCGGCAATGTCTCCAGCGCCGCTCGCACCCGCCCAGCCATTTGTTCACTGGCCACATTCATCTCTACGGACGCCGCACCATCCGGGATGGCATCCATCCGGCGCATCTCGTCCTCGCCGGCGGCGCGGGGTCGCACACGCCGGCTCCGAAGCCGGTCGATGGCGCGCGTGCGGGTGGTCACAAGCAGCCAGGCGGCCACCGCGCCGCGCGACGCGTCGTATTTTGCCGCGTTGCGCCACGCCAGGGTGAACACGTCCTGGGTCAGGTCTTCGGCCTCGCCGTGGTCGCCCAGGATGCGCACCGCCAAGGCGAACACCGTACGCCCGTGCCGGTCGTACAGGTCGGCGAGCGCGCTGCCATCGCCTTGGGCCAGCCGCCGAACAACATCGAGATCGCCATCCGGCACCATCAAACTGACCGAAGCTTATCAGGCCGGGGTTACGGACCGTCGAGGATCTGCCGCACACGCTGCGTCAGGAACGCCGGCAAATACGGTTTCGGCAGGAAGTGCACACCCTGTCCCACCCGGCCGTCAGGGCTGGCGATCTCCTCGTTGTAGCCTGACGTGAAGAGAATCTTGAGCACGGGCCGTCCCTCACGCAGGCGCTCGGCCATCTCCCACCCGCTCATCTCGGGCATCACGATATCGGTGACGACGATGTCGAGATCGCCGCCGGCGGCTTCGGCCACCGCGAGTCCTTCGATGCCGTTGGCGGCCGTCAGCACACGATACCCCTCGCGCTCAAGTGTCGCCTTCGCCACATCGCGCACGGCCGGCTCGTCTTCCACAACCAGCACCACTTCGTGACCGCCCGCCGACGGCACGGGCGGCGCCCCCGCGGGTTCCTCCTCGAGGATGGCTCCTACGGTGGGAAAGTAACAAGTGAACTCCGTTCCAAGTCCGACTTGAGAGGAGAGTTCCAGAAAGCCCTGAAACTGCGTGACGATCCCAAATGCAGTGGACAGCCCCAGTCCGGTGCCTTGGCCCTTGGGCTTCGTCGTGAAAAAGGGCTCGAACACCTGCGCCCGAATCTCAGGAGGAATGCCGGTGCCGGTGTCGGCCACCGACAGAGCGACAAACTGGCCGGCAGGCACACTCGTCCCCTCGATTGGCCCCTGCACCGTCGCAGTGCCCACGCGCAGCGTTCCACCATGGGGCATCGCATCGCGGGCATTGGACACCAGGTCCATCACCACCTGATCGATCTGGTTCGGATCCAGACGTGCAGTCGGCACCGTGGCGTCAGGCCGCACTTCTACTTTGATGTCATCGCCGGCCAGATGCCGCAGCAACGGCTCGAGGGTGACGAGGACGTGATTGAGATCGACGACCCGCGTATCCACCACTTGTCGTTGCGCAAACGTCAGCAACTGGCGCGTGAGCGCAGACGCGCGCTGACCGGCCGTGTCGATCTCATTGAGCCCCGCCAGAATCTCACTGTTGCCCTCAGCGGGTTCTTTCAGCAGTTCCGCGTACGACAGGATGACGGTGAGCAGATTGTTGAAATCGTGCGCCACACCGCCGGCGAGCCGGCCCAGGCTCTCCATCTTCTGCGACTCAATGAGCTGCGCCTCCAGCCGGATGCGGCGCGTCACGTCAAACGCGAGTCCGGCCACCAGATAGATGCGGCCGTCGGCGCGGCGGATGGGAAACTGCATGTCGTCGATCCAGACCACTTCGCCGTCGGGCCGGATAATGCGGTACTGGATTGACAACCGCGTCAGGCGATGGTGATACGCCTGCCTCACCCGTTCGCGGTCCTCCTCATGCACGGCGTCAAGGAACGACCAGGGGCTCGCATACAACGAGGCACTGCTCCGCCCCCAGATCCGGTCGTAGGCCGGGCTGATGAACAACATGCTGCCGGTCCGCGGCTCGGCCAGGTACACCACGGCCGGCGTGTGTTCGGCGAGCTGGCGGAACCGCTCTTCACTCTCACGCAACGCCTCGTCCGCGCTGCGCTGCTCGGTTTCGTCCACGATGACCGCGACGTGGCCGAGACAGGTACCACCCGACCAGATCGGAGACGTCCTGATGCGCCACCAGAAGTCGGCCCGCAGGAAACGCCCGGCGCCCGTATACGCTTCGCGCGCGCCGGCGGCGGCACGCCACTCGGCCTGCAGGCGATCACGATCCTCGGGATGCACGCCGGCCATCCAGCCATCACCCAGCGCCTTGTCCAGGGGCATGCCCAGCATGCGCAGCGCGGCGTGATTGGCGTATCGCATGCCACCATCGGCCGTCATCATCGTGACGCCCGCGGGCGAGGCTTCCGACATCGCGCGAAACTGCGCTTCGCTCTCGCGCAGTGCGCGCTCCACACCCAGGCGGCTCGTGATGTCCTGGACAATGGCGAGACGGGCGGGCCGATTGAGATAGGTCACCGAGCGCGAGTGAATGGCCACCTCAAGCCGCGTGCCATCCTTGCGCCGGTGGGTGGCGCGCTGCACGGGAATTTCGGACTGGCCCAGTGTCATGAGCCAATCGACCATCGGCCATTCCTCGGGTACTCGAAGGTCCCGGACGGTGAGTTTGGTGAACTCATCGTGCGTGTAGCCGTACTGCTGAAGAGCGGCCTCATTGGCTTCAATGAACCGCAATGTTTCGTTCTCAAAGACCCAGGTCGCGAGCGGACTGCCTTCAAAGAGCGCCAGCAGGCGCACACGATCCTCCTGGCGGGCCGCCAGGGTCCGCCGAAGCGTCCCTGACCACCGCAAGGTCAGCACCAGCAGCCCGACGGCCGCGGCCAGCAAGCCGAATGTCACCCAGGACGTCATACGTGGTTGCCGATTATGGGCTGATTATGGCCCGAGCGGTGGCGGCACGCTTGTTATCATGCATACTTGCGCTCCCGCAGCACGGCCATCGTCGTCATCCTGTCCAGTCTCCTGCTGGCGAGTGCCTCTGCTCAGGCACCGCAGCCGTACCGGGTGATCGGTTCCGACGGCGCGCGCACCCTGCCGGTGGTGCGCGGGTCGGGCACGACCGATTTCGTCGCCCTTGATACGCTGGCCCGCTTCTTCAATGTGGCGATGCGGGAAGATGCACGCACGGGCGCCGTGGTGCTGGCGGTCGGCGCGCAACGAGTGGCGCTGACCGAAGGCCAGGCCACCGTCTCGGCGGGCGGGCGCCTGGTGTCGCTGTCAGCACCGGTGACCAGGGACGGTGCGGCCTGGATCGTGCCGATCGATTTTCTGCGGGTCCTGGACTTCCTGCTCGACCGCCGGATCGACATTCGGCGGGGATCCCGCCTGATCGTGATGGGCACGGCGGTTGTCCCCAGGGTCGGGCTGCAGTTCGAGCGCACCGCCAGCGGCGGACGGCTGGTCATCACCGTGGAACCGGGCGCGACGTCGCGGATTACCCGCGACGGGAATCTGGTGACCGTGCGATTCCAGGCCGACGCACTGGACCTGACGCCGATCGCGCAGGTGCCCGCGGAGTGGCTGGCAAACGTGCGGGCCGATGGGCCGGCGCTGTATGTGGAACTCGGCACAACCGTGAGCAATGTGCGGCAAGCCGACACGCAGGATGCCGGGCGCATTACGCTCGATTTGCTCAGCGCCAACCCCGTGGTACCCGTGCGACCGGATCCGGTGGCGCCCGCCCCGGCCATCGATCGGCCAGGCACGATGCGCACGGTGGTGATTGACCCGGGCCATGGCGGAGCCGACGTCGGCAGCCGCAGTGCGTCTGGCCTTGAGGAGAAGCAGGTGACGCTGGCCGTGGCCCAGCGGCTCAAGGGCATGCTGGAATCGCGGTTCGGCCTGCGCGTCACCCTGACCCGCGACTCGGACACCGACGTGGCGATCGATCGCCGCGCCGCGCTCGCGAACAACAACAAGGCCGACCTGTTCATCAGCCTGCACGCCAACGGCTCGCCGATACCGGCGATGCGAGGCTGGCAGGTGCAGTCGCTTGACCCGGGAGAGTATGGGACGGGAGGCGGGGCCCAGCTTGGCGGGGCCGACTCGGACGAGTCGGTGCCTGTGGTGGGCGGTGGCCTGCGGGTGATCGGCACGGTGCCATGGCGGCTGGCGCAAATCCCGCATGCGGATCGATCGTCGCAACTGGGCGGCATGCTGGCGGCGCGGCTGAGCGAGGCGGGCTTGCCGCCGCAAGCCGCTCCGTTTCTTCAGGCGCCGCTCCGCGTACTCGTGGGCGCCAACATGCCCGCCATCCTCGTGGAGATGGGCTTCCTCACCAATCCCGCCGACGCCGAGTTGCTCGGCAGCAGCGCATTTCAGGGCGCGGTCGCCGAGGTCCTGGTCAGCATCATCAGCGAATTGCGCGGCGGATGGCCCGCTCCCGGTGGAGGGGACCGATGACGCTGACCCGGCGGCTCTGGGGTTACATCGCGCTCGCGGTGGCCGGCGCTGCGCTTGGCGTGTGGCTGGTGACGTTATGGCTGCCGGGCTGGCTGGTGGACAAGCGCACGCGTGACGGTGCGGCGGCCACGGGCAACGCCGCCGACGGTGCCCCCGGTGATGCGCGCCGCATCTCGGCCACGCTGTTCTACGTCGCACCAGGCGGCGATGGCCTCATCGCCGTCGATCAAGAGGTGCTCTACGCCGGGTCGCCCGCCGAGCAGGCCCGCCGCATCGTTGAACGCCAGTTGGCGGCGGCGCCGCCGGGACACGCCTCGGCGGTTCCGCCAGGCGTGACACTGCGCGCGTTGTTCCTCACCAGCCGCGGCGAAGCGTACGTGGACGTCAGCCGCGAAATTGTCACGGGCCACCCGGGCGGATCGCTGCACGAGGTACTCACGGTGTACGCCATCGTGAATGCGGTGACGGTGAACCTGCCTGAGATCACGGCCGTGCAGATTCTGGTGGACGGCCACGAAGTTGATACGCTGGTGGGTCACCTCGACCTGCGGCACCCGCTGCGGCGCGGGACGCGCTGGGTGCAACGCACGCCCTGATTGCCAAATACGGATAGGAGCTTCATGACACGACTGAATGGACGCGCGGCCGATGCGCTGCGTCCCACGACCATTACCCCGAACGTGCTGGTGCATGCCGAGGGGTCTGTCCTGATCGAGGTGGGCCAGACGCGCGTGATCTGTACCGCGTCCATCGAAGACCGCGTGCCGCCGTTCATGCGGGGCACCGGCAAGGGGTGGGTGACGGCTGAATACGGCATGTTGCCGCGGGCCACGTCCACGCGCACCCAACGCGAATCCACGGCCGGCAAGGTCGGTGGCCGCACGCAGGAGATCCAGCGGCTGATCGGCCGATCACTGCGGTCGGTGATGGCGCTGAAGTCACTGGGCGAACGGACGGTGTGGATCGACTGCGACGTCATCCAGGCGGATGGCGGCACGCGCACGGCCTCGATCACGGGCGGCTTCGTCGCCCTGGTGCTCGCGCTCGATCGCCTGCGCACCCAGGGCGCGATCAAGACCATCCCGGTCACCGACTACGTGGCCGCTACCAGCGTGGGCATCGTCCAGCAGACGGCGCTCCTCGACCTCGCCTACGAGGAAGACTCGGCCGCCGAAGTGGACATGAACGTGGTCAAGACGTCCGGCGGAAAGTTCATCGAGCTGCAGGGCACGGCGGAGACGGAGCCGTTCGACCGCGCCCAGCTCGACGCGCTGCTCTCGCTCGCAGACAAAGGCATCGACGAGCTCATCGCGAAACAGAAGGAAATTGTCGGCGGGATGCTGGCGTAGTCGGAGTCCTGGGGTCCTGGGGTCCTGGGGTCCAACCAAAAAAGGAAAGGGTCCGAGGGAGCGGCGTACCGCACCTCGGACCCTTTTGTTCTTACGACCTCGGGACTCCGGGACTCCCGGACCCCGACGAGTGTCTTATCTTCCCGCCCCGCCTCCACGTCCACCGGCCGCGCCGGCGGCTGCGGGTGTGCGGTCGCGCATCGCCCTCGGGTCGAGGATGGTCGCGATCTCATCGATGACATCGCGCAGGTGCCGCGCGGTGGCTTCGTCGCGCGTTCCGCCGCGCTGGAGAGCGGCATCCACCATCTCACCAACGGCACGCAGTTCGCCCTTGAGCAACGACCGCACTTCGGCGCTCGGCGCCGTCGGTCCGTTGAGGCGGTTGTCCAGGATCGTCAGGTAGGTCCGCTGCAGATTGCGGCGGAAGATGTCGATGTTCGCGCCGGGCTTGGGAATTTCGGCCCACACACCGGTGCGCAGTTCGGTGAGGAAGTCGACCGGGGCGTACGCCGCTGGTCCATCAATCGCCACCTGTTCCACCATGCGATCGAGCCGCGCGGTCTGCAGGAGACTGTTCATGACTGACGACTGCGCGTTGCGCACGCGGTCGATGATGCCCGCCGGCTCAATGCGCCGCAGAATCTCGGGCCGCACCATCATCGTCGGCGTCTGGAACGCGTTGGCGACGAGGTACTGCACGGCTTCCTGCTGCTTGGCGCGCGCCAGGATTTCAAAGCGCACGCCATTCTGGCCGATGTGCTTCTGCTGCGAGTTGAAGCCGCCGACCATACGGGTGACGTGGTTCATCTCGGTGGTCCACTGACTGACCATGCGACCGTAGACTTCCTCGAGCTCCGTGTAGGGGTCGCCTTTGCGCGAGCTGGTGGCGCCGAGCAACATCTCGGACACGCGCGCCAGGTTCTTCATGCCCAGCGCGGTGGCACGCACGGCATCGGCGTCGCCGACAGCTTCGGTCTGATCGCCCGGGTCGGTGCCGGCCTGGCCTTCGGTCGTGAATCGCAGGTACGGCTTGGCGTCCTGTTCGCGCGCCCACAAGTCGAGCGTCGGCTTTTCTTCATCGGCGGTCTTCGCCGTCGGAATCGGCTTGTAGCCCCACATCGCGGCCCACTTGTCATAGGGACCAATTTTCGGGATGAGGTCGGCCGGGTCGATCTTGTCTTCCGGCTGCGCCACGTAGTTGAAGCGCGAGTAGTCCATCAGTGTGGGCGTGTGGCCATTTTCCTTGACCCACTTCGGATCGCGCACCTGCTCGATGGTGTACGTCGAACTCGCCTTCATGTTGTGCTGGAAACCAAGGGTGTGGCCCACTTCGTGCGCCACGACGTACCGCATGAGTTCGCCCATCAGATCATCGGGCAGCGGCAGGTTCTGTGCGCGCGGGTCCAGGGGACCGACCTGCACGAAATACCAGTTCTTCGCCAGGTTCTGGACGTTGTGGTAATACTGGATGTCCGCTTCAAGAATTTCGCCGCTGCGCGGGTCGTGCACGTGCGGGCCTGACGCGTTTTCCGTGGTGGACGGCAACCAGCGAATCACCGAATACCGCGCGTCTTCCGGACTCCAGTCGGGATCGTTGGCCGGCGCTTCTTTCGCGATGATCGCGTTGCGGAAACCCGCGGCTTCAAACGCGATCTTCCAGTCTTCGATGCCCTGCTTGATAAATGGCACCCACTTCTTCGGCGTGGCCGGGTCCACCCAGTAGACGATGGGCTTGATCGGCTCTGAGATGGCCGCGGTCGGATCCTTCTTCTCCAGGCGGTAACGCGTGATGTAGCGCTTGGCCACCGACCGATGCTCGTCGGTGCCGTAGTCGATCAGCCCCTGCGTGAAGTACCCCACGCGCTCATCGAACAGGCGCGGCATCATCGGCGTCTCGGGCAGCTTCACCATGCTGTAGCTGGTCACCACCGTCGCGCTCGTCCCACGCATGCCACGTGCGGCACCGGCCGCGCGTCCTGCGCCGGCCGCCGGCTCCGCGCCCGTGAACGTCTGCGTGGCTTCCACGTTGATGTTCTCGGGGAAGGACACGGCCTTCTCAAGGAACGTGCGGTCGGCCGCAAGGCCGCGGCCGCCCACGCGCGACCGCACGGAGAACTCGGGCACATCGGTCGTGAAGAGCGGCGTCACTTCGACCACCGGATCACCGGTGGGGCTGTACGCGGCCACGTTGAGCGTGCGGATGATGGACGGGTTGTTGGAATCGTCCACGGCCTGCGCGATCGGGTTGTTGTCGTCGGCAATCACGCTGTAGTCGATGTCGAGGATCAGGATGCGATCGCCTCGCGGAACCCATCGGATGACGCGTGTGCCGGCCGCCTGACCACCGTAGCCCACGCCGATGGTGGTCTTCTTGATGGTGGTGACGAGCAGGTAGTCCTTGCCGAGTTCCGCCTTGGGAATTTCGTAGTAGAGGCGGTCACCCACGCGATGCACCTTGAAGATGCCATCGTCGGTGACTGCTGCCGACGTAATCACGGTGGCGTAGGGCTGAGGACGGGCGGCCTGCCCCTGTCCGCCCCCGCGGCCAGGGTTCGCAGGCGGATCCTGCGTCGGCGGATCCTGCGCCACAGTTTGTTGCGCTGATTGAAGGCTTCGATCGTCAAGATTCGGCGTCTGTGCGGTGACCGCGGCCACAAACACCGCAGCGCCGATCACGACGACCATTGACGAAGACACAAGATTGACTTTCCTGACCATGAGACACTCCTCCCGAAGGAACCGCCGAGGGAACTGCGGGATTATACCTGCAGTCGCACGATGATGCCGCTGCTCATTGCCAGTACGAACGAAGGGAAACTACGGGAAATCCGGCTCGTGCTGGACGGCCTTCCGCTGCCCCTCTGTTCGCTCAACGACGTTCCGCCGTCACCTGAACCTGATGAAACCGGCACCACCTTCCCTGAGAACGCCCGAATCAAGGCGCACGCCTATGCCGCCGCGAGCGGCCTGGTGACGCTCGCCGAAGATTCAGGCCTGGCGATTGATGCGCTCGGAGGGCGGCCCGGCGTTCACAGCGCCCGCTACCCCGGCGCGACGTATCCCGACAAGTTCGCCAACCTCTGGGCGGAGCTCTCCATCCACGAACGGCCGTGGACCTGCCGATATGTGTGTGCAGTCGCGGTGGTTAACGGCGGTACTGGACGGGTGCTCTTTGAGACCGTCGCGACCGTGGAAGGGGAAATCTGGCCCGAGGCGCGCGGCTCGCACGGATTCGGCTACGACCCGATCTTCTACCACCCGCCGTACGAACGAACGTTTGGCGAAGTCAGCGATCAGGAGAAGTTGGCCGTCGCACATCGTGGCCAGGCGATCGCGGTGTTTCGCGAATGGGTTGAGCGCGGGGGCCTCAAGAGCGTTTCCTGACGCCCGTTGGACTGGACGTTTCCGTTCGTTTTTGGCACAATCCGCGCGGTTCCCTATTCCAACTGTCGGTCGGCCTCTCGCCGAAGGAGAAAGAGACTTATGCCAGTTTCCCCCTCGTCCCGGATACGTGTCGCTGCCGCAGGCCTGTTGGCTGCAGCGGCCGCGCTCGCGTCCTCCGGTGCCACACTGTCGGCGCAGCCGGCCGCAGCCGCCGATCCGATGATTCAGGATCTGCGGTGGCGCAACGTTGGCAACGCCAACCTCGTCGGTCGCATCTCGTCGATTGACGCGCTCGAAAACGACTTCGCGCATGTCATCGTCGGATCGGCGTCGGGTGGTGTGTTCAAGTCCACCAGCGCCGGCGCGGCCTGGACGCCCATCTTCGACAAGTACGGCGCCGCATCCATCGGTGACGTGAAGATCAATCAGACCAACCCGAACATCATCTGGGTCGGCACCGGCGAAGAATGCGGCCGCAACTCTGCCGCCTGGGGCGACGGCGTCTACAAGTCCACCGACGGCGGCACCACGTTCACGAACGTGGGCCTCAAAGACTCGTTCAACATCGGCAAGATCATCCTCCATCCGAAAGATCCGAACACGGTGTACGTGGCGGCCATCGGCAACATCTACGGCCCCATCGGCAGCCGCGGTGTCTTCAAGACCACCGATGGCGGCACGACCTGGGTGAAGCAGACCGAAGGCCTGCCGAACGACCCGCAGACGGGCGCCATCGACATGGTGATGGATCCGAGCAACCCCGAAATCCTGTATGTCTCCTTCTGGCAGCGCATCCGGTATCCGTGGCGCCTGAACAGCGGCGGTCCCAACAGCGGTATCTTCAAGAGCACCAATGGCGGACGCAGTTGGCGCAAACTGACCAACACGCTGCCGACCGGCGACATGGGCAAGATCGGCCTGGCGATCGCGCGCTCGAACCCGAAGGTGCTGATGGCGCACATCGAGCACGGCTTCCAGCCGCCGGCCACGCTACCCACCCCGGGCCAGCCCGCGCAGGCAGGCGGTGGCGGCGGTGGTGGTGGACGCGGCGGTGGTGGCGGCACGCCGAACCCCGAGTACGCGGACATGACCAAACTGGGCGCGGGCATCTACCGCACCGAGAATGGCGGCGATACATGGACGTTCCTCGACCGCTATCTCACGCGGCCGTTCTACTACAACCACATCGGCATCAGCCCGCTCGACGACAAGTACATCTTCAGCTACAACATCGCCTACCGCCGCTCGCGTGATGGCGGCAAGACGTTCGTCGGCGGGGGTGGCGGCAACGGCGGCCACTGCTGGCACGCGATGTGGCTCGACCCGCACAACAAGAACCGCTACTACATCGGCAGCGACGGCGGCCTGAATCTCACGCACGACGACGGCGTGAACGATCTGCGCTTCGAGAACCTGAATGTGACGCAGTACTACTCGGTGTCGGCCGACATGCGCGAACCCTACTACCTGTGCGGCGGCCTGCAGGATGCCGGCAGCTCGTGCGGCCCGTCGGCCACGCGCGCGCAGGGCATTTACCTGAGTGATTGGTTCAACATCTCGGGCGGTGACGGGTACCACACACAACAAGACCCGACAAACTATCGAAACATCTATTCCGAGTCGCAACCGGATCGACAAGGCGGCAACATCGGGCGGTCGGACGCCGAGACGCGGTCGCGCACCAGCATTCGCCCGAGCAAGGCGAACATCTCGAACTGGGACGAATACATCACGCCCGAGATGGAGAAGAAGGCGGAAGCCATGAACTGGGGCGTGCAGCCGCAGCAGATGGGACCGCTCCGTTACAACTGGTCCACGCCGTTCATCCTGTCGCCGCACAATCCGAAGGCCATCATGATTGGGTCCAACCACCTGATCATGTCGCTCGACGGTGGCGCCACGTACCGGCTCATCAGCCCTGACCTGACGCAGAACGATCCCGAGCGCACCAGCCGTCTCTCTGGCGGTATGACGCCCGACGAAAACCCCGGTGGCGGCGCCGAGTACCACGCGACGATCATCACGATTTCGGAATCAACCGTTGAGCCCGGTCAGGTCTGGATCGGCACCGACGACGGCAACATTCAGGTGACGCGCGATTACGGCAAGACCTGGGCGAAGGTCGGCACCGCCGGGATGCCGGGCAACCCGCGTCCGGACATCTGGGTGAGCCGTGTCGAAGCGTCCAAGCACACCAACGGCACGGCGTTCGCCACGATCACCGGACACCGGTTCGCCATCTACAAGCCATTCGTCTACAAGACGACGGACTTCGGCAAGACGTGGACGAACATCACGAGCAACATCCCCGACGGTCACCCGATGTACGTGGTGAAGCAGGACCCGAAGAACCCCGACCTGCTCTTCGCGGGATCGGAGTTCGCGGCGTTCTACTCGCTGAACGGCGGCCAGGCGTGGCAGCGGCTGAACAACAACCTGCCGACGGTGGCCGTGCACGACCTGCTCATTCACCCGCGCGACGGCGATCTCATTGCCGGCACACACGGCCGCGGCATCTGGATCATGGACGACATCACGCCGCTCCAGCAGATGACGCCAGCCGTGCGCGGCGCGGCCGCTCACTTGTTCGACAACCGCGTCGCGACGCAGTGGCTCAACATCCAGCCGCAGCACAACGGCGGTGAGATCTCGTTCATCGGAACGAACCCGAGCCGGAACGCGGCGATCAACTACTACCTGAGTGACCGCGTGACCGGCGACGTCAAGTTCGAGATCAGCGACGCGGCGGGCCGCAATACCTGCTCGGCATCGTTCCCAGCCAAAGCCGGCGTCCAGAAGGTGGAGTGGGCGATGCGGTGGAACACGCCTGCGCCGCCCGCGGGTGCACCTGCGCCGCCGGCCGGCGGTGGTGGTGGCTTCGGCGGCGGTGGCGGGGGACGAGGCGGCGGCGGTGCCGTCGGCGCCTGCCTCCTGGCGCCCAATCCTGCGCCCGCCGCTGGCGGACGAGGTGGTGGCGGCGGCGGTGGTGGTCGCGGCGGCGGCGGTGGCGCCGGTGCCGTGACGCCGGGCACCTATCGCGTCACGATGACGGCAAACGGTCAGGCCTACACGAGCTCAATCACCGTGCGGGCGGATCCGATGCTGGCGGAGCTCCGCTAGTCATTGGGGTAGTGGCGGAACTGGCGGGACTGGCGGAACTGAACTCACCGAGATCTCGGCAGTTCCTCAGTTCCGGCACTTCCGTCAGTTCGGCCACTACTCGATCTCGCGGCCTCCGCGACCGCGCACCCGTCA
Organism: Acidobacteriota bacterium; assembly: GCA_016716905.1. NCBI lineage: Bacteria > Pseudomonadati > Acidobacteriota > Acidobacteriota bacterium. The sequence goes on along the minus strand of JADJUS010000004.1, from coordinate 926,866 downwards.
CATGCGGGTGAGACTGGCGACCCGGGCTTCGAGTCTCTCCACGACCCAATCGTCCGCCAGAAGACGATGGCTGCGGCCAGGCCGGCCACGGCAGTGACGAGCCAGTCCTGCCAGCCCATCAGCTGATCCCCATCGCCCGCATCGACTGATACACCACGAGCGCGGTCACATACGCCAGGCCCGACATGTAGGCGAGTTGCACCACCGCGTACTTCGCCTTGCCGGTCTCCTTGCGGGTCACCGCAAGCGTGGGCAGGCACTGCATCGCGAGCACAAAGAAGATGAGCGCGGACGCGGCAGTCGCGCGCGTGAACACCAGCGACCCGTCATCTCTCGTCATGGTCCGAATGCGCCGACGCACGCCTTCATCGGGTTCCGCCTCTGCCCCGCCGCCCACAATCACCGACATGGTGGACACAAACACTTCGCGCGCCAGGAAACTGGTGAGCACACCCACCGTCAGCTGCCAGTCATAGCCGAGCGGCTGGAACACAGGCTGAATCGTCCGGCCCATGATGCCGGCGAAGCTGCCCGACTGCTCTGCCTTGGCCTGAATCACGTCAGCGCGCGTCCGAAGTTCGTCGGCCACCGCAGGGGCCGCCGCGGTTTCGGCGGCCTGGCGCAACTCGACCGCTTCGACAGGCGCATCCACCTTGGGATACGCACTCAGCCACCACATCACCACGCAAATGGCGACGATGACCGTGCCCGCGGTCTGGAGGAACGCCTGACCTTGATCCCTGGCCGTGAGCAGCGCGTTGGTGAATGACGGCCGCTTGTAGCTGGGTAGTTCCAGCACCATCGGCCGCGGGGTGCCCTTGAGCGCGGTCTTGCCGAACAGCCACGCGCTGAAAAACGCAGCCGCCGAACCGAGCAGGTAGCAGCCCGCAAACGCGAGGCCGGCCAGCGCGGGACGGTCGGCAAACAACAATCCGGTCAGCAGGATGTAGACAGGCAGACGCGCCGAACAACTCATGAACGGCGCCACCATGATCGTCGCCAGGCGATCGCGCCGATCGGGAATCAGCCGCGTACTCATGATGGCCGGCAACGCGCACGCGTGTGCGGTGAGCAGGGGCACAAACGCCTGCCCAGGTAGTCCGAACCGGCGAAAAATCCGATCGTTCACGAACGCCGCGCGCGCCAGGTAGCCTGTGTCTTCGAGCAGGCTGATCATGAAGAACAGCAGGCAGATCTGCGGCAGGAACACCACCGTGCCGGCAATGCCGCCAATCACGCCGTCAATGAGGAGGTCTCGAATCGCGCCGGCAGGCAACACCGAACTCACACCGGCGCCCAGGTAGCCGAACGTGAGCTCGATCAGGTCCATCGGCACCGTGGCGAGTTCAAACAGCGTCCAGAACAACGCGCCCATCACGGCCAGGAACACCAGAGTGCCGGACAACGGATGCGTCAGGACCCGATCGATGCGTTCGGTCCGCGCGTCCAGCGCGGCGGCCGGTGCGCCGCCCGGATACGCATCATTCAGCACATCGTCTGTCCACGCTGTGAACTGCTCAAGGGTGGCGCCGGAAGGCGGCAGGTCGGGCGGCCGCACCCGCGCAGTTGCGCCCGTAGCCAGCGACGCGATGATGGTACGCAGGCCATCAAGGCCGATGCCCTTCGACGCCACCATTGGCACAACCGGCACCCCGAGGCGCCGCGAAAGCGTCGGCACGTCAAGGCGCAGTCCCGTGCGCTCGGCGATGTCCACCATGTTGAGCGCCACAACGACCGGCTCATCAAACGTGAGAAGTTCGCCGACGAGTACGAGATTGCGGAAGAGGTTGGATGCGTCAACGAGCGCGATCACCGCGGACGGCCGCGAATCGGCGGCGCCGCGCAGGACGCCGCGGACAATGGCGGCCTCGGGCGACTCACCCTGCAACGAGTACAGGCCTGGAAGATCGATGACCTCGATGGAATCAGAGCCCACCTGGCTGCGGCCCACACGCATGGCCGTGGTCGTTCCCGGGAAGTTCGAGGTTTTGGCGCGGGCGCCGCAGAGACGATTAAAAAGTGTGGTTTTGCCGGTGTTGGGATTCCCGAGCAGCGCCACCGAGGACGCACTCATCTCAACTCGCGCCGGCAGGCAGCGGCACCACAAAGATGTGTCGGGCCACAGAGCCGGAAATGCCAATCCGCGTGGACCGGACCTGGACGATGCAGGGTTCCCCAGTTTTGCAGAGGCGGAGCTGGCACGATTCGGTCAAGCCGAGCGAGCGCAACTGGTGGCAGGCTTCAGGATCGAGCCGCGCCTCATGCAACCGCGCGATATCGCCGACGGCGAGGTCACAGAGAGAAATGGGGGTGGCAGGCGCGGCGGTCACGATCGGCTCCGCCGAGGATCCTATCACTAAGATGAGACAAGTCTCATTATCTATCTCAGGCGGGCGATGGTCTTTGTCTCAACATTGACGGTGTAGAGCAATCGGCTCTGGGCCGCCGCTTGTGCCTCGGAGGCCGCCTGCTCGGGGACGCTCACAAAGGCAATCGTCTTGCCGTCCGGCGACCAGCGGGGGTCGATGGCGCTCCCGGTGGCCAGACGCACCAGTTCCTGCTGGTTCGTGCCGTCGGCATTCATGGTGAAAATGGAGGTTGGGCCTCCCCGCCGGCTCATGAACGTGAGTCGCGTGCCATCTGGCGACCAGGACGGGTACATCCCGTTGTCGGGATCCACGGTCAGCCGCACCGGCTTCCGGTCGTCAAGGTCGATGACGTGGACGTCACTCCAGCGGTGAAAAGCGATCCGGCGGCCGTCCGGTGAGAACTGAGGAAACCAGTCGGTTTCGCCCGAGGTCAAGAGCTCCACACCGGAACCGTCGGCGTTCATCCAATAGAGGTTGAATTCCTTGCCATCGCGATCCGACATGAAGGCGATCTTCGTGCCATCAGGCGACCACGCAGGCCCAACGTCGCGCCTCGCCTCGCGAGTCAGGCGGCGCACATTGGAGCCGTCGGCGTTCATCACGTACACGTCGAAGTTGCCGTCGGCCGTGTGTGATTCGAAGGCGATCTGTCGGCCATCGGGCGACCAGGCCGGGTAGCCTTCGGACTCGGGGGTGTCGGTCAGTTGCCGGACATTGAGGCCGGTCGCGTCCATCACGAAGAGGTCGGCGGGTTTACCGCCGACCTCTGAGTAAAACGCGAGCTGTTTGCCGTCGGGCGACCACGCGGGCGCCCCGTCACGGATGGTCGCCGGCGCAGTCGGACTGGCGCCGCCGCCCCAGTAGATCAGGGCGGCGACCACAAGGATGACCGCGCCGGCCGCGGGGAGGAACGACGTCAGAAACGACCTCAGAGATCGTTTCCCCACTGCCGGCTCTGGAAACGACCTCTGAGGTCGTTTCTGCATCCGGACACTCACCGGCGGATTGCCACCTCTCGCTGCAACTCCATGATGTCGGCATCTGTCGGCGCCCACCCAAGGAGATAGCGGCAGAAGTAGTCGGCCCGCATCGCCGCGGACCAGTCGCCTGCGTCCGCGTACCCGTGCCGCTTACCGGGAATGATGTGGAAGTCGAACCGCTTGTTGGCCCTGATGAGCGCGTCCACCACGCGATAGGTGCCCGCCGGGTGCACGTTGTTGTCGATGTCGCCGGTCATCAGCAGCAACTTGCCCTTCAGATTCTTGGCCAGGTCCTGGTTCTTGTCGATGTCGTATTCGAACGTGACCTGACCGTCCTTCTCGATTTCCTTCACGCCATCGTGTTTTTCACTCCACGCGCGGTTGTACACGCTGTTGTCGTGGTTGCCTGAGGTGGACACGGCCACCTTGAAGAAGTCGGGATAGACGAACATCGCCGCCGTGGACATGAACCCGCCGCCCGAGTGGCCGTAGATGCCAACCAGGTTCGGATCGATCCAGGGATGCCGCTTGGCCAACTGCTCCACGGCCGCCTTCTTGTCGGCCAATCCGTAGTCGCGCAGGTTGCCGTAGCCGAAGTTGTGGTACCACTTCGACCGCTGCGGATTGCCGCCGCGGTTTCCGACTTCAATGACGATGAACCCGAACTGCGCCAGCATCACGTTGGCCTGGCGCGGCGAAAACGTCTTGGTCACGCTCTCGGTCTGCGGACCAGGGTAGACATATTCGATGATCGGGTACCGCTTCGCCGGGTCGAAGTCGAACGGCTTGTACATCACGCCATACAAATCCGTCACGCCATCGTCGGCCTTGACGGTGAACGCCTCGGGATATTTGAAGCCGGCGGCGAGCAGCGAGGAGACGTCGGTCTTCTCAAGGTCCATCACCTTGTTGCCGAGCGAGTCATACAGCACCGACTCAGGCGCCATGTCGATGCGCGACCAGTTGTCCACCGCAAACGTCGCCTTGTCGTTCATCGTCGCCGAGTGCGACCCATTGCCGGGCGTCACGAGTTTCATGTCGCCCGTGTCGAGGTTCACGCGATAGAGGTGCTGGAAGTAGGGGTCTTCACCCTTTTCGCGGCCCACGGCATGCACAAACATGAGGCGGCTCTTTTCGTCCACGCCGACGATGCCGGTGTTGACGAATTCGCCCTGGGTGAGCTGCCGAATCAGCGTTCCCTTGTAGTCATAGAGGTAGTACTGTCCCCATCCGTCACGCTCGGACCAGTGAATGAGTTCCTTTCCACCCGTTGCGTTGGTGATGAGGCGAATGGGCTGGCTCTCGATGTAGGTGTTGAGCCGTTCGGCCACCACCACGCGCGCTTCGCCGGTCGTCGTATCGGCTTCCACCACATCGAACCGCTTCTGGTCGCGGCTCAGCCGCGTGTAGAGCATCTTGTCGCCGGCTGGTGTGATCCAGCGCGTGGCGGTGTCATTCTTCAGGCGCTGCAGGTTGGTGAGCGCCATTGAAGACGACCCGAGGTTCTGGTCCTTGAACGCCTCGGTCATGAGCTTGAGCGGCTTGCGTGACGCGATGTCGAATACCTGGAGTTCAGACTGGGGCTGGTTGGCTTCGCCCGGCATGCCGTACTTGTAGGTCTCGAGGCGCGGGCGCGGATTCGCGAGCGAATTGATCACCCACAGGTCCCCCACCTTGCGCGAGTCGGTGCGCTGCAGGGAAAACTTCTTGTGGTCCTGCGACCATGAGATGCCGACGGAGCGACGACGCGGGCCGAACTTCTTGTCGTTTTCGTGGCCCGCCGCAGCGGCGCCCTGCGTGGTCTGGCCGCCTCGGCCACCGCCGCCCTGGTCCTGCTCGTCTTCGTCCTGGCCACCCTGCTGCGTGGGCGCGTAGCCATAGTTTTCTTCACCGTCGGTGGTGAGTTGCACTTCGGTGACCGTGGGCGCGTTCGGTGTCTTCTGCGCGACGGCGTAGTTGGCCGCGTCCATCATGAAGAGGTTCTGGCCGCGAGCGAAAAGGATGGTCTGCTTGTCGGGCGACACCTGCGCCCATGCCGGCGTGGCTGGCTCGGGCTCGTACTTCTCGTTGAGCACCACGTTACCCGTGGCGATGTCGTACTCAAGCCACCATGTCTTGTTGCCGGTCGGTGTCGTCGCACCGGCGCCTCCCGCGCGGCCACCCTGGTCGCCACCGCGGCCACCGCCACGGCCTCCACGCCCGCCCTGCTGCTGCTGCCGAATCTCCGCCTCGGTCAGCGTCATGCCGTTCATTTCGGCACCCGAGGACGTCACGACGCGCGATTCGCGCGGCAGCGACACGCTGAACCGGATCTTCGTGTCGTTGTCGAAGAACCGCAACTGCGTCACAGGCAGATGCTCCGAGTCATACGGCGTGCGCAGGATGCGCGTGAGCTGTGCGGCCAGCTTGGCGTTCTCGAATACCGGCGTCTTCGTCTTCTTGACCGGGTCCACCATCCACCACTTCATGCCGGCCGGTGTCTCGTACTGGTACCAGAAGCGATCGCTGAACTCGAGCCAGTTCGGCGTCACCGCAGTGCTGAAGACGTACTTGCCCACCTTGGTGGACGTCCAGCGAAAGGCGAGGTCGTAGTTGGGCTTGGGAAGTTCACGGCCGGCGGTCGCCGTGGTGGACATTGATGCCGACGGGGCCTGCTGGGCCTCCATGGACAGGGGCGCGGCAAACGCCGCAAACACGAGAATCGGGACGAGACGGAACAGGTATTTCATAGCGGGCTCCTTGGGCAAGCGAACTATAGCGCAAAGGAGCCAAAACGACCTCTGAGGTAGTTTTCGAGGTGGTGTGTACAGAAAACTACCTCAGAGGTCGTTTTCGCGCGCCGCAGGAGTGCTGGGTGTTCAGGCGTGTTGGACGATGGCGGTCCGGCCCGTGGGCGGCGCCACGCCGCCGATGGCTCGCTCACCGCCGGGTTCGTCGATGAAGTACCCCGCGCACGCGAACTCGAGCAGGCGTCGTGTCAGGGCCCGGGGTTCATCGAGGTACTGGGCCATCGCCAGTGCGTGATCGATCAGGTCGCGCGGCTGGCAGCAGCGCATCACGATTTGGCGCGGCAGGTAGATGTGCTCCAGCAGGTAGTCCACCAGCTGCGGCTCGTATGCGATGCCCTGCTCGGCGCAGCAGTGGCTGAAGATGGCCGCCAGCTCGTCAGGGGTGGGATTCGGCAGGAACACTTTGTAGTGAATGCGCCGGAGGAACGCCTCATCAAGCAGCTCGGCCGGCCTGAGGTTTGTCGCGAACACCGGCAGGACCATGAACGGCACCTCCGCGGTCTGGCCCGACTGGAGCGTCAGGTGATCGACACGCGACTCGAGTGGCGCGATCCACCGGTTGAGGAAGGCCGCCGGCCCGTCTCGCTGGCGACCGAAGTCGTCGATCACGAGCAGCCCGCCGTTGGCCACGAGCTGGACAGGTGCCCGATAAAATCCACCCGACCCAGCCGGTGACAGGTCCAGCGCCTCGAGTGTCAGCTCGCCGCCGACCGTCACCGCGGGCCGCCGGCACCGCACCCAGCGCCGGTCGTGGCGAAACACCTGATCCATCCCACGGGAGACGTCGTCGAGCGGGCGAACATGGTGGTTGATGGGATCGAAGACCTGAATCAGGCTGCCCCGCACCTCGATCGCGTGCGGGATCCAGATGTCCTCATCGAGCAGGCGGCCCAGCGCCTGAGACGTGACGGTCTTCCCATTGCCGGGAGGCCCGTAGACGAACAACGCGCGGCTCGAATTCATGGCGGCGCCGAGTTGATCGATCACCGACTCGCGCAGCACAAGGTGGGCCAGCGCCTCCCGGACCCGCTCGGGCGAGATGCGCCGAACCCGCGTGCGGACCCAGAACCCCTCCATGTAGGACCGGTACTGTTCGAGCGTCACCGGAGCCACGCCGACGTACCGGCTGCGGCTCAGGTATTCGTCTGCGCGTTCGCGGCCCCGTGGAGTAATGCGGTACCGGAAGCACAGCGCCGCGCCGGCGCTGGCGACAATCTCGCACAGGTGCTGCAGTTTCAACGCCTCGAGAATGGGCTCGATGACCGACAGTTCGAGGCCCGTTTCTTCCACCACCTGCGTGGCCTGCAGTTCTGTACGGGCATCCAGGGTCTTGAGCACGAGTTGCGTGACGAACTCGGCGGCAAGGCCCGTCTGCTCCAGGGTGGTGGGGGCGGGGGGCACGAGTTCGTGTGCAGTCAAGGCAGGCGCACCTTTGCCGACTCGGCCTTCGCCTGACGCGCCCGTGCGCACGCGTCGCGTACTGGAGTCGGCGCACCGCAGGCCAGATCAAAGGCCACCGAGGCCTGCGGAAATTCTCCCCGGGCCAGATGCAGGATGCCCAGGTTGTACTGCGCGCGGGCCACATTTGCCCCCACCATCAGTTCGCGCTCGGCCCGGGCGATATCGGTGCCGGCCACCACCAGCGCAAGATTCTGGCGCGCGGCCGCCAGGTCCGGCTCGAGGGCGATGGCGCGCTGGCACTGCGCCTCGGCATCCGCGGTGTCACCGCTCAGGAACGCGAGATAGCACAGGTTGTTCGCCGCATAGGCCGCGGCGGGGTCAATGGATATCGCTGTCGTGAACTCCCGACGTGCCTCGCCAGGCTGTTCCAGGGCGAAGAAGATGGTGCCCATCGTGTTGTGCACCTCTGCCGACCGCGGCGCCAGTTGCAGCGCGCGCCGGGCATCCTCGAATGCGCGTTCCGGCATCTGCCAGTCGCGCCAGATCCGCGCCCGTGCGTCGTAGGCGACCGCGTCGTCCGAGTTCCTGCTGATGGCCGCTGTCAAGTGATCAAACGCCTGGTCGGGCACGTTGAGCCGGATCAATTCCAGCGCGGCCCGGCGATGGGCATCCGCCGTCGGGTGCTCCCGCACCCCGGCCAGGGCGCCCGCGAGTGCGGCGTCGTGGCGCTCGAGCGCGGCGATGTCCGTGCGCGCCACCGTCGCGACATCGTGCCTGACGCCGCAGGCACCCGCCAGTGCGCAGAGCACCACGAGCACCTGCGACGCGCGGAGCCCCGTCATCTACCCGCCCCTCTGTTCCCGGTTCAGGCGGCTCCGACGGCGCATCAGATAGAGAACGAGAAAGACGCCTGACAGCGCGAACAGGACAATGGTCTCGAGCGACATACTGCCTCCTTGTGAACGAGCCGACTACTGCGACAACATCTGGCCGTAGAACACCCGGGCGAACTGGATCACGGCCGGGCCGAGGGTGACGATAAAAAATGCCGGAAAGAGGCAGAGGACCAGCGGGAAGGCCAGCTTCACGCCGATCTTCGCGGCGGCCTCTTCGGCGCGTTGACGCCGCTTCGTCCGTGAGGTCTCGGCATGCGTGCGCAGGGCCTGCGCCACGCTCGTGCCGAATCGGTCGGTCTGCACCAGCAGGGCGACGAGGGCGCGAACATCCTCAAGGCCCGTGCGGTCGGCCAGGTTCCTGAAGGCCTCGAGACGCGGCTTGCCGGCACGCGTCTCGGTGACGAGCATGGCGAGTTCCTCGGCGAGCGCGGGATAGGCGATCTGGAGTTCGTCGCTGACCTTGACGATCGACTGATCGAGCGCCGAACCCGATTCGAGGCAGACAATCATCAGATCAAGCGCGTCCGGCAGCCCGTTTCTGATCACGGTCTGGCGCTTGGTGATCTGGTGTTGCAGGATCATGCTCGGCAGCTGGAATCCCATGACCGCGCCGGCCAACGCCAGCGGCCATGCCGATCGCATCGGCAGCAGCAGGGCCGGGATGGCGACGCCCAGCGCGACGCACACGACCTGCGCGGCGGTGTACACCGCAATCGCGCTGTTTGAATGGTGGCCCGCCCGGATCATCCGCCGGCGCAGCCGGGACACGTCCCTGGGGCTGCGCGGCACCAGGCTCGAGAGCCGTGCCATCAGGGGGTCCGGGCCGTGGTCGACCAGCGGCGCGTTCAGCAGGATCCCAGACGTCAGCGACCGCTCCGTCGCTTCGAGACGGCGACGTTCCGGCGATGTGCGGCTGAACAGGCGCCAGAGGAGCACGCCCGACAGCCAGGCCACGCACGCGAAGACGGCGGCGAGCGTGAGAAAGAGTTCGAGGGTCATGGCTCAGTACTCCACGTTGACGATGCGCCTGATGATTAATGTGCCGGTGATCTGCAGCACGACCGCGGCAATGATCATCCGCACGCCAATGGGATCGCGCACCAGCGTTTGCAGGTGATTGGGGCTGATGAGGAACATGCCGAGTGCCAGCGTGGGCGGCAGCAGCACCAACACCCACCCGGTCAACCGGCCGTGCGTCGAAATGACCCGGATCTGCCGCTTGACCCTGAAGCGTTCGCGAATCACCCTGGCGAGGTTATCCAGCACTTCGGCCAGATTGCCGCCGGCTTCCCGCTGCGTCAGGACGGCGGTCACAAAGAACCGCGCGTCGAGCAGCGGCACACGCTCGGCGAAGTTGCGCATCGCCTGCTGCAGGGTCAGGCCGAAGTTCTGCTCGTCGTACAGCACGCGGAACTCCGTGCTGATCGGGTCTTCCAGTTCGAGCGCCACCATCTCGAGCCCGGTGGTGAGCCCGTGCCCGGCACGCAGGGCGCGCGCGATGAGATCGACGGCGTCGGGCAGTTGCTCCTCGAAGCGCAGGAGCCGCCGAGACCGCGCGTGTTGCGTATACAGCGGCAGCACTGCGCCGGCGCCGAGTCCCGCCATGATCGCCACCCACACCAGCTTTGTGGCCACCAGCACGAGGACGTACGCCCCCACCATCGCACCGCCCGTGATCACCAGGAACATCGGCACCGTGATCGGCACGTGCGCCTGCTCCAGGAACCGCTTGAGCGGCATCAGGAATGGCGTGGTGTGCCCCGCGCCAGCGGAGACCAGGCCGTGCCCGCTCCCGACGTCGCTGCGGGTCAGGCCCGTGGCCGGCTGCAACCGGCGCAGCAACACACGCTCCGGACGCACGACGAACAGTGCATACGCACCAAGGATGATACCCAGCACACCGATGAAGACTGCTCCGGCGATCGCCATGTGCGCCTCCTAACCAACCTGTTGCACGTGCTCGAAGAGCCGCGCCGGCAGCGGCACGCCGGAGACCGCCAGGCGGTCGGCCGACTTCGGCCTGATCCCGGTGGCCACGAATCGGCCTTTGACCTTCCCATTCGGGTCAACGCCGAGTTTCTCGAACAGGAAGATGTCCTGCATCGACACCATGTCGCCTTCCATCCCGGTAATCTCGGACACGCACACCACCTTGCGGGTGCCGTCGGACATACGCGCGAGGTGCACGACGAGGTTGATGGCCGACGCCACCTGCTGCCGCACGCCCTTGTCGGGCAGGTTCAGGCTGGCCATCGCCACCATCGTGTCCAGCCTGTACAACGCGTCGCGCGGGCTGTTCGCGTGAATGGTGGTCAGGCTGCCGTCGTGGCCGGTGTTCATCGCCTGGAGCATGTCCACGGCTTCTTCGCCGCGCACCTCGCCAACGATGATCCGGTCGGGCCGCATGCGCAGCGCGTTGATCACCAGTTGCCGCTGCCTGATGCCGCCCTTGCCTTCGATGTTGGACTGACGCGTTTCCAGCCGTACGACGTGGCGCTGCCGCAACGCCAGCTCCGCGGCATCCTCAATGGTGATGACCCGCTCGCGATCGGAAATGAACCCCGACAGGATGTTCAGCAACGTGGTTTTTCCGCTGCCGGTGCCGCCCGAGACAATGATGTTGAGCCGGCACGCCACGGCGGCGTTCAGGAACGTGAGCATGGGCTCGGTCAGCGACTCGCGTGCAATGAGATCGTTGGCGGCCAACCGATCCGTGCGGAACCGCCGGATTGAGAGCACCGGCCCGTCCACCGCCAGCGGCGGGATGATCGCATTCACACGCGACCCGTCCTTGAGGCGGGCATCAACCATCGGCGTGGACTCGTCAATGCGCCGGCCCACCGAGCTCACAATGCGCTCGATGATGCGCATCAGATGCCGGTCGTCCTTGAACACGATATCTACCGGGGCAAGAATGCCTTCGCGCTCGACGTACACCTGGTTGAAGCGGTTCACCAGAATGTCCGAAATGGCCGGGTCCGCCATGAGGGCTTCCAGCGGCCCCAGGCCGAAGAGCTCGTTGAGGACGTCGACCACCAGGTGTTCGCGCTCCTGCAGGTTGAGCGGCGTCGTCTCGGCTTCTTTCTCGAGCAGGGACGTGATGAGCGTCCGCAATTCCGGCTCCGCCTCACCCCGTTGAATCTGGCTGAGCCGTTCCAGGTTCAACCGGTTGAGCAGCGTCTGGTGGATGCGGCTCTTGATGTCCTGGTACTGACGTTGGCCGACGTCCTGTGGAGGCGCGAGTGTGGTGGTCATGATGGAACCTCAGAATGATCAGACTGGACACCTGGAAGAACTCTCGAATCGTGATCGAGACGGTCTGCGAGCAGGGCGAGGGCCTTGCCGAGCCGGTTGCGGCGGTTGGTGACCAGGGGCTGCCCGATGTTTGCGGCCACCAGTGCGCTGGCGTAGTCGCTCGGGAGGACGGCCGCCACCGGCAACCCCAGCATGCGCTCGACGTCTTCACGGCGGATTTCAGCCGAACTGCTGTACCGGTTGATCACCACGTGCACGCGCGACTTCGAGTATCGCTGGCGCAGCAGCGCGGCGATGGCCGTGCCGCTGTGCAGCGCCGACAGTTCCTGCGTCACCACCAGCGTGGCGATGGTCATGGGCTCCAGGGCATCGAGTACCTCGAGACTCAACCGCGGCATGTCGATGACGACGTAGCGGTAGTGCATCGCGAGCCAGCGCAGCAGCGTGTGCACCGCAGCCGCGGTGGGCGGCTGCGCGGGGGGCTGCATCGGCGCGGCGATCACGTCCACGCCGCAGGCCGCGTGAACGGCCAGACCCCGCAGGAACGGACCGTCGAGCCGGTGCAGATTATTGAGCGCATCGATGACGGTGTAACGCGGCTCCACACCAAACGCCAGCGCGGCGTCGCCGCCATCCTGGGTGTGCAGATCCACAAACACGACCGACGGGTCCTCGCCCGCCGAGAGCGCCGCCGCCACGTTGACGGCGATCGTGGTGGTGCCGAGCCCGCCACACTTGCCGCCCGCGAACGCGAAGACCTTGGCCTGCGAGGTCAATCCGTTTTTGCCGCCCATCGGCCGTATGACCGCGGCCCGCAGATCATCTACCGTGAACGGCTCGGCCAGGCACTCGGCCACGCCAATACGCATGGCGGCGCGCATCAGGTCCACGCTCAACGATGACGCAATGACAATGACCACCGTCGATGGATGACGCCGCTTGAACTCCTCGAGGTCGGCCGGCAGGCCCGTGGCGGCGCGCACGTCCACCAGCACCAGCTCGGGTGACGGCCCCTGCCAGGGCTCCAACCGCGCCAGGCCGGCTGTCGGCCACGTGCCGACGACATTCAGGTCAGCCGCAGCCGCCATCCGGGCCAGGTCGGGGTCCGTCGGATTCACGAGAATCACATTCGCGAGCATGGCTCCCTCAACGCACCAGCGTGACGGTCCGCAAAAAGGCTGATTCCGGAGGCACACTGCCCCCACCGGGTTCGTAGATTCCCGGTCCGGTCATCAGGTACCCGTACGGTTCGCTCCCCTGCACGCCAGCAACGAAAAATCCCAGGATGTTCCTCACCAGCACGGTGGTGTGTCGGCCGTGGTCTTTTCCCTCGCTCACGAACACGTTCACGTCGTACACAGGAATCGCCACCACCCGCGGACTCACCGTAAAGGCAGGACACCCGCCGGTCGTCACACAGCTGCCGGCGATCGGAGACGCGCCACCCACCCAGGTCGCACCCGGGTCCAGGTCGATCAGGTCACGCGCCCCTTGCCCGGTCGGCCCGGTCATGTTGCCCGGTTCAATTGGAATCGAATCGCCAATGCCCCACACGGTTTCGGTGCAGTGGCTGATGTTGTAGCGGTAGTCACTGCCCCCGGTCCCGGTCAGTTGCAGGGCGTTGTAGAACCCGGGCGAAATCGGATCGCTCGAAGGCTTCAGCGTCAGCCGCAGGCCGAAGTCCGCTTCCACCGTGAATCCAGAACCTGGACCGGACGCGCTTGGCGGGATGTACACATCCGGGTTCGCCAACGGCTTGCCCTTCTTGTCGTAGGCATCAAAAGTCGAAGTCGGCAACCATGGGCCCGGAGTGGGATGGTTCTCAATCCACTTGTCCGGCAGACCCCAGGGCTTCAGGCACCTGGTGGCGTTTGCCGGCTGGACCATCCCGGTCGCGGTTGCGCGTACTCCCTGCGCCTCAAGGCCGATCAGCCGCCCGAAGTACATCGGCAGCGGGTTGCCGCGCGCCTGATCGCGGAACACGTCCACCCGGACGCAGGTATTCACGCCGTCCGGGCACGGCCCAAACGTGATGTCGGTTTCGGGCACCACGCTCGGGGCCTGCCCCCAGACAAAATTACGCTGTGCCACGGTCGCCGCGCTCTGCCGGGCCGCCGCCGTGTCGGTCACGCTGGACGGACTGTCGAACGCGAGCGCAATCACACCCGCTAGCGCGCCGGCGTCCGCCGAGTTCTGGGCCTGCCGCCTGCCAACCCAGAGGACGCCGAAATCCGTCACAACCGCCGACAGGGCCATCACTGCCAGCAGCGCGAAGGCGACATGAACGAGGATCGCTCCACGCTCGTTCGCTGCCGGGGTTGGTTGCCGCGTAGTCATGGTGTCACCTCAGCGAGACGACTTCTGGACCTGCTTCTTCGACGCCGCGGGCTGGACCGGTCCGGCTGCCGGCTTGGACTGCGGCAGCGGCGAATCGACCAGCCCCGCGCCTTCCAGTAACGCGCCAAGGCCGGCTCCCCCGCCGCCCTTTTCCTTGAACGTCGTCGGCAACGGCGGCACCTGATCGGGATTGAGCGGCCGCACGAGCCGCGGCGTAATGAGCACCATCAGTTCGGTCCGCTCGCTCCTGGTCGCCTTGCTCTTGAACAGGTTGCCGATGATCGGAATCTGGCTGAGGATGGGGATGCCGCTCCGATCGGCTTGCTCGAGGTTGTCGAGCAGGCCGGCGATCGCAAACGACTGGCCGTCGCGCAGTTCGACCTCGGTCTCGGCGTACCTCGTGGACAGCGACGGAATCCGGAATCCCTGCAGCGTGACTCCGTTGCTGAAGTCGAGGGAACTCACCTCCGGCCGCACATGGAGCCGGATGACATCGCCGGTGATCGTCGGCTTGAACCGCAGCCGTACGCCGAACTCCTTGAACATGATCGACACCGTGCCCGTCGCCCCCTGGACCACCGGCACCGGGAACTCGCCGCCCGCCAGGAAGCTGGCCTCCTGGCCGCTGTATGCGATCAGGTTGGGCTCCGCCAGACTCTGGAAGTTGCCGTTCTGCTTCAGCGCCTTCACGACCGCGCCGATGCCCTCATTGCGCTGGAAGTAGAAGAGGTTGAGGAAGTCGCTGAACGTCATTTCGTCCGCGCCGCCTTCCTTGTCGTCGTACTCCGGCGCCGCGAACTGCTGTGTCGACGTCCGCGCGGCAAACTTGCTGCGCGCGGCGAAGAGGCTGGCGCCCAGTTCCGTCATCGCCTTGCTGTTCACTTCCGCGAATCGGACCTGCAGCATCACCTGCTGGCTGCCGGCCCCGCCGGGCAGTTGCAGCATATTGATGACTTTCGACTTCGGCGCGCTGGCTTCGGCGATCTCCACCGCGCGGGCCGTCACGACGTTGGTCGACGCCGTGCCCGACAGGACAATCGCTTCGTCGGCCACACTCACCTGGATGTTCTCTCCAGGAAAGAGATCACGCATCCGCTGCTGCAGCACACTCACACCGGCTTCGATCACGATTTCCCGGTCCTCGCGGCGCCCCTCACCCCAGATGAAAAGGCTGATCGTTCCGGGCTTCTTGCCGTCGATGAGCAGTTCGCGTGGCGTAACGACAGACACGTCGGCGACGGACGGATCGGTCAGCGCCACGCGTGTGATGTCGAAATCCGTGGTCAGCACGGTGGACCGGCCCGCGGTCAGCACGACGCGCTCAGCCGGGTCGAATGATGGGGTCGAGGTAAGGGTGGCCGCCTGGAGCGTGGAAGCCAGGCCGAGCGCGACAATCGCGCCAACCCAACTGCCGATCCGGCGTGGCGAACCCTGCAGGGGCAGAGACTTCGTGTGGGTGGTCATTGCTGTGTCCTCACTGAACGCGTCACTTGATGATTTCTTCGGTGCGCTTCGCCCCGCGGATCACTTCCACCGTGTAGGGCTTGGGTGGTGGCGGCGGAGGTGGCGGCGGAGGCGCCACAACTGTCGGCCGATTCGCCATGGTCCTGACAGCCGGCGCAGGCGCGGCCGCCATCGTCACGAGATTGGACATGCGCGCGCCGGGCGTCTGGGACTGAACCAGATCAAGGGGGTTGCGCAACGCCAGAGAGATCCGCCCTTCGTTCATCGCGAGGGCCAGGCGCTCGGAATCCTCGGGAGTGACGAGCAACGTCACGACGGTGGTCCGGATCGGATCGTTGGCCTTGCTCTGATCCTGGTTCGTGCCGGCGGTCAGCACCTGGACGTCGCTCAGGACAACGCGCGACACTTCTTCTTTGCCGGAGTTGACCGTGGCCACCACATCAACGTGCGTGCCCGGCACCGTGAAACCCGCAACGCCAATCACGTCATTGACCTTGACTGCCATCGCACGCATCCCGGGCGGAATGGCCGCGGGCAGGCCCGCGCCCGCCTCGGCCGGCGCCAGCTTCCCGGCGACGATGGGTTCGCCCTCCACAAAGGGCGCCACGACGCCGCGTCCAATAATGCTCTCGATGGTGGCGACGCTCCCGGCGACGGGCACGTCATCGGGCCACTGCACCACCCGCAGGTCGCCGGCCTTGAGCATCGTGCCCAGAGGCAAGGCGGTGGCGGCCACCGTCACCGGGTGGCGTCCCGACGCCGCCGTCGGCGCCGACGCGCGCAGCACCGCACGATAGACACCGACACTCGCCAGCAATGCCAGCGCGCCGGCTATTCCAACAACCAGAAAGGTCCGAGTTCTGCGATTCATGGCGATACCTCACACGTGTTGTCTTCAGGAACCACCTGCCGAAGCCTCAAGGCGCATCGACGATGCCGCCCGCAGGTGCACCGTGCCGTACCCGCTGCCGCCGACCAGCGCGGCAAACGGCCCGATGTAGAGGAACTCGTTGGGATAGGTCACGCTGACCGTCACAAGCCGAATCGAGCGGCCGCCGGTGAGCGCTTCAGTGCTGTAGACCACGGTCGGCGCCGCCGCCGGCGCCGTGAGTCCGCTGGCGGTCAGGTAACTCTGGACCCGCGCCTGTGCGTCGGCGGCCGTGTAGTTGGGCAACACGGCCACGCGCGCCCCTTCACGGGCGGCATTGGTCACCACCTCGTACCGCTGGAACAGCAGGCCGAAGTCCACAATGCCAGCGAGGATGAAGAGCAGGATGGGCAACGTCAGCGCCAGTTCGATCAGTTCGGACCCGCGCGCGTCAGATCGCATCAATCGACGAATCAGCGAAGCCATAACGTCACCATGAGGCCGGCCGCGATCGGCAAGGCATAAGGCAGGCGGGGCCCACCGGACGAGTCCAGCGTCATTGCCGGATGCGGACGGAAGCCGGTATGGAGCCAGTGGCCCGCCAGGGTCCGCAGGTTCAACCACGCGTGAAGGAGGTAGCCCGTCGCGACGGCGAGGATCAGGGCCATGGCGCCGCCCACAAGCGCCGTCCACAGGGCGATGACCACCGCTGCCCCAGGCCCGAGCCAGGCCCCCAGAGCCGCCAGCAACTTGACGTCGCCGCCGCCCATCCCGCCCAGCCAGAAGAACGGCAGGAAGATGAGCAGCGCCACGATCCAGCCTGACAGTGAAAGCAGGAGCCCGCCGGCGCCGTTGCTGAAGAGGTGGAACGCCAGGGCGGCTGCGGCTGCGCCAAGCGTGAGCAGATTCGGGATACGGCGGGAGGTCAGATCGGTGACGCAGCCAAGGAGTGCGGTGACGATTGCAGCGACTTCGATGGTACCCATAAGTCACCCTTGGGGCGCCGGGGGCTCCCACAGCGCGTTGATGCCGGAATCCCAGGCGACGTAGGTCGCGCGAAGCGCGCTGCCGATCACGTCGAATGCCGCGATACTCGCCAATCCGACGAACGCGGTGAGCAGCGCATACTCAACCAAATCCTGTCCGTCGTCTTGTTTGAAGAAGCGCACTGCGAAGGTACGCATGGGGAACACTCACATTCGGAAGGACCGAACTGCTGCCTGCCGGGCGGGGCCTTGCGGACCCGCCCGGCAGTCATGGGACTTACGCGCCGCCGGGCGAGACGCCGTCAACCGTGGTGGCGACAGCGTTGTACCAGTCATTCAGCGACACGCCCAGCGCCGTGGCGCCTGCGATCGCCGCCAGACTGACGAATCCGCCGAGCAGTGCGTATTCGATCAGATCCTGGCCCTTCTGGTCAGTCATCAGACGTTTGAGGAAGGCAGTCATGATCGTTCTCCTTTTGTGCGATGACGCTTTCGCCGGAAGGCGATTGCGTCACCCTCCACTTGTGCAAGTACGAAGCCACATTGGTGCACATGACCAATGACACTGTGGAATGGCGCGTACAGATCTGTCCGAATCTGGTGTGGACTTTTCGCAATGCACTGTTGAAAAGTCCACTAGACTGATTCCGTGGGGAGACCGCACTTCCTCGAGCCGCTGCTCAAAGGGCCGTACACCGATGCGTACGCGGTCGTCGTGGAGCGCCTGGGCACGCCGATCGCGACAACCGTCGAGGGCGCCTTTGACTCGGCCACCCGCAACCGTGGGTTGCTCGGCCGGAGCATCATGCCCGAGGGCCTCGCGATGATCATCGCGCCGAGCAATGCCATCCACACGTGGTTCATGCGCTTCCCGATTGACATCGTGTTTGCCCGGCGCGACGGTCGGGTGGTGAAAATCCGGCAGCACGTCAAGCCCTGGCGTATTGCGGTCAGCTGGAGGGCCTTCGCCGCCATTGAACTGGCGGCGGGCACGGCCGACCGGCACAAGCTGATCCCCGGAGACCGGCTTACAATCGTGTCGGCCTCACATTAATTAATAGATGATGACTTCTCTTCGCGGCCTTGCCACGTTGGTGATCGGCGCTGCGCTCGCGGGCGCCGCAGTGGCCGTCAGTGGCCAGCAGCAGCCCAGCCAGCGGCCACCCGTGTTTCGAACGGCGACCGAACTGGTCGAGATCGACGTGGTGGTCGTCGATAAAGCTGGGCAACGTGTTCACGGCCTGACGAAAGACGACTTCATCCTGAAGGATCGGAACAAGCCGCAGGCCATCGAAACGTTTACTGAAGTTCAGCGCTCCATTGAGCGCGCCACGGAACTGCCTCCGCTGCCCCCAGAGACGCGCGTGGACGTGGCGAGCAACACGAGCGCGAAGTCAGGCCGACTGGTCGTGATGGTACTCGACGACCTGCACACCTACCGTGGCCGGACCGACACGGTGAAAGGCATCGCACGCAATATCGTGAACGACCTGGGACCCGAGTCGGCGATGTCACTGATCCAGACCGGCGGCGAATACGGAGTCGAGGTGACCGATGACCGGTCGCGGCTTCTCGGGTCCATCGACAAGTTCAAGGGGCGGCGGCCGACGCGGCGGCCGCTCGAGGTGTGCGATCCGATCGGCAAGCCCCGTGAAATCGAGACGGCAGACGCATCGAACCTGGACCCGGGGTGCGAAATACAGGAACTCAACGCCAACCGCTCTCTCTACCGCGCCCTGGAGGATGCAGCGAAAATCCTTGGGCGCGACGACAAGCGCCGCAAGGCGTTCATCCTGGTCTCGGAGAACGTCGCGAAGGACATCAGCGGGCTGTTTGACGGTGGTGAGCAGGTCGCCACGATCGTCAGCAACTCGGTGTGGCAGGCCGCTCCCGCGTTCGAATATCAGCTACTCAACACCATGAACGCCATGCGGCGCGGCAACGTTGCGACGTATTCGATCGATCCGCGAGGAAAGATCACCCCCCAGAAATTAATGGAGGAGTGCTTTCCGCCGCCCCGTGGCGCGAAGGGTATTGGTGCTGACCCGTGTACCGGAGATGAAGCATCGATTCGCGATGAAGCCGGGGACCCCACCGGCGTCAGCCGGTCCCCGTCAGACTGGAAATCCTGGGTGCGACTGGCCCAGCACGGACTTGAGATCGTGTCTGAAGAAACCGGCGGCTTCGCGGTGGTCAACACTGACGACTTCACCGGCGGCATCTCGCAGATCATCGCCGACCTCGACAACTACTACCTGCTCGGCTTCTACCCGTCCGACATGAACGGCAAGGGCTACCGGCCGATCGATGTTGAAGTGAAGGGCCGGCCTGAGTTGACGCTTCGGTATCGCCGCGGATATCAGCTCGAAGGCGCGCCTGACCCGCCCAAGCCGACGAGCGAACTCAATCGCCTGGTCGGCGGCGCGCTTCCCAAGAACGACCTCCCGCTTCGCCTGCAGGCGATTCCCATGCCGCCGGGGCCTGCGGCCGGCAAAAACGCGCGTGTCGTCATCGCGCTGGAACTCACCGTCCCGACGACCTCGATGAAGGAGGTCGACTCGGATCGACTGCTCGACGACATCGAATACGGGATGTACGCGATTGATATGAAGGGCGCCAAGGTGCGCGAACGGCAAAGCTCAGGCGCCAAGGTGACGCTGCGGCCCCGGCCCGGACTGGTCGTCGTCCCCGATAAGGTCACGTACGAAATCATTTCTGAGATGCCGCTGCCGCCGGGCCAATACCAGTTGCGCGCATCGGCCACCAGCAAGAAGCTGAATGCAGGTGGGTCGGTCTACCTGTCCTTCGATGTGCCTGACTTTTCGAAGGACGAGCTGCAGGTGACGGATCTGGCGATTGCGTACGCCGACGGGCCGCACGTCCCGATCGCGCGCGACCTGCCGCCGGTCACGATTCAGACGACGAGCGTGGAAGTGGTGTCGCGAGGCGCGCTGCCGGGGACATCACGGCCGTCGCCTGTCGTGCCTCCGACGCTGCCAGTGCCGGCGCTGACGATTCCCTTCGACCCGACGCTCGACCGGGCGTTTGTCGCGCGTGACACTCTGCGTTTGTACTTCAAGGCTGTCCAGCGCAACGCCAGACCGCTGACTGCCACGATCTCGGCCCTGGCGCCCGACGGCACGGTGGTGGTGACGTTTGACCGCGTCCTCGAAACGGGCACCCAGCCCTCGCTCGACGTTTCGCTGCCGTTGTCGCAACTGACACCCGGGCCCTACCGGCTGCAGGTGGTCGTGAGCGACGGCACCAACGAGGCGATGCGCGAAGTGGCGCTCGTCGTGAAACCACAGGGCGGGTAGCCAGGTGGCCGACGTGCGCACGCTCGTGGCACTGTTGCTGGCGGCTGCAGTCACGGCCCCCGCCCCGGTGGTCCATGGCCACCAGCAGCCCGGCCAGCGGCCGCCGGTCTTCCGCACGGCGACCGAGCTCGTCGAGATCGACGTGGTGGTGGTGGACAAGGCGGGTCAGCGTGTTCACGGCCTGACGAAAGACGACTTCATTCTCAAGGACCGGAAAAAGCCGCAGGCGATTGAGACGTTCACCGAAGTGCAGCGTGAGATTGAGCGCACCAGTGAACTGCCTCGCCTGCCGCCAGAGACTCGCGTGGACGTGGCGAGCAACACGAGCGCGAAGGCTGGTCGGCTGGTCGTGATGGTGCTCGACGACCTGCACGTGTGGCGCGGCCGCACGGATACGGTGAAGGACATCGCGCGGAAGGTGGTCAACGACTTGGGGCCCGAGTCGGCGATGGCGCTGATTCAGACCGGCGGTGAACACGGGGTTGAAGTGACAGACGACCGGTCGCGGCTCCTGACGGCGATCGACAGATTTCATGGGCGCCGACCCGCAAGACGTCCGTCTGAGGTGTGCGAGCCACGCCAGCGAGACTGCGATATCCAGGATCTGAACGCCCATCGCAGTTTGTTCCGGTCGATGGAAGATGCCGCCCGCATTCTCGGCGGCGGCGACAAACGCCGCAAAGCCTTCATCCTGATCTCCGAGAGCCTGGCAAAGGACATCACCGGGATCTTCGATGGCGGCGAACAGATTCCGGACATCGTCGACTCGGGTGGCTACTACAGCGGCAACAACGAATACACAAACAAAGCCGCACCGGATTTCGACTACCAGTTGCTGAACACTATGAATGCCATGCGGCGCGGTAACGTGGCCACGTACGCCATCGACCCGCGTGGTGAGGTGACCTCGCAGGAACTCATGCAGGAATGCCTTGGAGTTGGAGTGGGGGCTGGCTTTGGTGACGACCCCTGTCTGGGTGGATCGCTGCCGGCGTGGAAGGCCTTTGTTCGACAGGGGCAGCGTGGGCTGGCCACCTTCTCGGAGGAAACCGGTGGCTTCGCGGTGGTCAACACCGACGATTTCACCGGTGGCATCTCGCAGATCATCGGCGACCTCGACAACTACTACCTGCTCGGCTTCTATCCGGTCGAGATGCAGCGCAAGGGGTACCGGCCGATCGAGATCGAGGTGAAGGGCCGGCCGGACCTGACGCTGCGCTATCGGCAGGGCTATCAGGTGGACGGAGCGCCGGCACCGCCCAAACCGACTGACGAACTGTCGCGTCTCGTTGGCGGCGCGCTCCCCAAAAACGACTTGCCGCTGCGCCTGCACGCCATTCCCCTGCCGGCTCCGAACACCGGCCCGGCCGCATCGAGAGTGGCGAAGGTCATCGTCGCGCTCGAGCTGACGGCGCCGACCCAGTCGATGCGGATGGCCGACACCGACCGGCTCCTCGACGACATCCGGTACGGCCTCTACGCCGTGGACCTCAAGGGGGCAAAGATCCGCGAACGGACGGGATCTGGCGCCAAGGTTGCGCTGCGCCCACGTCCAGGGCTGGCGGTCGTCCCGGACAAGGTGACGTACGAGATCATCTCGGAACTTCAGCTGCCGCCTGGCCAGTACCAGCTGCGCGCCTCAGCCACCAGCGACAAACTCGCGGCCGGCGGCTCGGTCTATCTGTCATTCGAGGTCCCGGACTTCTCGAAGGCGGCGTTGTCATTGACGGATCTCGTCATTGCTTACGCCGACGGCCCTCACGTGCCCATCGCGCGCGATGCGCCGAAGAAACCGACCGTCGCAGCGACCGGACGAGCCGTGCCGGCGGCGCAGTTGCAGCCGCCTGCTCCCCTCCTGCCCTTCGATCCCACGCTCGACCGGACGTTTGTCTCCAAAGATACGTTGCGCCTGTACTTCAAAGCCGTGCAGCGCACCGCTTCACCGCTGACCGCCACCATCTCGGCCCTGGCTCCTGTTGGCACGGTGAAGGTGACATTCGATCGCCTGCTCGACGCGGGCACCCAGCCGTCACTCGACATCTCTCTGCCGCTCAACCAGTTGGCACCCGGCGCCTACCGCCTGCAGGTGGCGGTCACCGACGGCACGAACAAGGCGATGCGCGAAGTGGCCCTCATCATCCGGCCGTAAGATAGCTGGATGAAGAACCTGCGCAAGATCACCAAGCGACTCACGATTGCCAACGGCAAGGGCTTTCGCCTCAAAGACCATCCTGCGGACTGGACCGGCGGCCTCAAGGACGAGGGGCATGCCCAGGAACTGCTTAAAGAAGGCGTGCGTCAGCTCTCGAAAATGCAGGACCGCCTGTACGCGCAGAACACGTACTCCATCCTCATCATCTTTCAGGCGATGGATGCGGCCGGCAAGGACGGCACAATCCGCCACGTGATGTCTGGGATCAATCCGCAGGGCTGTCAGGTCTTCAGCTTCAAGGCGCCCTCAGCGGAGGAACGCGACCATGCGTATCTCTGGCGATCCATGAAAGCCGTGCCCGAGCGCGGTCGCATTGGCATTCACAATCGCTCGCACTACGAAGAAGTGGTGATCGCGCGTGTTCACCCGGCAATCCTGCAGGGGCAGCAGATGCCCGAACACATGGAGCAGGACAAAAACATCTGGCAGGAGCGATTCGCGCACATCAACGACTTCGAACGCTACCTCGTCGAAAACGGCACGGTGGTGCTGAAGTTCTTCCTGAACGTGTCGCGCAAGGAGCAGAAACAGCGCTTCCTGGATCGCATCGAAGACCCGGCCAAGAACTGGAAGTTCTCAGCGGGCGACGTGCACGAGCGCGGCTTCTGGAAGGACTACATGAAGGCGTATGAAGACGTCTTCAGGCACACGAGCACCGTCTGGGCGCCGTGGCACATCATCCCGGCCGACAACAAATGGTTCATGCGCGCGGTCGTCGCCTCGATCATCACGGAGACGATGGAGGGGCTGACGCTGGACTATCCGATGCTGAGCGCGGCGCAGAAAAAGGAACTCGCCGCCGCGAAGCGGGAGTTGATGTCGGAAGACTAGTCGAGCATTCGGGACAATAGGGGGACGGGTCTCGATCTGTGGAAAACTCCGGGGCCGAAAACGACCTCTGAGGTAGGTGACCTCAGAGGTCGTTTTCGCCGTCGGAGTTTTCCACAGATCGAGACCCGTCCCCTTTCCCTACTTCGCGGCGATGCCGCGAAGTGTGGCCACCATCGCGCGATATCTCGCGGCGTCGATGGGGTTCGCGGAGCCACCCTGCTTTTCGAGCGCAGGCAGCAGCGCTTCAAGTGCGGCAACCGCGGCGGCGCGGTCGGCCGCGCTGGCGCGCTCGACAGCTGTCAGCGCAGTGTTGAGCGCGGTGGCCTGTTCGGCCTTCAGGCTCTTGCTGCGCGTCAGCTGATCCATGTAGGCGCGCGCCACCACCGGCACCTGCGGCCAGCCCATCTTGGGCTGTGACTGCGCATTGAACTCGTTCATCTGCATGAGCTTCGCCGCGGCAATCTCATTCTCGGAGAGGAATTCGCTCGGCTTGAGTTCAAACACGTCCACGCCACGCGCGATTTCCGACCCGTAGATGAAACCGTTGTACCAATACGTGGACCAATAGCCGGCCGTCACGAGTTTGTCGGCGAAGACGGGACCGCGGTCGAAGAACGCAATCTCGACTGGGCGGGTGGCGTCGGTGAAGTCAAACACCGACACGCCGCCCTGGTACCAGGCCTGCGCTTTGATGTCGCGGCCGGGCACCGGGATGAGCGAGCCGTTGTGCGCCACGCAGTTCTCAAAGTCCGTCTGCGCCGCGGGCAGCTTGTAGTAGCTGCGGAAGATCATCTTCTTGTCGCGAATTTCGAAGATGGCGTTGGCGCCCCAGCTCGGCAGGTCGGTCTCGCGGCAACGGGGTGATGTGCCGCCGCCCCACTCGTCGGTGAAGATGACCTTGGTGCCGTCGTTGTTGAACGTGGCCGAGTGCCAGTAGGCGAAGTTGATGTCCGAAACTTCGCTGAGGCGCTTCGGATTCACGGGGTCCGAAATGTCGAGCAGGATGCCGTTACCCGAGCACGCGCCGGCGGCCAGACCCAGTTCGGGATACACCGTGATGTCGTGGCACTGGTTCGTGGTGGACGTACGCTGCGTGCCTTCGCCGTGCGCGCCGCCCGGCCACAGTCCGGCGATCGCGCCCGTCTGCGTGTCGGCAAATATGCGGGGACGGTTGACGATTTTCGCCGCCGAGGGGTTCTTGACCGGCACCGCGATGACATCGATGCTGAAGAGCGCCGTATTCGGGTCGGCGTTCGGATCGCCAGACGAGCACCCCTCCAGTTCCTTGTCCGACCGCACGCCGCCGGTGCCCGACCCGTATACGTAAATCATCGACGGGTCTTTCGGATTCGGCACCAGCGAGTGCGTGTGTGAGCCGCGGCACGTCTGCACGGCGGCCACCTGCACGGGCTTGTTGAGGTCAGTGATGTCGAAGATGCGCACGCCGCGGAAGCGCTCCGGGCTCGGGGCATTCGGCGCGCCGGTCACGCCCTGCGTGCCGCAATCCACGCGGCCGTTGCCCTGCTCAACCGACATGAAGAGCAGGTTGCCAAACACCGACAGGTCACCCTGGCCACCCGGGCACGGCACCGACGTCCGCAGCCGAATCTTGCGCGGGTCTTCGATGTCGTAAAAATTGAACCCGGCAAAGCTGCCGATGAACATGTTGCCGCCCTTGAAGGCGATGTCCGAGTTCGCGAAGGCCAGGCCACCTGTGCCGGTCGCGTCACCAAAGCCCGGAGGCTTGGGCAGAGTCGCCACCAATTCCATGTTGCGCGCCGCCACGCCCGCATCGGTCGCACCGGCCTTCAGGCCCACGCGCGGGTCCTGCCCCGGTTGCTGCACCTGCTGCGCTCCACCCTCGGCGGCCCACACAAACAGGCCCGCCACCACACATCCAATCCAGATCGACTGCTTCTTCATTTCTTGATGCCCTTCAGCATGGTGTTCATGCGGAGAATTTCCATCCGCTGGTCAGCGTCCACGTGTGTTGCAAAATCATGAATCTCGGCTTCCTGCATCGCGCCCGGAGACGACTGCAGTTCCTGCACCATGACCAGGGCACCGCCGTGATGCCTGATCATGCCTTCAAGAAACAACCGATCGAACTCCGCGCCCTTCGCCGCGCGAAGTTTTTCCATTTCCTCCGGCGTCAACATCCCCGGCATCATCCCGCCTGGCATGTGATGCGCGTGTTCGCTCGGGATGGACTCGCCGCGCGTCTGCAGCCACAGCCGCATCATCTTGATCTCGTCGTTCTGCGACACCTCGATGCGCTTCCCTAACATGCGCATGTCCTCGCGATCGGTGCGCGTCTTGAGCAAGTCCACCATCTCCACCGCCTGTGCGTGGTGACCGATCATTCCCTGCATGAACTTGGTATCCGCGGGCGAGTGTTTTGAGGCCACCGCTTTGGGCCGCTCAGACTCGCTCAGTTCGCGGCTCGGCTTCCCGGGCGCGCCAGGCTGCACGACCTGTACCGGCGGTGCCGGCGGCACCTGCGCCGATACCTGACCGGCGCATCCGACCACGACCGCAACGCCGGCCGCGATCAGGCAGACCTTGACCGTGTTCGTCCTCTTCATCCGACTGATTTTATCGGGAATCAGTGAATCTGGCGAGCCAATGCATGGCCGCCTGCAGACGCGCAACAAAGTCCGGCGCGGCAAACGCCGAAGGGTCGATTACCGCCACTCGTCCCAGGCCACGCTCCGTTCGTACCTCCGGCCCCTGGCCGGCCATCAGCACCATCATTGAGCCGCCGGACTCGATCCACCGCGACACCAGCGTGATTGTGCGCCGGTTGCCCAGTTGTTCAGGCAGTCGATCGATCACCAGCACCCTCGTATCCTGCAGCCGTTCACGCGTGATGTACTCCGGCCCCGACCGCGCCCAGTACCCCATCGGCACCCAGCAGCATCGGGACCGACAGCACTTGCCCCACGGCGTCACGCACGCGACCGGCCCGCGTCTCCACAAACACCCGCGGCCCCCGCTGGTCGTAGGTGCGCGTGACCACCAGCGCGCGGCTGCGCGCCAAAACATTTTCGCGGGGCCAGCAGCCTGCAGCCACTCCGGCCATGAGCAGCGCGACGCCCGTCATCATCGCGATCCTCACCATGACGTTGACAACTATACACGTAGCAGGTATACATGTCGCACGCTGATATGCCCGACGATATTCCCCCGCTCACACCGGCGGTGTTTCACGTGCTGCTCGCACTCACGGGCGGCGACCGCCACGGCTACGCCATCCTCAAGGACATCCGGCAGCGCACCGATGGCCGCATGACCATGCAGGCCGGCACGCTGTATGGCACGCTGCAGCGCCTGCTCGACCTCGGCTGGGTGGACGAAATCGATCCCCCCGACGATGAGGCGGATGCGCGGCGGCGGTATTACCGGCTCAATCGTGAAGGCCGCACGGCGATTCAGGCCGATGTCCAGCGCATGGAAGACCTGGTGAAGGCCGCGCGCGTGCACTTGAGGCCCAGACGCGCATGACGTCTCCACGCGCCGCCGTCATCTATCCCTGGCCAGTCCGGGCGTATCGCTGGATGACAGCGGTCTATCCCCCCGCCTTCCACTCGACGTTTGCCGACAGCATGGCGGCCGACTTCAACGATGCCCTCCGCGATGCCCGGCACACCGGCCGGACGCGAGGCGTCCTCGTCCTGCTCGCAGCGGTCGCGGCAGACCTCATCTGGTCCATCACCGTCCAGTGGATGCGCACGAGCGTGCCGTGGCTGACCGCGGCCTACGCCACGGCGCTTGTCGGCATTTGTGAGGGCCTCGCGGCCACGCTCGTCGGCAGCGCCTTTCAATGGTCGCGTGTGGTCATGCTCCTGCCGCTCGTCTCGGCCATCACGTTCACGCTCTGGTTCCTGGTGCCCCAACTCCGGCACCGCCGCTCGAAAACGCCGTGCTTGACGTCCGCGGCCTGACGCGGCGCTACGGCGGCCTGCTGGCCGTCGACAACGTCAGCTTCTCGTGCGCGCCAGGCGAGATTCTCGGATACCTCGGCCCGAACGGATCAGGCAAAAGCACCACCATCCGCATGCTCGTCGGCTTGCTCGAACCCGACAACGGCACGATCACGCTCGACGGCTCCTCCCTCGAAGACGATCCCATCGCCTTCAAGCGCCGCATCGGCTACGTGCCAGAGGAACCGCAGCTCTACACCCACCTCTCGGCGATCGAATACCTCCTGCTGGTAGGTGCGCTGCGGGAACTGGACCCGAACACGTGCCGGCACACCGGCGAACGCCTCCTGGAACTGTTCGGCCTGCACGACGCGCGTTACGGAACGATGGCCACGTTCTCCAAGGGCATGCGCCAACGTGTGCTACTGGCCGCCGCGCTCCTCCACGACCCAGAACTCCTGATCCTCGACGAGCCCTTCTCCGGACTCGACGTCTCGGCCGACCTCCTGTTCCGTACCTTTCTGCAGGCACTCGCGCGCGAAGGCCGCACCATTCTTTTCTCTTCGCACCGCCTGGATGTGGTGGAGAAAGTCTGCGAGCGCGTGGTGATCCTGCATCGAGGCAAAGTGGTGGCCGACGGCCGCATCGCCGACCTGCGCAGCGACCGCACGCCGACTCTCGAAGGCGTCTTCGCCGAGGTCACGCAGCAGGAAGACTACTCCGCCATCGCCACCGACATCGTCAACACCGTGCGAGGACGGTGAACCCCTTGCGCAGTCTGAGACCGTTGGTCCGCCACTTCCTGGGCAGCCTCATCGGCCGCGGCGTGCTGCAGGACGATGGCGTGGAGGCCGTGCGCGGATTGCTGTTCGGCGTCGTCGCCGGACTGGTCAGCGTGGGATTCATGCTGCCGCGTCAGTTCTCGCGGATCTACCTGGAACTGGGCTACCTGCCCGACCCCGAACCGTTCAGGCGGGCGATGGTCACTGACAGCATGTTCATGTTGACGCTGCCGTTCCTCGTGGCGATGGTGGTCGCAGCGCTTGTTGCGCCGTCGATGTTCCCCGACGAGGTGGACTACCTCACGCTTGTGCCGCTCCCCATCACGCGGCGGCGCATCTTCGCGGCCAAGTTGGCGGCGCTGGCGCTGTTTGTCGGGGCGCTGCTGCTGTCACTCGCCGCGTTCGCCGCCATTGCATTCCCGATGTTCACGCACCAGCGCTGGGCCGAAGGGACGATCACGGGCCGCATCCTCGCGCATGGACTGGCGGCGATGTCGTCAGGCGTGCTGGGCTTCGGCTGTGTGTTGGCGATTCAGGGATTGGGATCCATGTGGGCGCCGCGGCAATGGCTTCAGCGCCTGGGAGTCATTGTGCCGAGCGCGGTCATCACCGGCGCCATCCTCGCGTTGCCCTTTGTTCTGCAATTGCCGGCACAGCGGATGTGGGTGGCGAGCGAGCCCGCCGTGCTCGCATTTTTCCCTCCGGCATGGTTCGTGGGAATGGAACGCGTGCTTCTCGGCGTTGCGAACCCATACTGGCAGCGCATGG
Organism: Acidobacteriota bacterium; assembly: GCA_016716905.1. Lineage (NCBI taxonomy): Bacteria > Pseudomonadati > Acidobacteriota > Acidobacteriota bacterium. The sequence goes on along the minus strand of JADJUS010000004.1, from coordinate 897,688 downwards.
CGTGGACGGGTGTGCTCGGCACGAGCGCGGTGATCGTGGCCGGCATCTGCGCCTACGCCTTGCTGTACCGGCGCTTCGAACGCCTCGTGCTGCCGCCCCCGCGCGACACTCGAACCGGGACAACGTCAGCGCGCCCTCCCCTGCCACAGATGGGCGTGTGGCCATTCACTCGGGCCACGCTGTGGCGCAATCGTCTCCCGTTGCTGCTGTTCCTGGTGTTTGCGGCGATTGGCGGCGGCGTGGTGACCAAGGCGCTGCTCGACGGCTTTCTGACCAGCACCTTCCGGTGGGATGAACCGGCGCCTCCCGCGCTTCTGGCCGCGGCGGTTGGCTTCCCTCTGGTCCTGATGCTCACCGGCTTGACCGGACTCAGGACGTCATTCCTGCTCCCAGTCCAGTCTCGCGCCAACTGGATCTTCCGCGTCACCGACGGCCCGGAACCGCGCGCCCAACATCTGGCCGCTGTCGATCGGGCATGCCTGCGTCTGGTCGTCGTGCCCGTGTTGGCGATCGCGGTGCCGCTGCAATTCTGGGTGATCGGCATCGACGCCTGGCGCACGGTACTGCTCTCGGCTCTCGCGGGATTGGCGATGGCTGAAGTGATGTTGCTCGACTGGCGTCGCGTGCCGTTCACCTGCACCTGGATTCCGGGAAAGCGGCCGCTGGTCTTCACCCTCATCGGCGCGCTCATCATCTACGTGCTTGTCACCAGCCTGCTGGCTTCGTTGTTTCAGCTGAGCCTGTTCTCGTGGCCGTTGTTCCTCTCGCTATCGGGCACCCTGCTCATCGTCACGGCCATCGCCCGCGATCGCCGCCAACGAGCCTGGTTGACGCAGCCGCTGCAATTCGAAGACGAACCGTTTCGCATTCAGGTGCTGGGGTTGCGTTGAATCGGTAGCCTGCAGTCTTCGAGCTTGCCCCCTGGACTCCGGGACTCCCGGACCCCGACAATTGGCTTATGTCCGACCGTACTGATCTTCTGAATCGCGCCGCTTCGCACGCTACGCAGTACCTGGAGACCATTGCCGACCGCCACGTCGGCGCCACGGCGACCGCCGATGAGCTTCGCGCTGCGCTGGGCGGTGTCCTGCCTGAGACAGGCGATCCAGAGGGCGCCATCATCGACGCGCTCGCGCATGCCGCTGAGCGAGGCACCGTCGCCACACAGGGCCCGCGCTATCACGGCTTCGTCGTCGGTGGCTCCTTGCCGGCGGCCACGGCAGCCGATTGGCTGGTCTCCGCGTGGGATCAGAACGCGGGCGTGCATGTGCTCTCGCCGCTGGTGGCGGTAGTCGAAGACATCACGGCCGGATGGCTGAAAGAGCTTGCGGGACTCCCGGCACACTGGAGCACCGGGTTTGTCACCGGGTGCCAGGGGGCGAACTTCACGGCGCTCGCAGCCGCTCGTCATCATGTGCTGGCGGCGGCCGGCTGGGATGTGGAAGCGCAGGGTCTCTTCGGTGCGCCGCCCATCGACGTGGTGGTCTCGGACGAATCGCACTACACCATCTTCAACGCGCTTCGCATGCTGGGCCTGGGCGCGAGCCGCGTGCGGCGCGTCCCTACCGACGACCAGGGCCGGATGCGGGCCGACGCGTTGCGCGAGGCCCTCTCCATCGGCTCCGGCCCCTGCATCGTCTGCGCGCAAGCCGGCAATGTGAATTCGGGAGCGTTTGACCCGATCGAAGAGATTGCCGACGCCGCGAACGCCCGGGGCGCATGGCTGCACGTGGATGGCGCGTTTGGCCTGTGGGCCGCAGCGAGTCCGGTGCTGGCGCACCTTGTGCGCGGAATCAACAGGGCCGACTCGGTGGCCACGGACGCCCACAAGTGGCTCAACGTCCCCTATGACTGCGGCCTCGTCTTTACCGCCCACACCGCCTCACATCGCGCGGCGATGACGATGGCGGCGGCGTACATTGTGGAGACGGCGGCTGAACGAGACCCGCGTGACTTCGTGCCCGAGGAATCGCGCCGGGGCCGGGCGATTCCCGTCTACGCGGCACTTCGTTCGATGGGCCGCCAGGGCGTGGCCGATCTGGTGGAACGATGCTGCCGGCTCGCAACGCGCCTGGCCAATCAGCTACGAGCTCATTCGGGTCTCGCGGTCATCAATGACGTGGTGCTGAACCAGGTGCTCGTGCGGGTCACTTCCGGACCTGATCCCGATGCCGCCACACGCGCCATGATCGACCGCCTGCAGCGCGACGGCACGTGTTGGGCCAGCGGCACCACCTGGCACGGGATGGCCGCGCTGCGTGTGGCCCTCAGCAACTGGTCCACGACTGAGGCGGACATCGACCGGACGGGCGCGGCGATTGTTCGCTGCGCCACCTCGTAGCGCGGCCTGGGTCTCAAGGTCGCAACCGAGCGCCGGCCCACGACAAGACGCGTGCCTGCTGCCCCAGCACGCGGCCATCCGCGCCTTCGATGGTCACGCGAATGACGTAGTCGTCTGGCGGGAGACGCACCAACTCCAGCACACTCGTCGCGGCGCGTCGCAGTGGGTCCGCGCTGCTGACCAACTGTGCGGCCTGAGACGAGATCACGGCTGTTTCGCCGAGGCGCAGCGTCTCAACACGCACCGTGGCATTCTCAAACATCCCCGCGGTTGCCGCATGCGCTTCCACACGAACGGCCAGGCTGATCGCGCCGGCACCCACGCGCGCCACTGGACGGAAGGCGCCGCCGGAGATTTCGCCGAACACCACGCTGCCCATGCGGAGTGTGTCGATGGGCCAGGCGCGCACTTCCATCGTGTGCGTCACGCTGCCGCGCCGCCCATCGGCATCGATGACACCCAGCGTCAAGGCATACGAACCCGGCGGCACGACCACGGACACCGGGTACAGTCCACGCCCATCCGGCAGCAGGCGAATCTCCGCCCGGGGGTCAAATGTGTCGGCAACCACACGCCCGGTCGTGTCCTTGACCTCGAACCCAACATCCACCGGCTTTCCATCAGCCGCAATCTCAGCGGCAATCGTGATGCGCGCGTCGGTGGACGAGCCATCCACGGGAAACACAAATGTGTCGAGGTCGATGCCGATCTCGCGGGCGGACGCCGGCGATTTCAGCAAGGCTCCCATCGCACCCTTCGCATCCGTAGGCGCCTTGGTCGCGACCACCGTCCCCTTGGACGAAGACTCGAGCACCACTTCCTTGCGTGCCCGCACGTCGAGGCCCGGCCGCGTCACGCGCACGTCAATACCCAGACGATCCCGATCGCGATCCTCGGGGCTCCGCTCGAATGTGATCAGGTAGTAACCCGACAGTTCCGTATCAATCCGCTGGAGCGCAGTTGTCGCACTGCCGACCACACGAAACGCCGTGCCGCGCGCCGTGTAGGACATCTCGGCCATGCTGTCGAAGCCCAGACGATCGTCGAGGATTCGTGTGCCTGTCGCATTGCCCCCACCCGCGGCGGCCTCGGCGAGCGGCGCATCCAGGTGCAGCGCGTACAACGCCACGCGCGCACGTTCGGCGGCGTCGGAGAACTTGCGCAAGGAGTCGCGTACCTGCATGTCGTTGGTGATGCCTTCCGACACAAGGACCAGTGCCTTCGACCCCTCGATCGGCGCCATGACCTCGGCCAGGGCGCGCAACGAGTCGAGGATGTTGCGGGTATGACGCAGATGGACGTCCTGCGCCCGCTGGGCCGCGTCCTTACACCCTTCCGGAACAGTCGCCGGCATTTCGAAAGGGCGCGAGCCTGGCGGACCACACGCGCCGGACAGGGGGCCCGGCAAATTCGACGCCTGCAGCCCCGCCGTACGCTCCCAGTGCGCCATCAGCGCATCGGTATCGCCGAGCGCGACGCCGGCGGCTTCGCCGGGTGTCATCCGCTGGTCGCGCACTCTGTTCGACGCACCAGCGATTTGCCCTACGGCGTCTCGCACAATCTGCCGGTTGGTGGTCAATTCCACACGGGGAGTGCCGTATGGCAACGAGACCAGGCCCACGCGGTCATCAGGCCCCAACTGATCAAGGTACTCGCCGATCGCCCGCATCGCGCTGCGCCCCTCGCCGGCGCGAATCTCTTCCACGTCCACGGCGAAGATGATCGACCGCCCCGAGGCCGCCTGCCGGTTGCTCGAAGGCGCAGGGAGCGCAGTTGACTCTGCGGTGATCGTGCGGCGCGAGCGGGTAACGCCAACGAACTCACTGGAGACAATTCGGCGTGGCCGGCGACCGGCCGAGACCTCAAAGTCCGCCGCGGTCAGGTTGGTGACTGGCTGGCCATCCTTGTCGAGGACGACCACGTCCACCACAACAAGATCGACCCCGGCCCGGAACACGGGAGGAGTCTGCTGGGCGGTCGCCAGGACGAGGCCCCAGATCGCGACGGCTGTCCACAGGCGCACGACCGGATTCTATCGTGATATTGGGGTATACTCCCGGCGCTGCTGGGAGGCAGTCCTGATGTTCAAGCACTTGGTTAGCTGCAGTCTCCTCATCGTTCTCGTCGCGTGCAAGTCCAGCGGCGGCGACGGCGGAACGCCCACGACACCGACGCCTACGAATCGCGCTCCTGTCATCGCGAGCGTCACCGTCAATCCGACGTTCGGCATCGCCGACTTGCAGGTCTTCAATTTCGTCGCCACGGCGTCGGATCCCGACGGCGACCCCGTCTCGTACAACTGGGATCTGGCGGGCAACGCCCGCACCGGCAGCACCGCGCAGGTGGTGTTTGTCAGCCCCGGCGGAAATGGCCGCGGCACGGTCACGGTCTCCGACGGCCGAGGCCTGACGGCCAGCAGTGGCGTGGACTTCATTGTCGGCAGCGCGGCCGGCAACTGGACCGTCACCGTAGGACAGCTTGCGGGTTCCACCTTCTCGCTGGCCCAGAACACGTCCGGATTCGTGACCGGCACGTTCTTCCTGCCCGGTATCGGCAGTGGCAACACAGACCCCGCGCAGCCGGGTCAGATTCTGGTGAACGGGAACCTGACGATGCGCGTCAAGATTGGCGCATTCACCGACTTCACCATGACCGGCACGATGGCCACCACCGGCCGCTCGATTTCCGGAACCCTGCAGGGCTCTGGATTCACCGGGCAGCCGTTCACGATGACCAAGTAAGAGACCAGATCGATCCACGACGGTCGGAAAGCCCGCCAGGGCTTTCCGGCCGATCGGCACTGCAACTCGCACCGTCCGCCAGGTGGTGCCTGGCGTCAGACTTCCCACCATGGATGCATTGACCCAGGACCTTCGCTACGGCTTCCGTCAGCTGCTCCGCCAGGGCGGTTCGTCCCTCATCGCGATAGTGACTCTCGCGCTCGGCATCGGAGTCTCCACCGCCATCTTCTCGGTCATCGACGCCACGATGCTGCGGCCACTGCCCTTTCCCGACCCCGAGCAGCTGGTGTCACTGAATCCCGAGGAACTGATGCCCGACGGCAAAGTCTCGCGAGGGACGCCGTCGATGGCGGACATGCGGCTGTGGCAGAAGTCGGATGACGTGTTCCAGCACGTGGCAACCCTGGGCAGCGCCTTCCGCGGACGCATCGTCGAAGGGGCGGAACCCGAACGGATTCAGGTGTCGCACTTCACCGAGGACTATCTGCCGATGCACGGCATCACGCCCCTCATCGGCCGGAACTTTTCACGCGAAGAGACAGCCCCTGGAGCCCCGCTCGTGGCGTTGCTGGGCTACGGATACTGGCAGCGCCGTTATGCCGGGCGGGAGAACGTGATTGGCGAGACGGTCCGCTTCGATACCGAGGTGGCCACCATCATTGGGGTGTTGCCTCCATGGTTCAACGCCACCACACCCGTCTCGGTACCGACGCGCGTCCCGCTTGACATGTATTCGCGGAGGGGCACGGGCAGCCTGACCGGCAGCGTCTATGCCCGCCTGCGTCCCGGTATCACCATCGAGCAGGCGCGTGAGCGCATATCGGCGCGCATGGAGCGGCGCACCTTGCCGGATGGCAAGCAGACCACGTCCACCGTCACGATCCAATCGAGGCTCGACTCCGCGCTTTCGCAGGCGCGGACCACGATCAATGTGCTGGCGGGCGCTGTGGCGCTCATTCTTCTGATCGCCTGCGTGAACGTGGCGGGCCTCTTGCTGGCCCGCGGCGCGGCGCGACAGTCTGAACTTGCAGTGCGCGCATCGATGGGTGCGGGACGCGGGCGCCTGATTCGGCAGCTGCTCACTGAAAGTGTGGTGCTGGCCATCCCTGGCGGCGCCCTTGGCATCTTGCTCGCCTGGCTCTCGCTCGACGCCATCGTCGCCAACGTGCCGTTGTCCATTTCGTCCAACTCGCCGGTGACGCTGAACCTCAAGGTACTGGCCGCCACCGCCGCGTTGCTGGTACCGACGGCGATGCTGTTCGGGCTTGCGCCAGCCATTCGCCTGTCGCGCGTACAACTGGGATCGGTGCTGGCGCGTGGGGGCAGGCAGCGCGGGTCAGCGCTGTCACGGCGTGGCGGCCAAATGCTGATTGCCGCCGAAGTGGCGCTGGCAGTCATCCTGGTAGCCGGAGCGGGCCTGATGATTCGCAGCTTCATGCGAATCTCGGCCGTGGACCTCGGCTTCAACGCGCGCGGCCTCGTGGTGATGGAGGCACTGCCCCTGGATCGAAATCCCGGCGCCCATCAGCAGTACTACGCGACCCTGCTGCAACAGCTTCGAACACTGCCTGGAATGACTTCGGTCGGCATCGTGGACAACTTCCAGCTCGGCGGCGGCACATCGTTCTCGTTCTACACCGCTGGCGCAAAGGCTGATGGTTCGACCACGTTTGAGGTCACCCCAGGCTATTTCGAGACGATTGGCGCCGCGTTGAAATCGGGAAGGTTGCCGACGGACGCGGACTTCGCCGCGGGTCTTCGCGGCGCGGTTATCAATGAGACCGCCGCCAAGACATTCTTTGATGGCTTGGCGATCGGACGCGAGTTCACGCGCAGCGGACCCGACAAGGCACCGTGGACCGTCATTGGAGTCATTGCCGACCTCAAGCACGGCGGGCCACTGTCAACGCGGCAGGAGTCGCAGATCTTTTTGCCGCTCCAAATCTCTGAATACGATCTCAATACCGCAATGATGGTCGTGATGCGCCCGTCAGGCGCCATCCCCGGCCTGCCGGATCAGCTACGGAAGGTCGCGCAGGGCATCGGTCCGCGTGTGCTGGTGGAACGCATTCGCACTAGCGAAGAATTGTTCGGCGAGCGCGTGGTGACGCCGCGGCGCCGGACGGTGCTGCTCGGCCTGCTCGGCGGCCTTGGCATGGCGCTGGCGCTGGTCGGCGTGTTCGGGATGACGGCGTATTCAGTCACCCGCCGAACGTCTGAAATTGGTGTGCGCCTGGCGTTTGGCGCGCGGCCGGGCCAGGTGGTGCGCACCATGCTCCGCGACTCCGCGATCCCGATTGCGATCGGAACGATGCTGGGTGTGGGTGGCGCCTTCTTCGCGACGCGCGTCATCAAGAGCTTTTTGTTTGATACCGCGCCGACGGACCCGCTCACGCTCGGAGCCGTGGCCATGATCATTGCCGCGACCGGTTCCATCGCGGCGCTCGTGCCCGCCATGCGCGCGGCACGAATCGACCCCGCATCGAGCCTGCGTGCAGACTGACACCAGGCGCGAATGTCGAGCACGTCTCCCGTGAAGTCGCTCATCGAGGCCGGCCGCCGGTTTTACGGCCGCAACTGGGTGCTGGCCACGAGCGGCAACTTCTCCGCCGTCGTCTCGCCATCGCCCTTGCGACTCTGCATCACCCGAAGCGGCGCGCACAAGGGCACACTGACGCCTCGAGATTTCCTGACAATAGACGGGTCGGCCAGGCCGGTCGGCCGGACCAGCGCTCGGCCTTCGGCCGAGGCCAGGCTCCACCTGGAGATCGTGCGGGCCAGGAAGGCCGGCGCTGTGTTGCACACCCACTCTGTTTGGAGCACGATGCTGTCTGAACATCACGCGGCTGACGGCGGCCTCGCGCTTCAGGGCTTCGAGATGCTGAAGGCCCTTGAGGGCGTGACAACGCACACCCACCGTGAGTGGGTGCCGATCGTGGAGAACGATCAGGACATGGCCCGGTTGGCAGACGGGGTTGCGGGGGCTCTGGCAGAACACGCCGATGCGCACGCGTTCCTGCTGCGGGGACACGGGCTCTACACCTGGGGCCGCACCGTGGCCGAGGCCGAGCGGCACGTGGAAGCGCTGGAGTTCCTGCTCGAAACCGTCGGACGTCGTTCGCAGATGTAAGGAGATCGCGCATGGCCCTGATCCGCATTCCAGATGAAGGTCGGACGATTCAAGATACCGCTGGCGTGGCGGCATTCCTGGCCGCAGCCGGCATCGAATACGAGCGCGCGGTGCCCGACGTCGATTTCCCGCCCGGTGCGCCCGCGTCAGATGTGCTCGCGGCGTATCAAACGAAGATCCAGGAACTGAACGCCAAGGGCGGGTATGTGACCGCCGACGTCATTGATGTGTTCCCCGACACGCCGAACCTGGACGCGATGCTGAAGAAGTTCAGCAGTGAACATTGGCATGACGAAGACGAGGTGCGGTTCATCATCGAAGGCCGCGGCGTGTTCCACATCCATCCGACGACGAAAGACCCGGTGTTTGCGATCGAGGTCGAGGCCGGTGACCTGATTCGGGTGCCACGCGGCACGCACCACTGGTTCGACCTCTGTTCCGACCGTCGCATTCGGGCCATTCGGCTCTTCCAGGATCCGTCTGGCTGGACGCCGCACTACACAAACAGCGGCGCGGACGCCCGCTTCCAGCCGCTCTGCTTCGGTAGCGTCTACTTCCCCGTTCCCCCACCGGGCTTGTGACGCGCTCACTTCGTGAACGAGGCGTGCGGGCCGTGGTGCTCGACATCGAAGGCACCACCACGCCGATGGCGTTCGTGCACGAGGTGCTGTTTGCGTACGCACGCAGGCATCTTGAGGCGTTTGTCCTGGACCCGGCGAACACAGACCTGGTCAGTGAGCTGGCCGTGCAATTCGCGACAGAACACGCCGCCGAAGCTCAGGTGATGGGCGCGGGGCCCTGGCGGTCAGGCACCCGTGACGAACTGCTCGACTCGGTCATCACGTACGCCCTGTGGCTGATGGATCGCGATCGGAAGTCGCCGGCCTTGAAGGCGTTGCAGGGATACATCTGGGAGATCGGCTACCGCGCCGGCCAGCTTCGCGGCGCGACGTTTGCCGACGTGCCGTCGGCACTGAAGCGCTGGCACGCTGCGGGCCTCACACTGGCCATCTACTCCTCGGGCAGCGTCCTGGCGCAGCGGCTGATTTTTTCAATGACCGACGACGGGGATTTGACGCCGCTCGTCAGTCACTTCTTCGACACCATGGTGGGCCCGAAGCGGTCGGCCAATAGCTACGCGCGCATCGCGTCGGCGTTGGCCCTGGACCCGGCACACATTCTCTTCTTGTCAGATGTCGCCGCCGAGCTGGAGGCGGCCCGTGCGGCCGGATGGCAGGTCATCCTGACGGTGCGCCCCGACCACTTCGCCCCAAATCCAGGGGCTTACGAACAAGTCACGACATTCGACGCGCTGCAATAAGGCCGCGAACGGGGTACACTGGCTGTTCGGTCGGGGCGTAGCGCAGCCTGGTAGCGCACCTGCCTTGGGCGCAGGGGGTCGGAGGTTCGAATCCTCTCGCCCCGACCAATCCCTCGCACTTGCTCGGTCATGGTCCGGGCGATGGTTTCAGGCGGCGCGCGGCTCTCGCCGCGCCAGGCACGAATCCTCTCGCCCCGACCAATTTCAGCGGAATTCTCAGCACTCCCCAGTCGTAACGGAGGGATGGCCTCCCCTGGACGCCTCCAGACATCTGGCGTCAGTCTTGCAGCGCCTCAATGCAACTTGGGAGGCGGACATGCAACGCACCAGCGGCCTATTTAATCGGGCGGCCTACTCCACTCTGACCTGGACCGCACGGAGCATCGGCCATGTACCGCCCCTGCGGCATGCGCTTATGGCCGCCGTCGAACATCGCCTCCGCCGAAACGCCGCGGTCCCGGACGGCCGCCATCCCCCAGGTGTCCGGGACGACAAGCTGGCCATGGGCCTGGCCCTGCTGAACATTGCGGACCGTGCGCTCGAACAGGGCCTGCTCGGCAGTGAGTCGATCCGGGGTGTCCTCGACCGACTCGTCTACGACGTCATCGTCCGGCGCGGAGACAATCACGCGAAGGACCTTTTCCGTGAGAAACACGGCAGCAGCCCGCCGGACTTTCTCACCCTCAGCCCAGGCAAGACCTGCAACCTGCGCTGCATCGGCTGTTATGCCGACGCCGGCCCCACCGCGGAAAAACTCGACTGGGCCACGCTGGACCGCATCGTTACCGACGCGCGAAACCAGTGGGGCACGCGCTTCTTCGTGATCTCTGGCGGCGAGCCCTTCGCGTATCACGACGGCGGCAAGGGCATCCTCGACCTGGCCGAGGCACATCCGGATTGCTTCTTCATCTCCTACACCAACGGCACACTGATCACCGACAAGGTGGCCAGACGGCTCGGTGAACTGGGCAACCTCAGTCCCAGCCTGTCGGTGGAAGGCCTGCGCGAGAAGACGGATGCGCGCCGCGGGACTGGTGTATTCGACAAAGTGCTGCTCGCCATGGAGCGGCTGCGTCGCGAAGAAGTCTTCTAGACTTCTGGAACAGCGCCACCGCCAGCAACGGGTGCATCGCGGGCGGGCGCGCGGGTGGCTATCTCTACATGAACTGGAACGGTGACGTGTGCCCATGTGTCTTCGTGCCGTATTCGCCGGTGAACATCAAGGACGTCTTTGCGAGGGGCGGCACGCTCGACGATGTGTGGTCCGAGCCGCTGTTCGGGGCATTCCGCAACTGGCAGCATGAATACGGCTACCGCGAGGAGGGCCAAACCTACACCGGCAACGGCAATTGGCTGATGCCCTGCCCGATTCGCGACCACCATGCGGAATTCCGGGCCATGCTGAAATGTCATCCGGCCAAACCGATCGATGCGGACGCGGCGGCGGCGCTCGACGATCCTGACTACGCGGCGGGGCTTGAGACATTCGGACGGGAGCTTGGCGAGTTGACGGACCCGATTTGGCGCGAGCGTTACCTCTCTCACAAGGACGGTCCCCAGACCGGGAAGTAGACCGGCGACCGGTCAGGACTTTCTGACGGCCACAATCTTCTGGCGGCCGATCGTGACCTCAACTCCAGTGACGACACCGTCGCCGCCCGACTGAAAGACCACCGTGACACCGCGCTCCACCTTGAGCGTGAAGATGGATGGAGCCGTCGCGAACAACTCTGCCTCGCCCTGACCGGGAATGGACATGAAGAGCCGATCGTTGTACTCGAAGACACGCGCGACCGCGCCGGGGGCAACAACGTACTCGCCGGAGAAGCGGCGACGGGTGGCCGAGTCGGTCGGGATGACCACCGGCTCGGAAGGTGCGGGCAGATTGGACGCCAACGGTTGCACCACCATCGGCATCAGGCGTGGCGCGGCCACTGCAACGCCCTGCCGCGCGGCCACGAGGCGCTCGACCAGTTGCCAGATGGACGGACCCGCTACCGACCGGCCATTGTCCGTGTCGCCGCGATGCACGACCACCATCTCGGCCTGCGGAATGACAAACACGGTCTGGCCGCCGGTGCCGCGCGCGAGGTAGACGGCCATCTTGTCGAGCGTCGGGTAATTTGCGCCGAGCGACCCGGCTTCGTAGATCCACCACAGGTAGCCGTAGCCGGTCTTCTCTCCGGTCATTGAATGCACACGAAAGCTCTCGCGTACCCACGCCGCAGGCACCACCTGCTGGCTGCCCCAACGGCCTTCCTGCAGGTACAGCTGGCCGAATCTTGCAAGGTCGCGCGTCGAGATCCGGAAGGTGTGCGCGGGGAACCGCGACCGCGACGGTTCCAGCACGCGGAGTTGACGCGCGGGCTCGAAGTCCTCCATCCCAATCACACGGCCGATCCGCCGGTGGAAGGCCGCATAGATGTCCTCGCCGGCCTTCTGCTGATAGACGCTCTCGGCCGTGTTGAAGTCCCAGTTGTTGTAGAACCAGAACGTCCCCGGCGGATGGCTGCCGCGCGCGGGACGCTGCTTCTCCTGATCGGCATCCGCGTACGCGGCACCGTGATAGACGCCGGACCTGGACGCAATCAGATCCCTGAACGTCGCGCGCTTCTCTTCCGCATTCAGCGCCGGTTCATCGTCGATGCCCAGTTCAGACAACGTGTCGGATAGCGACAGCACCTTTTCATCAACGGCGATGCCGTACAAGGCGCCGGCCAGGCTCTTGCGCACCGAGTGCGCCATCAACGGTCGATCAACCGCACCCCAGGCGGCCACAACACGACCGCGATAGAGCGCCATCACGGCCGCAGCACGGTTCGAATCTGCAAAGACGCGTGCCTCTTCGAGGGCGGCCGTTGAGAAGCCGGCCTCCGACGCATCGGCATAGGCCATCCACGGCTGCTCCGCCGTGGCCATCGCGCCCGCCAGCACGAACATGACGTTTACAATAGTAAAAGATAGAGCCGTTCGAATCCGTTCGCCACTCATTGCCAATGTCCTTTCAGGGAATCGTCAGAACGCGCGATTGATCGCGTCGCGCCACGCGCGCAAGATGCGCCGCACCTCGAGCATCCGCGGGTTGGGTTCTTCCTTGCTCGAGGCCAGCCACGGCAGCCGATCCGCCACCAACTCCGGGTTGGCCGACACGCCGGGGCCGAACCACACGACGATTGTCAGCGCCAATGTCGCCAGTGCGACGCCGGTCGATCGGCGGCGTGGCGGCGTCGGTCCTCGGTGCCCGTCGAGCAACCGGCTGACCCGCGCCACCACCGGCGAACCCGACGCCGCGGCCCCGCCCGAAAGCGCGACGATGGCCGTCGCCAGCCGCGCGAGCCCGCGCGCGAGCGCGACTGGATTGCCTGTGGCCTCCACCGCGACGTCGTCTGCTGCGTCCTCGGACGCCTCGCGCAGCCGCGACATCGCGATGCGATTCAACGGCTGGAATGCCGTCAACCGCACCAGGCTTCCGGCGACCATGAACCAGAGTGGATCGCGGCGCTTCAAGTGGCCCATCTCGTGGGCGATGAGAGCGCGCCGCTCGTCAGCCGGCGCTGAGGCGTACAGCGCTGCCGGCATGCAGATCTCGGACAGGCCAATGGCTGCCGGCACGCCGGCAGCCTCCGAGAGCGTCACTCGAGGTACGCGGCAGCCCACCGCGGACGCAAGCAAGGCAGCCTCGTCCTGCAGGACTGCGGGTGCCCGACGACGCTTGCCGAAGACCTGCCTGAGCAGCGTGTGGCCAGCCTTTAGCCCCGCGAAAAGAACGAAGGGCACCACCAGCAACGGCATCAGGACGAACACGCCGGCGCGCCAATCCACCAGCGCCTGCGGGGCCAGGCGCGACAGGTCCCAGGTCAAGGGCATGGCCTCGCTCAATCCGACCGCCGTAATCGACGCGCTCACAACAGGCGCGATCAGGACAAACCGCCACATCGTGGCGCGATCCCCCGCCCCAACGCTCCAGGTGCGCGTGATGGCGATTGCGCCAAGGCACACGACCGTACTGTGGAGGAGGTACGACAGGACCCAAGCGGCCAGGAACGCGGCGCCGACCACAAAAAGGACTTCGGCCATCGGCGTCGGAATCATCGCCTGGTCCGCTTCGCGTCATGCGCGTCCAGCATCTTTCGCAGTTTGCTGATGTCGCCCTTGCTGACGGCGGGCTTGGAAACTGCGAAGCTGACCATCGCGGTAAGGTCGCCGCTGAAGAGCCCGCCGACGAGTCCGTCCACTCGTGCGGCCATGACGTCCTCTCGGCTGACGAGGGCGCGGTACCAGAACTCACGACCCTCAGCTCGATGCGCGAGAATGCGCTGGCGCTCCAGCCGATGGAGCATGGTGCCGATAGTGCCGCGAGCCAGACCGGCACGGTCTTCGAGGGCCTGGTGGATCTCGTGCGCGGTGGCCTCGCCGCGTTCCCAGACCACACCCATGATGGCGAGTTGCTGGTCGGTGAGGTCGTAGGGGCGCTTCACCTTTACAGGTGTAAACGATCACCCGGGATCGTGTCAACCTGACCGGAATCAACCACCCTTGCACCTTGCAATAGATGGCCATAAAATTGTGGTCATGGCGAAGGCCCCACCCGTTCGTTCCTCTGTCGGCTCGGCCGCTTTCAAGGCACGGTGCCTGGAGCTCATCGACCACGTCAAGGAATCGCGCGCCGAGTACATCGTCACGCGTCACGGCACGCCCGTCGCGAGACTTGTGCCGGTGGAAGCCGCGCAACAGGGATCTCCTCTCGGCAGCATGAAGGGTACGGTGCTGAAGTACGAGCGGCCCTTTGATTCGGTGCCGGCCACCTGGAGCATCGAAAATCCAGACGACGAGGAGTGACGAGTGCTGCTGGATACGCACGTCTGGATCTGGCTGGTGAATGACGAGCCGCGGAAGCTCGGACCGCGGACACGGCGGCAACTCGGTAAGGCCACTGGCATTCGAGCGGCGTCAGTCTCAAGCGCGTCGGTCTTTGAGATTGCGGCGTTGCACACGGCAGGTCGGCTGCATTTTTCCCAGCCCGCGGACCGGTGGATCCGGAACTCGATCGAGCGCGCCGGCTTCAAAGTGATTGACATCGAGCGGGACATCGCCGTCGACGCCGGGATGATTCCGGCGACGGCCCTGCTCGACCCGTTTGACCGGTGTCTGGTGGCGACGGCCCGCGAGTACGGAGTGCCGCTGGTTACGTGCGACCGACGCATTCTGGACTACGCCAGGCAGTCGGGCATGGTCCGGGTCATCGACGCGTCGGCCTGAGCGACCGGACGCCGCAGAGGGCCGCGCGGGATACAATCAGCCCGCTATGACGTACACACGACGTGAATTCACGAAGTTGGCTCTGACGGCGGCACCGGCCGTTGGGCTGCTCGGCGAACCAGTGGCAGGGGCATGGTTCGGCCAGAGCCGGCCGAACTCCCTGTTCAGCGGCGTCCAGATCGGGGCCATTACCTACAGCTTCCGGAGCCTGCCCGACCAGAGCGCGGAGGCCACGCTGCGTTACGTGATTGACTCAGGCATCAGCGCGATCGAGTTGATGGATGGACCGGCCGAGGCGTTTGCGGGCCGACCGGCCTCGGGGCGAGGGGGTGGCCGCGGCGGACGAGGCGTCCAATTGACGCCCGAACAGCAGGCCGAACAGCGCGCCGCTCAGGCGGCAGCGCAGGGAGCGCTAAAAGCCTGGCGCACCTCCGTATCCATGGACAAGTACAAGGCGCTGCGCAAGATGTACAACGACGCGGGCGTCTCGATCTACGCCGTGAAGATCCTGAGCCCGAACATGTCGGACGAGGAGTACGAATACGTGTTCAACGTGGCCGAAGCACTCGGCTGCACGCACACGACGCTGGAATTGCCGAACGATGAGGCGCAGCTCAAGCGCATCGGCGATTTCGCGATGAAGCGCAAGGTCTACGCGGCGTATCACACGCACCTGCAGGGCTCGATGACGGCCTTCGACCAGGCGTTCGCCCTGTCGCCCGGCAACATGGCGAATGTGGATCTGGGGCACTACGTGGCGGCCGGCAACATCGGCGGAACGCCGATCGAATTCCTGGAGAAACACCACGCCAGGATTTCGAGCGTGCACATCAAGGACAGGAAGTCCAAAGCCAACGGCGGTGAGAACGTGCCTTGGGGCACCGGAGACACGCCGCTCAAGGACATCCTGCAGACGATGAAGGCGCGGGCGTGGAAGTTTCCGGCGACGGTCGAGCTTGAGTACCGGATCCCTGAAGGATCCGATCCGGTGGCCGAGACAAAGAAGTGTGTCCAGTACTGCGCCGACGCGCTGAAGTAGCCTAGCCCGCGAGGCGGTCGCGCACCAGCGGCGCCACCTTGGTGCCGTAGAGTTCGATACTCGACATGGCCTGCGCGTGCGGCAACGTGCCGGCGCTGTATTTCATGTCGAAGCGCGCCAGGCCCAGTGCCTGGATCGTGCGCGCGATTTTGGCGGCCACGGTCTCGGGCGAGCCGACATACAAGGCGCCGTCCGGTCCCGCTTCACGTTCAAAATTTGCGCGTGCCACCGGAGGCCATCCGCGTTCGGCGCCGATACGCGTCATCATCGCCTGGTAGTGCGGCCACAACTCCTCTTTGGCCTGGTCGTCCGTGGCGGCGATGTGCCCCGGTGAGTGCACGGCCACGGGTTGGGTCGGCTTGCCAAACTTCGCGAGTGACTGGTGATACAGATCCACGAACGGACGGAACCGCTGTGCGCTGCCGCCAATGATGGCGAGCGTCAGCGGCAAACCGTGACGCGCGGCCCTGACCACGGATTCGGGGCTGCCGCCCACACCCACCCACGTTCGCAGGGTCCCCGCTTCGATCGGTGGATACACGACCTGGGCTCCCTTCAGCAAACCGGCGAAGCGCGCCAACTTGGTTTCGAACAGTTCCTCGTACTGCGAGAGGTCGTAGCCAAACAGCGAATACGACTCGGTGAACGATCCTCGTCCGAGGATCACTTCGGCGCGGCCGTTGGACAGCGCGTTGAGTGTGGAGAACCTCTGGAACACACGCACGGGATCGTCGGTGCTGAGCACGGTCACCGCCGATCCCAGCGTCATCTTCGTCGTCTTCCCCGCGATCGCCGCCAGCACCACCTCCGGCGCTGAGATCGCGAAGTCCGCGCGATGATGCTCACCCACGCCGAAGCAGTCCACGCCGACCGATTCGGCCAGCACGGCTTCCTCCACGACGTGGCGCAGGGCTTGCGCCTGTGAGATCAGCGAGCCGTCAGGAGAAACGGTGACGTCGCCGAAGGTATCAAGACCGAGTTCGATGGCATAAGACATGACGTCTCAGAATACTCTGCGAGCACTCGCCGGCAGCGCCTGCCAGAGGCGGGTGGATTCGGTTTGTTCGTGCCTCAGGAGCGTGCGGCCGGAAGGGGTGAGTTCGTACAGGCGCTTCGAGCGCCCTCCCGGTATGGCGAGAGGCGCTGAGCGGCGTGTTCGCAGCAGGATGCGTCGCTCAAGCCGCGTCAGGGCCGCATAGACCGCGGCGAGGGAGACGGGCTTCCCGAGGAAGCCCTCGAGGTCGTCACGAATCGCGACGCCGTAGGCGTCGTGTTCGAGTCGAACGACCGCGATGAGCACCGCGATTTCCACGTTGGTGAGCGAGGGCATTCCGGGGCTCCGAAATCAGATATCTTCCAGTGGCTGGAAGATATGCAAAGGCCACACGTACGGTGCCTGAACGATGGCCTCTTCCCGAAAAGCCTCAATGCGAATGTTGTAGCGACCAGGCGCCAGGTCGGCCATGCCCTCCAACCATGGGGCGCGGCGGGTCACTGCAGCCGCCTCCACATCTCCAATGTGAATGCCAACGCGACCTGCAACAGGACCCCGGCTGTCATATACGGAGAAAAGAACTGAAGGTAGACGGCCATCAGAAAGATGGCCACGCCGACAGCCTTCGTGATTGACACACCTTCACCATCGTGAAGATACAAGATGCCCAGCACGAAGGACGTCAGCACCGGCACCCACCCGAGGAGTGCCGTCATCGGCGGCGAATCACCTCGAACACGCCGCGGTCGATGAGCCGGCCGTCAGAGGCATTGGCCGCGCCGCTCCACGGCAGGTCCACGTCAACGACACCACCGCCAGCGCCAGTCGGCTTCGTTGCCGGCGCGTCCACCACGGGCAGGCCGTCCTTGCAACTTTCCGTGGCAGACGTCAGTCCGACCGCGGCCGTGAACGCGCACACGTACCGGCGGTTGCGATCGATGGCCAGCCGTGTCTCCGTGATGCCATGGCCCTGACGCGGATAACGCACGTACGTGACATCCTTGCCCAGGTCCTTCAACGCCTTGTAGAACTCGTCGGCCTGCGTCGGCGGCACGCGCTCGTCAGACGCGCCATGCATGATGAGCATCTTCGACTTCACGTTCTTCACATGCCGGATGGGCGACAGCTTGTCGTAGAGCCCCTGGTTGTCCCACGGCGTGCCAAAGAACCACCCGAGATACGCCGGAATATCCGTCGTCGAATACATCGAATAGAGATTGGTCAGGCCGGCGCCAGGAGAGATGAGCTTGAAGCGGTCTGTCTGCGTGGACATCCAGAACGTCATGTAGCCGCCGTAGCTCCAGCCATACGCCACCATGCGATTGGAATCAGCCCAGCCCTGCGCGATGACGTAGTCCACGCCCTTCATGATGTCGTCGTAGTCGCCCATGCCCCAGGTGTTCTGGTTGGCGTTCACGTGTTTCTGGCCGTAGCCCGTGCTGCCGCGGAAGTTCACCTGCAGCACGAGGAAGCCATTCGCGGCCAGCACCTGGTTGAACGAACTGAACCCTTCAGTCGACGCCGAACTCGGCCCACCGTGCGGATTCACGATCAGGGGATACCGCGTGCCGGCCTGATATCCCACAGGTCGAGTGAGCACGCCTTCGATAGCGCCACCGTCGGAGTTGGTCCATTTGATCGTCTCGACCTGCCCGAGCTGGACCTGCTCACTCGCAATCCACGGATTGGCATTCGTCAGCCGCACCGGCGCGCTGTACCCGGCGCCCTGCCGTCGCACGGCCCACAAATCGCCAGACGACGTGCCGGCGCTGTGAGAGAAGACCCAGGTGTTGTTGTCGTGCGAGAGTTCGAATGCGCCGCTCACGCCGGCCATGGGCGCGCGCGTGGTGGAAAGCTCCCCGGTGGCCACATCCACGCCGAAGAGTTCAGACCGCGTCCCCTTCCCTGTGGACCAAAAAATGAGCTTCCCGTCCCGCGACCAGATCGGCGCACCAAAATCGAGGTCGAAATCTTTCAGCAGCACTTTCGGCGCGCCACCGGCCACTGGAAACAAGTGCAGCTTGTCGTACCACTGCGTATTTCCCGACTGTGGCTTCGAGGCCACCGCCAGAATGGAACCGTCGGGCGACCACCGCGGACTGGTATCGGGTCCGGCATTCTCGAAGAACTTGCGCGGCACGCCACCCAACTCCACCATCCACACATCCGACCACGCCGCATCGTCCACCTTCGTGTTGGGACGCGTGACGTATGCCACCTTCTTCGAGTCGGGTGACCACTGCGGATCGCTCACCACGAACTGCCCCTCGGTCAGCCGCTTCTCGGTGCCGCTGGCGATATCAAACGTCCACAGGTGCGACCAGCGGAACGTCTCATCCACCACCACCGCATCGTCTCGATCGCGACGCCGGCGACGGTCTTCGGCAGAGAGGGGATCCTGCGCGGTGAGCAGCAGCGTCTTACCGTCGGGGGAAATGGAGAACGAGGCGACGCCGCCGGGATGTTTGGTGGCGGCCCACGCTTCCCCGCCATCGATGTGCATGAAGAACACCTGGCTGCCGCCGCCGTCGCTGTCTGCGGTGGCCGGCGCCGCGCCGCGCGACGAGAGGAACGCGATCTTGTCTCCAGCCGGGAACCACACGGGCGCCGTGGTGTTCGCGTCGCCGAACGTCAGTTGGCGTGCGCCGGTGCCGTCGATCTTCACGCGCCACAGATGCGTCTTCGTCCGCCACTGCGCATCATCCCAGTCGCGCACGGTGCGGGTGTAGAGCACCCATTGGTCGTCGGGCGAAATGGCCGTGCCGCCGACGCTCACGAAGTTCTGGGTGTCGCGCACGTTCATCAGCCGCGGGCGGACAGCGGAAGATTGCGCCTGGGAGGCCACACCGGCAGCGAGCACGACACAGAGCGACAGGGCGGCGGTGCGAAGTGACATCATGACAATCCTCCAGGGAATGGGTGGGAGGATTCTACCCTGAGGTCTTCGGAGGCCGGACCTTCAGGTCCGGCATACACGCCGGGTCTGAAGACCCGGCCTCCGAGGACGGCAACGGTGTAGGGCGTCGCTTTAGCGGCGCCAACAGCCACTGCGGGCGCTAGAAGTGTTGGGTCGTTCCGTCGCCGTCGGGAGAAGGCCGGAAGCTCTTCTTCTGTACGCCGCTTGTGACCTGCGTGTCCCTCAACGCGCCTCCAGCCACGGTTTCAAGCTGGTCGTCCGCCAATTCGCCCGTCTTGACCTCAACGTCTTCACTCGGCTTCCCGGTTTCGTCGCTCACAATGCGCTCCTCTCAGGGGTAACGGCTGGGAGTTTATGCGCAGTTGGCGACGAGGGGCAAGAGCTCAACCAATGGGCCAATGAGGCAATCGGCGACGCCTTAACGCACAGGCGCTGCGAGGAACGCGGCATCGGTCGGGGTTGACAGGCCCACATGCTCCAGCACGATCGTCCCAGCTTCGGTCTTGTCGAACAGGAGCCGAATGGTGGCAATCTGCCGCGGGTCGAACTCGGGTGATGTTCGGGCGAATTCCGCGATCGGCATCACAAACGTCTGCGGGATCAATTCGAAGATTGTGCTGAAGCGCTGCGCGTCGCGTCCCGCCCGGCGATAGAGGCGAGTGTCCAGGGGCTTCCGCGCGATCCCAAACTGGCTGAGCGGCAACCGTACGACGTGGCCGGCCGTGTCCACGAGTTCAACCGTCAGATCGACCGGCGTCTGATCCGGTTCCGGCGTGGGCCGCTTCGGTTCTTTGGGCCTGGGGGGCGGCTTCACCGCAGGCTTCTTGACCGCGGGCTTCTCGCCGGTCTTCTCTTCCGGCTCTTCCTTCTTGTTCGGGTCTTTCGGCAGCGCGCGCGGCCCGGGCTTGGTGTTGGTCGCGGCCAGGGAGATGTACACCGCGCTCTGATCGCTCACGCCCCACGAACTACGCACGTTATCGGGCACAGACACCGTGAACGACGCGGGCGGCGCGGGCGCGCCCTTCGCATCGGACCACGGCGGTACCGGCTTCTTCAGCCTGCGCGCCTCGACAGACAACTTCGCGTACTCGATGGCGTGGGCGTCCTTGGCCTTGTCGTCCGCCGGGAAGTAGTTGTTCCATCCGAGTGTGACGGCGTTGTGGTTCTGGTTGTCGCCGCCGCGCCCTCTGAACGGCACCGCTTCTTCCTTCCACGCCGATAGCCCCTCGCCCGCGAGCACCACACCGGGCACGGACCCAGTGGTGAGGTCCACGTCCTTGTCGAACGACGCGAGGGTCTTGAAACCGTTTTCCTGGAACTTCGTTGTGTACAGAGTCTTCGGCAGCCACGAGCCAACCGTGCGATGGTCGCGGAACATCGGCACGTAGTCGCGCTTCTGATGGAGTGTCGCCTCGAGGAATCCCGAGATGAACACCTTGCCCATCTGACGCTGGGCCTCGCCATCGATGAGCGTCCGCAGATCCAGCGACCGGCCGCTGCGCGGACCGTTGTCCTTGTTCTGCCACACGGTGTTCCACTGCCCGTGGTTGGCGCGATACATGAACACCATCGACTTGAACCACGGTTGGCCGTCCGTGAACTGCAGCCGTTCATACTGCCGCGCGCCGACGGCCGTGGACACGTCACCGTCGTGGGAGCCGTGGATGATCAGGTAGTTGACGTTTTCGAGCGGCGTGAACACGCTGGACGGTTTGTACTGCCCGTCCACTGGAGCAATGGCCACCACCGCCTTGATGTCGAAGTTGAACTTGAACTCCTGCTTGAAGTCATCCGGGTAGTACTTCAGCCGGTTGAAGGCAGCGGCCGTGGCCGCCGCTTCCCCGCCGCGCGAATGCCCCATGAGGGCGATCCGGCTCATATCGACTCGCCCGAAGAACGGCCCGTCGGCCGTCTCGTTAAATGTCTTCCACACTTCCAGATGTTTCAGCAGCAGCCACGCGCGACCGTCGTTCTCCGCGCTCAGGCCGTTGATGAAGTTTTCATCCACCGACACCATGATGAATCCGCGCGACGCCAGCAACTCACCGAGGTATCCATACCCAGGATCCGAAAACTCCTGGTAGCTGTGATTGCCATGAACGATGAGCACCAGGGGAAAAGGCCCGGGCCCATCCGGATACCAGACACGGCCGTTGAGGGGAGCCTTCTTCAGGTCGAAGCCGAAGAACTTCAACCGCTGCTTCGCGGCGTCACCCGTCACGGTGGCAAACGGCGTGACGTCCACGGCTTTGGTTTTAATTGCGACACCCGTGCGGAACTCCGCGCGCTGTTTGTCGGTGCCGGAACCGTAGAAGAGCGTCTTGACGGTGAACGGCCCACGCTCCGCGGGGTTCGCCGCCAGGACCGTCTGCTTCGACAGGACCTCTGCCGAATCGTCTTTCATGAACTTCAGGGCCTGCGTGCACCCGGCAGCGGCCACGCCGGCCGCCAGCAACAAGACAAGCGCTCGCCCGCCGGATCGCGAAGCGCGAAGGTGCATCATCGCCATCGAAGTGTCACTCCATTGGCCGACCGGCCACCATCAAACAACCGCAGGGCATATTCCACCGTGAGCCGGTCCATCGTGAACGCAGCGCCCAGCGACACGGGCTTCTCCGCATTCGTCTCGGGCCTGCGGACGCCGGCGCGGAACATCACCGAATAGCCTTCGATCCAGCCGTAGCCCAGCTCCACACCCGCGGCCGGGGCCGTCCATCCCTTCCGGTGCGCCACTTGTGTGAACACGCCCAGATCAAACGGGCCCGCGCCTCTCACCATGGACCACCCGAGCGCAACCTGCCGCGGAATGGGAAGCGTGACGCCGCCATCACGTGAATGGCGGCCGATGTTCTGGAACGCAATCGCCGCCGCGCCGCCGAACAGATTCCGCGCCACACCCACATCGGCCAGCAGCATGTGCTGGTTGATGCGCACCGGATTCAGCACGGTCGGCGCCGGCGAGGCGATGTCCGACACGTACTTCGCGGCTGCACCGACGCGGAATCCCTTGTAGACAATCGCGCCGCCAACGGTGAACAGCGCGCTCGTGCCGCTTCGATCCCCTTCGGCCCGCGTGACATCCGGCGAATACGGATACGCGGCGGCGTCAGCATTAAACCCGACAAGTTGCGCGCCCCACCCAAACGTCGCGGACCACTTTCCGCCGGTGTAGATCGACCCCATGGACACCATCGTGGACGCCGGCCCGAGGCGCGCCAGGGACAAATCAAACCCCGACCGCGCGCCAATCAACTGCGCCGGATTGTGGAAGATCACATCCTGGTCGCGCCCAGCCACCCACGCGTTGGCGAGCGCAGCAGTGCGTGCACTGGAAGGAATGTGCAGCACCAGAGGACCAGTCGGCGGCGCCTGCGCAAACGCGGGCAACGCGGTCAGTGGCAACCACCCTAAGGCTGCGGTCATAAAGAGTACAGAACGGAGAACGCGCATGACGCGAGAGTTTATCGCGAGTAGGCGCGAGGAGTGAGTGGTGACCGGGATCAGACACCAAAACGACCTCTGAGGTCGTTACCGACCAGTTGCGACGGTAACGACCTCAGAGGTCGTTTTGCAGAAGTCGTTTCGCAGGGGTCGTTTTGCGTGTGGAACCGGCGCCGACCGAGGCGCGTATAGTTAAAATAACCATATACACGCCATGCCCACGGATATCCACGACCACCTGCCGCTCAAACCCGTCGATCTCGAGATATTGCTCGCGCTAGCCGACGAGGATCGCCACGGCTATGGACTCGTCCAGGCCGTCAGCGAGCACACCAACAACCTCATCGTGCTCGACCCGGGCAATCTCTATCGCGTGATCAAACGCCTGCTCGAGACCAACCTGGTGGCCGAGGCCGGCAAGAACCCGTCCGAAGATGCCGCCGGCGAACGGCGGCGGTACTACCGGCTGACTCCGCTGGGAGGACGCGTGCTAGCCGCCGAACTCGATCGTCTGCGTCGTCTCGTGAATGCCACCGCCACACGCGCCGTGGCACGGCGGCTGGCACCATGACGCGCACGTCCGCACCGCGAGCGTTCCACTGGCTGCTCGCACTGTTTCCCAAGGCCTTTCGGGAGGTCTACGGCGCGGACATGTCCGACGTGTTCGTCGATCAACTGCGCGCCACTCGGGCCCGCAGCGGCCGCGCCGGTGTCATGCGGCTCTGGCTCCGAACTTCGCTGCGCATGACCGCCGCTGCCATGAGTGAGCGCCGCGCCGCCCGTGCCACACGCCGAGGGCGCCTGCCTCTCTTCGATGACCTCGTGACCGACCTGCGGCTGACCCGTCGCAGCCTGTTGCACAGCCCGCTGTTTACGGTGGTCGCGGTTGGCGCGCTCTCACTCGGCGTCGGCGCGGTCGCCACGATCTTCAGCTCGATGAACGCCATCGTGTTGCGCCCGCTGCCGGGCACCACCGACGGCTCGCGCCTGGTAGGCATCGATCGCCGAACACCCGACTGGTCCGAGGGCGTCTCGGCGTCCTACAACTTCTACCGCTACATGAGCGACCGCGCGAAGTCGCTCGAGGACGTCGCCGTATGGAGCCGCGTGCCGCTCACCATTGCGGCCGGCGACCAGAATCTGGCCGTCGGCGGCAATATCGTCAGTCCCAACTACTTCGATGTGCTTGGTGTCAGGCCGGCAGCCGGCCGCTTCTTTGCCACCGACACCTCCCACCCTGAACCCGTCGTCGTCGTGTCACATCGGTTCTGGCAATCACGGCTCGCCGCAAATCCGGACGCCGTCGGGCAAACAGTCACACTCAACGGGCGACCGTACAGGCTGATCGGTGTGGCGGCTGAGGGGTTCAGTGGGGTCTTCACACCACTGCGTGTGGACGCCTGGGTGACGTCATCTGCTCAACCGCACATCAAACCCAGCCGCGACCTCGCGGACGCACCCTGGCTGTGGATGTTCGGCCGCCTTGCCGGCGGCACCAATTCGGATCGAGCACGTACCGAACTGGCGGGACTGACCGCGGCATGGGCCGCGCCCGGCGGGTCGGACACGTTCCCGCGTTACAGCGATATCCGTCTCGTACCGTTGACGGGGCTGCCAGACGATGCGCGGAAGGCCATTCTCGGATTTGGCGGGATGCTGCTGGGAGCGGCCGTGCTGGTGCTGATGATTGCCGGCGCCAACGTGTCGTCGCTCTTCGCTGCGCGCGCCACGTCCAAACAACGCGAGATGGGACTGCGCACGGCCCTGGGCGCTCGCCGCGGCAGACTTGTGAGGCAACTGCTCACCGAGAGCCTGACGGTGTTCGGGCTTGGCGCCTGCGGCGGTGTGCTGGTTGCGTGGGCCGCCACGTCGGCGCTTGAGCGCCTGCCGATTCCGGGTGACACGGGACTGTTCCTTGAACTGTCTCCTGACCTGCGCGTCTGCGCATTCGCAGTGATGGTGTCACTCGTCGCGGGGCTCGCCTTCGGCCTGGGCCCGGCGCTCCGCGGCGCGAGTCACAGCCCCGGCGGCCTTCTGCGGGCATCATCGCGCGGCAGCAGCGGCCGGCGGTCACGTCTCACGAAGACACTGATCGTCGGACAACTCGCCGGCTCCCTGGTGCTGCTCGCCGTCGCCGGCGTGTTCATCCGGGCGCTGTCGCACGGCTCAACCGTCGACATCGGGTTCTCTGTGGACAACGTGTCCACCGCCGCCTTCACCACAGAAAGCTACGGATTCGATGAGCCGCAGGGGAAGCGCTTCTTCACCGACCTGCGGAGGCGCCTTGAGAGCGGGCCTGGCGTGACACACGTCTCCTTCAGCAACTTCATTCCGCTCGGCGCCACGGCCAGCGGCACGACGATCACGGTTAACGGCGCACGCACCTCTGTGCGCTCCGCCATCACCGACACGGGCTATTTCACCACGCTCGGCGTTCCACTCCTCGCCGGTCGCGACTTCGCGACCTACGACACCGTCACCGCACCCAAGGTGGCGGTGGTCAACGACACATTTGCGGCCGAGGTCTGGCCCAATGGGTCCGCGGTTGGCAACTCCTTCGCCATGGGAGAGGATCGCGTGACCGTTGTCGGCGTTGTTCGCAGCATCAAACACTCCACGCTGGACGAAGCCGACGGGCCATTTGCGTACTTCCCGATGTCGCAGCGATGGCAGTCGGGCCAGACGGTCTTCGTGCGCACGACGCCCGGATCCACTGGTGCCGCGGAAGCCATTCGTGCGGCGGTTCGCGAAGCGGCGCCCCATGTGCCGGTGCCGACCGTCACGACGCTGGCAGACGAAACGACCTTCGCCGTGTTTCCCCAGCGTGTAGCCGCGATCGTCACGGGCGTGCTCGGCGCAAGTGGACTGCTGCTGGCTAGTGCCGGGCTCTACGGTGTACTGGCGTTTGTCGTCAGCACCCGATCGAGGGAGATCGGTGTGCGCATGGCGCTGGGTGCCAGGCCTTCGGACGTGCTGCAGATGGTGGTGCGCGACGGCCTGCGCATGGCCGGCATCGGCGTGGTCATCGGACTGGCCGGCGCTGCGGCCGCCACCCGGGTGGCGTCGGCGTACCTGCTCGGTGCGCGCGCGTTCGACATCCCGACCTTCGCGGCCGTCGCCGTGATTCTGTTCGTGGTTGCGGGCCTGGCGAGCTACCTTCCCGCGCGGCGCGCCGCTTCGACCGATCCGCTCAACGCGTTGCGCGCGGAGTGAAGCGACGGGTCTATTGGTACGCCGCGCCCACCATGATGCGTCCAATGCGCATCCACGGCGACCCGTGCGACACCGCCTGCCCCTGCGTCGGCTGGCCCTTGGCGTCGCCGCCCACGCCGAACTGCTGCCACGACTCTGGACCCGAGATGGCATTGAGGTTGGCCCAGAAGTCCGTGGTGATGGCGTTGTAGGTCACGTTCGTCACTGCACGTGTCTTCTTGCCGTTCTTGATTTCCCAGAACGCCTGGCCGCCGAACTGGCCGTTGTAGCGCTGCTGGTCGATCGAGAAACTGCCCGACCCTTCGATGAGCACGCCGTCTTTGGTGTCGGCGATGATCTCCTCTGGCGTCGGCGACCCCTTCGGCCCGGCATCGATGTGCACATTCGGCATCCGCAGGAACGGGTAGTCGCGCCACGAACTGGCCTGTGTGCAGCCACGACTCTCTTTGTCGCCGATGTAATGCGCGGTCTCGCGATTGCTCGACACCCCCACCAGAATGCCATCCCGCACAATCGGAAACTGCGTCGTCTTCACGCCGTCATCGTCGTACCCAACGGTGGCGCGACCGCCGGGCCGCACCTTGTCGCCAGTTACGTTGAGCAACTTCGATCCGTACTTGAGTTTGCCGATGTCGGCCACCTTCACAAAGCTCGTGCCGGCATAGTTGGCTTCGTAGCCGACGATGCGGTCGAGTTCGGTGGCGTGGGCGATGATTTCGTGGATGGTGAGCGCGAGGTGTGAGGGTGCCAGCACAAGATCGCGCACGCCGGGAGTGATCGGCGTGGCGGCCGCCAGTTCATGCGCCTCGTCGGCGAGCCGATCCACATGCGCGCGCATGCGATCCGCTTCCACGAGTTCCCAGCCGCCCATCCCACCAGGAATACCGAGCGACCGCGAGGCCGTGGCATCTCCGCGCTTGGCGGTCACTGTGAAGTTGGCGGACGTGCCGAACAGATCCTGCTCGATGTAGGAGCCTTCGGAGGTCGCGAGGTACTTCCACTCGGTGTTGAAGGTGGCCGAGGCGTTGGCCGCAATGATGTCCTTGTGCGTGATGGCGGCATCCACCACGGCCTGCAGCGCCGACTGCTGCGCGGTGGCCGACATGGTCATCGGGTCCATCGTCATCTCGGTGCGCCAATAGACCTGGTACGGCGGCACTGGCGCCAGGCGCACGTCCGTCTTTCTGGCAATCGCGCTGGCGCGCGCCACTTCAACGGCCAACCGCGCGATGCGGCGAATCTCGTCTTCGGTGACAATCGGGCTGCTCGCGAAACCCCAGACGCCGCCATGGATCACGCGCACACCGAAGCCGGCTGCACGCGGCGTGCCGTCCGGATCGTTGGGCGGTCCCGCCTGGCCACCGCCACCTCGTCCGCCACCGCCACCGCGGCCACCACCTCCGCCGCCACCACCCCGGCCGCCGCCACGTCCGCCCCCGGCGCCAGGTGCGCCTGCTGAGGCGAACACGCCCGGCAGCGTCATGGTGCGTGTGAACCGGATGTCGTAGTAGGAACAGCCGGCCGTCTTGCACTCAGCCAGCGCGATGTCGGCCAGGCCCTTGAACTTCGACTGCAGCACGCGTCCTGGAGACTGCGCGAGCAAGTCGCCGATGAGGTCGCTCGAGGCGAGGACAATGCCGGAGGCCGCGGCGACCTTGATGAAATCTCGTCGTGTAGTTGCCATAAATCAAACCGCCGGGGAAATGGACGTCATGTAGAAATCTTCGAGTCGCGCGGGCGGGATGAACGCGGTGCCCCCGCCGTCATACGACTCGCCCATGTGCATGGGCACGGGTTTGCCGACCAGCGAGACGTTGTTGTAGCCCACGAGCGGCGACATGTTCCAACGGAAGTTCTGGACGGGCCGTGTGATTTCGCCGTTTTCGATCAGGAAGAGTCCGTCGCGGGTCATGCCGGTGTTCAGCAGGGTCGCGTTGTCCACGCCGCGGATGTACCAGAAGAACGTCACGAGGAGTCCGCGCTTGGTCTGCTTGACCATGTCGTCCACCGACAGGTCGGAGCCGTCCATCACGAGGCTCATGTTGGTGGTGGCCTTCGGACCGTCGGGCCCACCCGCGAGGTTTCGCAGCACGCCTTTCTCCACCCAGGTGGCCGGAGCGGCAGGTGTGTTGTTCGCGAGCATTGTGGTTTGACGGAGGATGGGGTTGCCCACATCGCTGCGCAGGGTCACGAGGTCGCTCAGGATCTTGTCGCCGGGCTTCTTGTCGCGCATGAAGGCGAGTCCACCGCCTCCGCCGCCCGGGAACCCGCCCCCGCCGCCGGGGCCGCCGGGACCGCCGGGACCACCGGGACCACCGGGACCGCCGCCCTGGTTGAAGATGCCGGTCAGGAGCGAGAGGAATCGCGCGTTGGCGCGCGGTTCGAGGATCACGGTGTAGCGACCCGGCTCAAGCGCGCGGGCATTGCGGCTGCGGAGTGCTTTGCCCGCAGCCACGTCGGTCAGGGCCACCGGATCGATCATCGCAGGGTCCTTGATGCCCGTCGTACCGGCCCAGCCGGATCCGCTGCCGTCGGGCATGCGGCACGTCAGCACGAAACCCGTCTCGGCAAACGCGTAGTACGCAAAAAGGCCCTTGGTGTTGGCCGTGCAGTTGGTCTGGTGGGTCTTCGGAATGTAGCCCGAGCCCAGCACACCGCGCTTTTCGCAGATGTCGCTGCTGGCCTTGACCATCATCGCGCGTTCGCGCGGGCCGAAGTTCACGCCGCTCGAGAGCGTGGCGTCCACGGGGATGTAGGTCTGCGCGCCGAGCAGCGCCGGCAGATTCGGCGAGTCGGGGTTGCCTTTGGCCGTGGTGATGGCTTCGGCGACGGCTTCTTTCAGCCCGTTGTCACTGAAGTCACGGGTGGTGGCACTCGCGACCTTCTCTCCCACACGTACCGTCAGCGTCAGGCTGCGGTCGTATTGGATGAGGTTGGTCGTGATCGTCGAGTTCGCCCACCGGGTGCCGGAGCGTTCCGAGCCCGTGAGGTCCACTTCCACGTCGTGGCCCTGCGCCATGTTGAAAATCTTGTCGGTGATGGCCTTGACTTCGTCTCGTGAGTACATCGTGGTGAGAGCGTAGGTGGCGGCACCGCCATCCGTCAAGCGATCTGCGACGTCATAATGGCCGGAACAGGAGACCCTATGATCACACGCCGAGAACTCGTGACAGGCAGTGCGTTCGGTGCAATGGCGACGGCCACCGCCGCGGCAGGCACCACGGCTGCACCACCGGATACCCCGCCCCTGGATGCGCCGCAGGAGATCGACAACGTCGCCCTCCGACGCATCGCCGACAATTCCGCGCAAGCCGCCGGGGCCCTCAACGGGCTCAACAGCAGTTTCCGCTCAAACTCGCTGGCCTACGGGTTCATCCCCAAGCTCCGTGAGGCCTACACGCTCTACTGGCGCACGAACGGGAAGTTCCCCGAGTTCTGCGAAATCGGCATGGACGTTTTCTACGACCTGTACGACTGGCACATCAAGCAGAACCTGCAAGTGCCGGTCACCCGTCTCGCCGACGGCCGCATGGTCATCACGTTCATGTATACCCAGCTGATCGTCCGTGTGGACCATCTGCCGGCGCACATCGGCGTGCCGTTCGACCGGCAGTAGTAGCTACTTTGCCGTCGCCTCGATCCAGGCGGTGACTTCGCGGTCGAGCAGGTCGAGCGGCAGGGGACCGTTCCTGAGGATGGCCTCGTGGAACGCCTTGATGTCGAATCGCGCGCCCAGTCGCGCTTCGGCCTTCGCGCGCAGCTCAAGAATCTTGAGCATGCCGAACGTGTAGGCCAGTCCCTGGCCGGCCTCGGTGATGTGCCGATCGGTTTCAGCGATGGAAGGACCGGACTTGAATCCTGTGTTCTCTGCCATGTAAGCGATGCCCTGCGCGCGCGTCCATCCCAACGCGTGCACGCCGCTGTCCACGACCAACCTCACCGCGCGCCAGATTTCATACGTCAGCCGGCCGAAGTCGCTGTACGGGTCTTTGAAGAACCCCACTTCACGGCCGAGGCGTTCGGCGTACAAGCCCCATCCTTCGGTGAACACGGTGATGCCCAGGCCACGGCGGAAAGCGCTGAGCGCAGTGTTTTCCTGCGTGCGCATGATTTGCAGGTGATGCCCGGGCACGCCCTCGTGGAAGGCCAGGGCCTCAACCACGTACAGCGGACGCGCACGAATATCAGACGTATTGATGTTGACCCAGCCCGCGCGGCTGCCATTCGCGGCGCCGGCGTCGTAGTAGCCGGCCGACTGACGGATGGCAATACGTTCGGGCATCGGTCTGATGCCATACGGAGCGCGCGGCACAAGCGAAAACAGCCGTGGCAGCTCACCGTCCATCCGCTTCGATGCGAGCGCGACGGCCTGCAGGTACTGCTCCTCGGTCTCAACAGTAAACCTCGGGTCTGTCTGCAGGAATGTCATGAACTCCGCGAGCGACCCTTTGAAGCCCGCACGGGTTTTGACCTGCTCCATCTCCACGCGAAGTCGCGCCACTTCGCGACGGCCGATCTCGTGCACCTCTTCAGGCGACAGTTCCAGCGTGGTGTGCATCCGGATGCGATGCTGATAAAAGGCCGCGCCGTCGGGCAGGCTCAACAGACCGAGCGTTGCGCGCGCGCCGGGGATGTACTCGCGGCGCAGAAACTCCAGGAACGTCCGCAGGCCGGGCATCACCGAATCGCGCAAGGCCGCTGCACCGTCGGCGACAATGCGCTCGCGATCGGCCGCGGGCAACGCGGCCGGCACTCGCGCGAAGGGGGCGTAGAGCGGACTCTGGGTGACGTCCGCCACAATCTGCGCCGCCACCGGCTCGTCATAGCCGGCGAGCACGTCACGCGGCACCGTGCGACCCGACCTCAACCCCGCGCGGAGCATCGCGATGCGCTGCGACGAGTGCTCGCCGAACGATTGGAGCGTCGCGATGTAGTTGTCGTACTGGCCAACGGTGTCGAAGCTGTAGCGATCGGGCACCGCGGGCAATTCGAAATGAAATCCCTCGCGACTGCCGATCGGAATCTCGAACGCGCGGAAGCGCAGTTCCTGCCGCCGGTCGCGGAGTTGCCGGCTCAGGATCTCTGCGTCAAGCTGCGTCTCTGCCGGCAGTGTGGTGCGATCGATGGCCTCGAGCCGCGCGGCAAACCCCGCCAGCGCCGTGGCCTCAGCCGTGTATCTCGCCTCCGAGACGTCTTCCATGCGCCGCGAATACCGGGCCGGCACGCCAGCGGGCAGCGGCAATGTAAACCCGCGTCCGCGATAGGCGGATACCTCGGACAGCAGGCGCGTGAATGCGTCCGACGCCTGTGCGCTCGGCTGTGTGGGGAACGCGACGATGATCGCAGTGAGGAAGACGAGAAGGGAGAGACGGGCGCGAACCATGTGCGCATGGTAGCAGCCTCGACGCTGCTCCAGCGCCTGGTATCACTCGCGGCGGAGCGCGGCCAACGGATTCAGCCGCGAGGCCCGGCGAGCCGGCAGGTATCCCGCGAGCAGCGCCACCGCCAGCATCACGGCGGCGGCCCCGGCCATCGCCCGCCCGTCTGCGGGCGCAACGCCAAACAAGAGTGCGCCAACGAGTGGCGCTGCGGCGTACGCGAGCGGCACACCAAGCACGAGGCCGGCGACGCCGAGCCAGGCCACCTGCTTCTGCACCATCCACAGGACCTGCCGGGGCAACGCCCCCAACGCCATGCGCACACCAATTTCATTGGTGCGGCGACTGACCGAGTACGCCGTCACACCATGCAGGCCGATGCTGGCCAGAAGCAGCGCGAAGCCGCCGAAGATCGCGAGGAGCCTGGCGAAGACGCGTTCGCGCGCCACTCGTTCGTCCACCTGCGCCACCTGCGAACGGACGTCGGGCACCGGCAGTGCCGCGCTGACGCCGGCGACGGCGCGACGCAGTTCCGGCGCCAATTGCTCCACCGGCATCGCGGATCGCACCACGATATTTGTCGTGAAGCCCGCCCGCTGCAACGCCGAGTCAAACATCGTCGGCCTCACCGCCGCTCGCTGCGAGTCGTAGCGGGTGTCGCTGACCACGCCAATCACTTCCACAGTGCGTCGGCCTGCACGGATCGTCTGCCCGATGGCCGGACCGTCGCCAAAAAACAACCGGGCGGCGGTCTCGTTGAGCACGCCCACCGGCGGCCCACCCGCCACGTCCTGCACACCGGGTGCTCGACCTGCCAACAGGCGCATTCCCATGGTGCCGAGAAAGCCCGGCCCCACGGCGTTGGTGTAGAGCGAGTGCTGCTGGCCGTTGATCACCACGTTGGTGTTGGATGTGACGCCACTCATCAGCACGTTCTCAATCGAACTTGCCGATTCCACACCGGGCACACGTTCCACCGCGTTGAGCACTCGTTGATACAGCGTGCGCTGATCGGCGTCGGGGAGGCGGGCCGCGGCCAGTTCGAGCCGGAAGAACGCGAGGCCCTGCGCATTAAAGCCCAGGTCCACCGCGCCGAGATTCGAGACGGTACGCAGCAGGAGCAGCGCGCACACGAGCAGCGGCACAGAGATGCCGATCTGTAATGCGACAAGCGCCCGGCCCAGGGTGAGCCTGGGAGTGCCGGAGCCGGCGGCCTGGGGTTTGAAGTGCGAGGTTTGCTCCACTCGCGTGAGGCGCGCGGCGGGCAGCAGGCTGAAAACCAGCGCGGCGACCAGGGAGAGGCCGAACGTGGCAGCCACCAGCGGCAAGTCGATCGAGACGTCGAGTGGTTGGCGCACAAACGGTCCGGATCCGAGACCGGCGTTGAGTGCGGATGTGAGGAGGCCGCGGCTCAGGAACGTCAGAAAGATGCCGAGCGTTCCGCCGGCGACAGCGATCATCAGGCCTTCGAGCAACAAGCCTCGTACCAGCCGTGCGCGACCGGCGCCGAGCGCTCGGCGCACTGCCATCTCCCGCTGGCGCGCGATGCCTCGTGCGAGCATCAATCCCGCCAGGTTCACGCACGCGATCAGCAGCACCACGCCAACCACGCCCATGAGGACGTACAGGAGTTGGCGCAACTCAGGCCGGGTCTGATCGAGGCCGCGGGCGCCAGGCACCATCAGCACGAACGCGGGCGCTGCGTTGGGTTCCACAAGGCCAGCCACGTGTGCGGGTATCACCGACGCCAATGCGCCTGTCATCGTCGCCTGCGAAGTGCCGGGTGCGACGCGGGTAATCAGCCGCACCCAGAGATGGCGGGGGCTCGTCATGAGCGGAACGCCGTCGCCCCACTGGGGTTGCAGGAGATTGACGGCCGCCATCGGCAGGGTGATCTCGGTCTGCGGAAAAAAGCCGCCCTTCGACAATCCGCGGAACTCGGCCGCGGTCACTCCAATGACCTCGACAGACACACCATTCACCCGCACCTGACGGCCCACGACCAATGGGTCTCCGCCGAACGTGCGCATCCAGAACGAATGGCCGAGGACAGCCACGAGCGGGGCGCCTTCTTGATCGTCGGCGTCTCCGAATGGCCGGCCGAGATGCATCCGGGGGCCGACGACGCCGAAGTACCGTCCGTCGGCGACGAGGCCACCGGCCAGCACCGCGGGCTCGTCACCCACCGCAACCGTGACGTCGCGCAGAAAATTGAACCCGGCCACACTGACTCCGGCCGGCGCGACCTGCTGGATCGCGCGATACATCGGATAGCTGTAGTTGCTGCGGAACGAGAGGCCGCTGCCGGCGTCCTGGTGGCCGCTCGAGTTCATCTGGCTGACCGAGAGCGTTCCCGGCTGGTGCCAATAGACCAGCGCGAGTTCATCAGGCGTGCGCACGGCCATGGGATCGAGCAGCACGGTGCGAATCACACTGTAGATCGCGGCATTGGCGCCGATGCCAATCGCCAGCGACAGCACCGCCACCACGGTGAACGCCCGGCTGGCCATCAATCCACGTGCAACCTGTTTGGCATCGAGTCCGATGCCGGTGAACCACTGTCCAAACATAGACGTCCTCGGGGCTTAGACGACACGCTTCGGTGCCGGGTTGGGAGGGCCTACAATGCTGCCCATGGTCACTCAATTCCTGCGCACCCGTCACTGGCCGACGGCCTTTTTTTCGCCACTGTGCTGGTCGCGGCGCATCCGTCCGCCGCTCAGGTCCCCGACGGCGCCACGCGTCCATCCACCTCTCCCGACATCGTAGCCCTGCGTGCGGAGGTGAACGAACTTCGCGACGAGGTGAGCGCGCTTCGAGCGCTTCTCGCCGACCTTCGCACCGCGATCGGCGACCGGCGCAGCGGACCCCAGGCGGCGCCGGCGGCTCAAGTCACGCCCGCTCAACTCGAGATGCTCCAGTCGCAAGTGGCGGACCTGGCGCAGACCAAGGTCGAGTCGGCGTCGCGACAGCCCGTGAAACTGTCGGGCACCATTCTGTCCAACACGTTCTTCAATTCCGGTACCGCGAACTGGCTTGAGAACCCCAACTTGGTGGACGCGTCCGCGGCCGGGTCCCCCACGGGATCAATGTCGGGCACGGTCCGACAGAGTCGAATTGGGCTGGCGATGACCGGCGTGGCGGTCGGCGAGTGGACGGCTACAGGCGCGGTGCTGGCCGACTTCTTCGGCGGCACCCCGGGATTCCAGACCGGCACGGCGATGGGCCTGCCGCGCCTTGTGTACGCCTTCGGCCGGCTCGAGCGCGAGGGCACGGCGATTCAGATCGGCCAGGACCACGTGCTGCTCGCGCCACGCGATCCGTCCTCGCTCGCGGCCTTGTCGTTCCCGATGTTGTTCCGCTCGGGCAACCTGTATCTGCGCGCGCCCCAGGTGCGTGTCGAACAAGACCTGGGCCGTGGCTGGCACAGCGCCATCGGTATCGTGGCGCCGATCGCGGGCGATGCCGCCAACGCGTATCAGTTTGCTCCTGAGGCCGGGGCGGGCGAACGGTCGAAGACGCCTGCCTTCCAGGCCAGGCTTGGGGTGGGCCGCGACAACCCCGACGCGGCGTCAGAGGCCGCGTTCGCGGTGTCGGGTCACGTCGGCAAACGACGATCCGCCGGAACCACATCGACGTCGTGGGCAGCCGCAGTGGATTTCCGTGTGCGCACGGGTCGCATCGGCGCGGCGGGCGAATGGTTCATCGCGGAAAATGCCGAGGCGTTTGGCGGCGCATTGTCGCAGCCCGGAAAGGCGTCGGGCGGATGGATTGAAGGGCAACTCGCGCTGAGCCAGCGTGCCTCCCTCAACGCCGGTGCCGGCATCGACACACCGGACGCCGCGGCCGGCGTCCTGGCTCGCGTCAGGAATCGCACGATGTTCGGCAACGTGATGTTCGCGATCAGCCCAGAGCTCGCGGCGTCGATCGAGTATCGATGGCTCGAGACGCGGGGTGGACTCCAGCCGGTCAATAGAAGGAACCACCATGTGAACGCGGCGTTCGCGGTGAGGTTCTGAACATGCGGGCCCGCAACGTCGCATTGGTCGTTGTTCTAACCGCCGCGACTCTCACTGTGGGGCTGGCGCAGCCTGCGGCCGTACAGGTCGGGCTCGCCGGGCAGGTGACGACGAAGACCCGTGACGGTGCCTCGCCAGCCACAAGTGTGGTGTATGCGGAGCCGATCGGCGGCGCCGCACCACGCGTGCGACCGACGACCGCGACAATGGCGCAGAAGAACAAGTCGTTCGCGCCAAGGGTGATGGGCATTCCTGTCGGGACCACGGTGACCTTTCCCAATGAGGACGCCATCTTCCACAACGCCTTTTCGTTGTCTGGTCCGCAACCGTTCGACCTCGGTCTCTATCGCGGCGGCGCCTCGAAAGATCGGGTCTTCTCGCAGCCGTCGGTCTACAACGTTTTCTGCAACATCCATCCGCAGATGGTGGCGTTTGTGGTGGTGGCGCCGACACCGTGGGTGACAACGACGGCCGCGGACGGCGCGTGGCGACTGGATGTGCCGGCGGGCCGCTACCGGGTCACTGCGGTTTCAGAACGAGCCGCCCCCGTCTCGGTGGAAGTGCAGGTTGCGGGCAACGCCACGAATCCTGTGCGAATCACACTCGACGAGTCTGCGTTTGTGCAGGCGCCACGCACCGACAAATTCGGCAAACCGTATCCGGCGTCAGCGTATAAAGGCGGCGACTAGCTCCGCTTCATTCGGTACGCCTGGACGGCCGCGCTGATGCCCTTGACCGACATCGGTGGCACAGGCTCGGCGGCCACGAGATCCCGGACGAGTTGGTATGTGGCCTCACTCATCAGCACCTCGTGCGGTTCGGCGGCCGAGCACAGCCGCGAGCCCAGATTCACCGGGGCGCCGATGGCCGTGTGATCGAGCCGGTCGTCGCTGCCGATGCTGCCGACGACCACATCGCCTGTGGCGATACCGATGCCGACGGCCAGCGGCGGACGCGTAGGGTCGGCGGCCGTGGCGTTCGCCACCGCGCGCTGAATCTCCACCGCTGAGCGAATCGCGTTGAGCGCCATGTCGGGGCCGGTGAACTGGGCGAAGACGGCGTCGCCCATGAACTTGTCGATGTCGCCGCCGAACCGCTTCACGATGTCGGCCTGCAGATGCAGGTATTCGTTGAGCAAGGTCACCGTGTCTTCGGGCGCGCGTTGCTCGGCAAACGAGGTGAAACCGCGGATGTCGCTGAAGAGCACCGTCATCGCGCAGCGCTCGCCGCGATGTCGTTCGGCGGGCGTGGCTCCGCGATGAATCATTTCCACGGTCGAATGCGACATGAACTTCTCCATGTCGGCGCGCTCCCGCAATCCGGCCGTCATCGTGTTGAACGAACCGGCGAGCGCCCCAAGCTCGTCCTGCCGTGTCACTGGCAGCGTCACGTCGTAGTGGCCGGCCGTGACTCGTTCGGTGGCCTGGACAAGTTGTCCGATCGGGGCCGTCAGTGAGCGCGCAAAAACCGCGCTACCGGCGATGCCCGCGGCGGCCGCCACGAGTCCCATGAGGAGCAGACCGAGTTGGATGCTCCGATACGGCGCGAGCGCCCGGTCAATCGACCTGAGACTGACGACGCGAATGGGACTGGCACCCTCGCTGGCGACGCCAACGGCCTGGTATCGTTCGCCGTCGATCGACACCTGGAGCGGGCTCGCCGAACCCGTATCTGCCCCGAAATCCGCCGACGTGCGCCAGGGAAGCTGGGCGCGCGGCAAGGTGCTGCCGGCCACGCCCTGGGTGGACAGGATCACGATCTCCTGCTCACTCGCCTTCTTCAGCGCCGACGCCCAGTCGTCGTCCACCGGAGCGGCGGCCATCACGAATCCGAAGACGGTGCCCCCTGCAACCGCTGCTGCCAACTGTCCCTGGAAGGGCCGGCCGTCCACGGTGAAATAGCCGCCCGCGGGCTGGCCTCGCAGCGTCGGTTCAATCCAGGTCGCCGCGATGTCCGGAAGTGCGAGCGGCGCGAACGTATCGGTGCGCGCAACGACCCTGCCCGACGTATCGAGCGCCAGCAGCAGTTCCCGGCGGCCGTGCGTCTGGAGGTAGCTCGCAAGAAAATCCCGGATGGTGGCTTCGTCGGTGCCAAACAACGCACGCAAATCCGGAAAGGACGCGACCAACTCTGCCACGAGTCGAAGCTGGCCCGCGCGCTCGCCTTCTGCCGCCACCACGGTGTTGCGGCTCCGCTCGAGGTCGGACGAGATGCGGTCCCCCACCGCCCGGTTGGCCAGTACGCTGACGACGGTGAGGGTCGCCACGGTCAGGCCAACGACCAGGACACTTTGAACGCCAAGAAGGCGAGCGCGGAGCGATCGAAAGCGCATGATCAGTAGAACTTGCGTGTCAGGTTGAACCCGAGATGCCAGTGTTTGGTTGCGGGGCCGCCGTGGCCCACCTGGGTCAGCGTGGTGCCGAACGCGTTCGACACGTTGAGCTGGAACATGTGGCCGCCGGCCCGCTTCTCAATGCCAAACGTCATCAGCGAGCTGCCGCCGTCATACCCGGACACACGAGGCGCCACTTCAGCCACCAGGTACGCCCGAGAATTGCCGAGTCGAATTCGTGTGCCCACGCCGAGGACGAGGGTGTTCTGGTCCGAGTCCGGAAACTCCGGCGTCGCATTGGCCACGAAAATAGGTTCAAGGTAAATGGCCCCGCGATCGCCCATGCGGTGCGACAACACGGCTCCACCGACAAAGGAGTACTCCTCGCGGAAGTTGTTCTGCCCCTCGATGGCGCCGACGACGTCGAATGAGAGACCGCGGCCGTCACCCTGCGCCACCATCTGGCGCTGCGCCAAGAACTGGATGTTTCGTGACCCGGTGCGATGAACGGTCAGCTGGGTTCCGGCCGCCAGGCCGAAGCGCAGTTCGAACCCCGACGTGGCCGAGCTATCGAAGCCCAGGCCGTTTTCAAGAAACTGCCCGAACGACCCATCGTTGATTTTGTAGGTGAACCTGTGCGTGATGCGGAAGGCCATCTTGCCTTTGGGCAGCCGCAACGTCGTGGGCAACGCACCCAGCGTGAAGTCGGGCTCACCCACCACCACCTGAAGGTCCCGATCGGGATCGTCGGTAGCCGCCACCGCCTGTGCCGCGGCCGTCGCCGGCACGAACACTCCCATCGCGATTGAAGCGACCACAATCCAAACCCAACTACGTTTCATCAGACCTCCTCGTAACAGCCAGCGCGGCCTCCATCGTAGATCATTGAACGAACGCCAGAAACTCCGCGCCTGCCTCGGCCTCGAACCGCCACGTCTGCCCTCGCCACTCGAACGCGAGCGCCCTGGCGTGCAACGCGTGACACGTCATTCGCAGCGCGCGCCGGTCATCGTCTGTCAGACGCCCCTCGACCAGGCGCAGATAACGCTGTTCGTCGGCGCCGTAGAGTTTGTCGCCGACGATTGGATACCCGGCATGCGCAAGGTGGATGCGAATCTGGTGCTTGCGTCCCGTGAGTGGCGAGACGTCGAGCAGCGAAAATGGCGCCTCGTCGCGCACAAAGGTTCGGATGAGCCGGACACGAGTCTGGGCGGCCGCGCCGTCGGCACGCACACAGTCTTTGATGGCCACCGGACTGTTTTCGTCCTTGCCGAGGGGCGCGTCGATGAGCCACTCGTCCGGCGAGACGTGGCCTTCGACGATGGCCGAGTAGGCCTTGTCGGCCGCGCCGGGGCCTGACCCAGCGACGAGTCGGCCCAGCTCGGCGGCCACGACCGCGCCTTTGGCGATAAGCACGATGCCGCTGGTCTCGCGATCGAGGCGATTCACGAGGCGGCCTTCGGTATCTCCCAGATGCAGACGGACGCGGCCGATGAGGCTTGAGAGAGGCCCGTCCTTGGTCGGATGACACACCAGCCCTGCCGGCTTGTTCACAACGAGCAGATGCTCGTCTTCGTGAATGACGGGGAACAGCGGCGCGTCAGTCTCCAGGCGTCAGGCCTTTGCGCGCTTCGAGGAAGTCACGGTACTTGCTGCGCAGGTTGGACAAGTCCGCCTGGTCCACCTTCAGCTCGCGGCCAATCCGCGAGATTTCGTTGGCCTCGGCGTTAAAGATGCGCTCGTCCACGGCGGCCACCGCGTAGAGACAATCGATCAGCGACGTCTTCTGCTCGTAGGTCGCCACCCGCTCGAGTTCGCGGGTCACCAGAAAATCGTCCGTCGCGCCGAACAGCTTCTGCTGGGAGCGCGCCATCTGGACGACCAATGCCGCCTGGCCGTCGGTCACGCCGCCCTTTTTGATCACCAAGTCTTCCATGGCGGCCACTTCATCGGCGGTCACTTCATGATCGGCATTGGCCACGCGCGACAGGATGAACGCGAACGAGGCGAGGTACTTGGCGTGGTCGGGCTCAAGGCGATCAAGTTCGTCGGCGATACGCCGGATCGTGTCGCCGCCACTCCGTTCGCCCTCAGACGACATCCCCAGCAAGTCTCGAATGATACGCATCCCTACAGCGTGTCACCTGCGGACGCCGATGAGCAACCCTCTCTCATCTCTATTCACCATGAAGGGCCATGAAGATCCATGAAGGAAGGTTGAAGGGGCTGTCAGAAGGCGCGGGGTTGGGGGCCCGGCTCCGCCGGGCTGCTCGAGTGGAGGGCCGTCACAAATGAACACACCGCAAGCAACGGCCGGTGCGTTCATTTGTGACGGCCCTCCACTCGTGCATGCCGCCGCAGGCGGCACCCAACCCCGCGCCCTTCATGGAGCTTCATGCT
Organism: Acidobacteriota bacterium; assembly: GCA_016716905.1. Classification (NCBI taxonomy): domain Bacteria; kingdom Pseudomonadati; phylum Acidobacteriota; species Acidobacteriota bacterium. The sequence continues at coordinate 857,163 of JADJUS010000004.1, read as the reverse complement.
CTTCATGGTAGAAAGCCTTAGTCGTAGTGCAGCGCGCGCAGGGGGTCGGTCTGCGCCGCACGGCGAGCCGGGAAGTAGCTGGCCGCCGCGGCGCCCACTGTGAGGCAAACCGCGGCGATGAGATACGTCAGACCGTCGCGGGCGCCTACGCCGACGAGCTGGCTGCTCGCGAGTGGCATCACAATCAGCGCCAGGACGAGTCCGATCGCACCACCGATGACCGTCAGCACAATTCCATGGCGGCCCACCAGGCGGAGGATGTCTCCCTGCTGGGCACCGAGCGCCATGCGCACACCGATCTCAGACGTCCGCTGGCTCACTGAATACGCCAGCAGCCCGTAAAGACCCACTGTCGCCAGCAGGAGCGCCACCACACCGAATGCGCCAAGCAACGACGCTGCGAGCGCCGGAATGAACGTCACCACCTGCCGCTGCTCGGCTGCCGTCCGCACGTCGAACAGTGGCAGGTCAGCGTCCAGTCCGCTCACGGCCGAGCGCAGCGCACCGATCACCGCCGCCGGCTCACCAGCTGTCCGCACGAGCAACGTCGTATCGGGTCGATACGCGGCGTACAGCGGAAGGTACACAAATGCCACAGGGTCGGCGTTGAGCGTGGTGTATTTCACGTCCTTGACGATGCCGACCACGGTGTACCACTCGCCCAGATGCAGGCGCCCGCCCACGGCCGGACGCGTCTTCCAGTACCGCTTTGCCATCGTCTCGTTGATCATCACGACATTGGGATGAGCCGCGTCATCCTGGTCGGTGAATCCTCGTCCCTCGACCAGTGGAACGCCAAGCGCAGGCAGGAAACCCGGGCTCACGCGATCGTAGTAAAGAGTGATCTCCTCATCCTTGGCGGGCACGTAGCCTTCGATGTCCCCGGATGTATCACTACCCCCACCGAGCTTGAGCGGGATGTCTCTCGCCAGCCCTGCCGCGGTGACGCCGGGAACGGTCAGGACCTGATCGATCAGCTTCTTGTAAAACGCGGTTCCAGTGGTGGCCTCGTATCCGGCAGGCAGCAGATCGAGGGAGGCAAACAGACCCTGTTCGAGGTCGAAACCCACATCGGCGCGTTGCGACTGCTGAAGAGTGCGCACGAACAGACCGGCGCCGATGAGCAGCACCATCGACATGGCCACCTGCGCCACGACAAGTGAACTGCGCAGACGTGTGCGCCGTGGCCCGCCGATCGACCCCTTGGTGTCCTTGAGGGCGGGGACCAGTCGCGGTCGCGTCGATTGCAGCGCCGGCGCCAATCCGAAAAACACGGTGGTGACGAGCGCAAGCGCCAGACCGAACATCGGCACGCGCGCGCCCAGGATCACCTCGCCGGTAATGGGTTGCGGCGTCGGTGGTATGAACGCGCCAAACAACTGGCTCGCCCACACGGCCAGCAAGAGGCCGACGGCACCTCCTGCCACGGCGAGCACCACACTCTCAGTAAGAAGTTGACGGACGATGCGGACACGGCTGGCGCCGAGAGCCAGACGGACGGCAATTTCACGCTCGCGACCCGCGGCCCGAGCCAGCATCAGACTGGCCAAATTGGCGCAGACAATCAACAGCACGATGGCGACCAGGGCGAACAGCACGCCGAGGATTGGCCCAAGAATGCTGGCGGCGGTGCCTGGAGCAGACCAGAGCGGATACAGGGCCACGCCGCGATCGGTGTTGGGGCCCGGGTACGACGCAGCCAGGCGCGCCGCGACTGCCGACAGGCCGGCCTGCGCCTGTTCGATGGTGGCCTCCGGAGCCAGACGCGCCCGCACTTGTAACCATGCATCACCACGGGCATTGAGCCGGTCGCCCGACAAGACCGTCGCCTGCATCATCATCGGCAGCCACAAATCGATGCGCATCCCGGCCGACGATCCGCTGAAGTCAGGCGGCGTCACACCGATGACGCTGAAGATCTTGCCGTTGATGGTCAACGGACGGCCGATAATGTCGGCCCGGCCGGCGAACTGGCGCTGCCAGAACGCGTGACTGAGCACCACCACCGGATGGCCGCCCGGCACGCGGTCGTCCTCTCTCGACAGTACGCGGCCCTGGGCGGGACTGACGCCGAGCACGTCAAAGAACTCGCCGCTGACCAGCTCGCCCCAGGCACGCGAGGCGTCGCGGTCGTCGCGAATCGTGAGGGCCACCAGCCGGCCGGCAAACATGGCCGCAATGCTGTCGGGCTTCTGATCGCGCATGTCGGCGAAGTTCGGGTACGACACGCTGATGTCGCGGCGTGTCCGCGTGGTGCCGAGCACCGCCACCACACGATCCGCATTCGCCGCGCCGGGTAGCGGGCGAAGCACGAAGCCTTCGACCCAGCTGAAGATGGTGGTGGTGGCGCCGATGCCCAGTCCGAGCAACAAGATCGCCACCAGTGCAAAGCCCGGCTGCTTGAGCAGGCTACGCGTCCCGTACCGGATATCCGCAAACACTGTCGGCATGCTCCAACTCCGTATTCTGAGAACGCACGCATGCGGCACTGTGCCCAGCGCGCGGGACCACAGGTCCAGCCCCTTCCATCCCCGGCCGTGCTCACGCAGGAACGCCGATTGGTGGCGCAAATCGGCTTCCCACTGCCGTCGCCAGGCGGCGCGGTGTGACGCCGGCACCATCGGAGCCGCAAGCGCCACACACAGCAGGGAAAGCCGCAGGCTGACGGTGGTCACCGACGCGCCTTCCCTGGCGTCACGGTCAACGGCACCGGGCGCAGGCTCTTGAACCGCAGCATCGCCTCGCCCAGGACGGCGGCGCCGGTGGGCGTGAGGGAAAAATATCGCCGCGGCGGACGGCCTTCCCGGTGCGCCACCTTCGCGTCCTCCCAGGACGACTTCAGGCAGCGCTCCTCCTCAAGGCGGTCCAGCGCCGGATACACGGTGCCGCTCGTGAACCCAGTGGCGTCCATGATCTCGAACCCGAACCGTTTGCCGTCGGCCACCGCGTGCAACACCGTGACCACTCCCATGCTCAGTTTCATGCGTTCCACCCTTTGGACGATGGCTGTCCTATTAATGTTGCCATTATATATCGAATGGCAACATAGGGGTCTGCCGGACCATCGCCTGCAATGGCGAAATGACAGAAATGTCCGAAGTGGCGAAATGTCTACATTGAGCGAATGGAAGAATGGCTCATTGTCGCTACCGTGTCAGAACAAGCCGACGACCTTGCCGTTGTCGTCGAGGTCGATGTGTTCGGCCGACGGGACTTTGGGCAGGCCGGGCATGGTCATGATGTCGCCGCAGACCATCACGATGAATTCGGCGCCGGCGGCCAGGCGCACTTCGCGAATGTTGACCGTGTGACCCGATGGCGCTCCGCGAAGGGCGGGGTCGGTGGAGAACGAATATTGGGTCTTGGCCACGCACACGGGGTAGTGCCCGTAACCGTCCTCCTGCAACTTGCGAATCTGCCCGCGCACCTTGGCGTCGGCCGACACGTCAGCGGCGCCATAGATCTTCGTCGCAATGGCCTTCATCTTCTCCCACAGCGGCAGGTCGTCTTCGTAGACGAAGTGGAATGCGGACGGCGTGCTGTCGATCACAGCCACAACGGCCTTGGCCAGATTCTCGGCCCCGGCCCCGCCATCGGCCCAGTGCGTGGCCAGCACCACTGGCACACCGCTGGACGCCGTGATGTCCTGCAGCTTCGCGATCTCAGCGTCGGTGTCGTCCGGGAACCGATTGATGGCCACGATACACAACAGCCCGAAGTGCGTGCGCACATTGTCAATATGGCGCTCGAGGTTTGCCAGGCCACGTTCGAGTGCGCCGAGGTCTTCCTGGCCGAGCGCCGCACGCTCCACACCGCCGTGGTACTTCAGCGCCCGAATGGTGGCGACGATCACGCAGGCATCGGGCCGCAGACCCGACTTGCGGCATTTGATGTCGATGAACTTTTCCGCGCCAAGATCCGCGCCGAACCCGGCCTCGGTCACCACGTAGTCGGCCAGCTTCAGGGCCGTAGTGGTGGCCACCACCGAGTTGCACCCATGCGCGATGTTGGCGAACGGCCCGCCATGCACGAACGCGGGGTTGTTCTCGAGTGTCTGCACAAGATTGGGCTTGAGGGCGTCGCGCAGCAACACGGTCATGGCGCCATGCGCCTTCAGGTCGCTGGCGAGCACAGGTTTCTGGTCTCGCGTGTAGCCGACCACGATCTTGCCGAGACGGGTCTTCAGGTCCTTCAGTGACGTGGCCAGGCAGAAGATGGCCATGACTTCAGAAGCGACGACGATGTCGAAGCCGTCTTCGCGGGGGAAGCCGTTGCCGGGCCCGCCGAGCGACGCCACGATCTGGCGGAGCGCGCGATCGTTCATGTCTACAACGCGCTTCCACTGGATGCGCCGCACGTCGATCCCCAGCGCGTTGCCGTGGTGGATGTGGTTGTCGAGCATCGCCGCCAGCAGGTTGTTGGCAAGCGCGATGGCCGAGAAGTCTCCCGTGAAGTGAAGGTTGATGTCCTCCATCGGCACGATTTGCGCGTGCCCGCCTCCGGCCGCGCCACCCTTCATCCCGAACACCGGGCCCAGGCTCGGCTCACGCAGGCAGATGATCGCCTTTTTGCCAATGCGGTTCAGCGCATCACCGAGGCCCACGGTCGTGGTGGTCTTGCCTTCGCCCGCCGGCGTCGGACTGATAGCCGTGACCAGAATCAGCCGGCCATTGGGCCGGTCTTTCAGGCTGTCGACAAAATCGAGGGAGACCTTCGCCTTGAAGTGCCCGTAGGGCTCCAGGCTCTCTTCGGGGATACCGAGGCCGGCGGCCACCTCGGTTACGCGTTTCATGGTGGCCTTCTGGGCAATCTCGATATCACTGGGCGGCACGGGGAGCTCCTTGAACGACGACGGATTACAGGAGGCGCAGAGGCGCAGAGTTACAACCCTATGAGTGTAATCCTTCATGCAGTCTGCATGGATCCGCCTGGCGCTGACGGCGCCAGGCAGCAGTTTGACGCCTTGACCGAAACCTCCGTGTCTCAGCGTCTCCTGTAGTCCGGCGTGGACTATCGGTTCTGGACGAACTGCCACCCGAAGCGGCCCTTGATGCACAAGTGGCCGTCGGTGACGTCGTGATCGTGGGGCGAGGTGACGCGCACGATGGAGTTGTCCTGCACGTGTAGTTGCAGCGTGCAGCCGACACCGCAGTAGGGGCAGATGGTGTCGGTGACGGCCTGTTTGGACTCGTCCCAGGTGCCGGCTTCGCGCATGTCGTGCTCAGACTTGAACATGAGCGCGCCGGTCGGGCACACGCCGATGCAATTGCCGCAGTAGACACATGCGGAATCAGGCAGCGGCGTATCGAACTCGGTGGCAATGGTCGCGTTGAAGCCGCGGCCGGCGACGGCAATCGCGAAGGTGTTTTGCGCATCGGTGCCGCAGGCCTCCACGCACTTGTAGCAGAGCACGCACTTTGAATAGTCGCGCACGTACAGGTCGTTATCGATCTTGACCGGCTGCTTCACGGTCGCTTTGGCGCCATGCCCTTGCGCGTCACCCGTGTCGAACCGATCCGGCTCGGCCGCGTATCGCTCCAGGTCTGCGAGAAACTTCGGGTCGGCCGTCGAGAGATCGACCGACGAGCCGAGCAGTTCGAATACCAGCTTGCGGCTGTGGCGCACGCGTTCGGAGTCGGTGTGCACCACCATCCCGGGCTCGGCCGCGCGCGAACAGGCGGGCACGAGCACGCGCGAGTTCTCCACTTCGACGACACACACGCGGCACACATTCACCGGCGTGAGGTTTTCGAGGTAACAGAGCGTCGGGGTATCGATGCCCACCGACTTGCATGCCTGCAGGAGCGTGGTGCCTTCGGGCACCCGCACGTCTTTGCCATCGATCTTCAGATCAACGGCGCGCACGAATGTCAGAGGAACGGCTTCCATCAGTGGGCTCCCACATCGAATTTCTGCAGCGCACTCTGCACGGCGCTGGCGGCTGTTTGCCCGAGGCCGCAGATGGACGCATCGCGCATGACCATCGCCAGGTCATTGATGAGGCCGACTTCGCGGCCCGCGGCATCTGCGCCCTTCGTGCGCGCAGCCACGAGACGATGCAGCGCTTCTTCCTGGCGAATGGTGCCGATGCGGCACGGCACACATTGGCCGCACGATTCGTCGCGGAAGAACGAGGCGATGCGGATGAGAATGTCTCCCAGGTCCACGCGGTCGTCGAACAGCATGATGACGCCAGACCCCAATGTGGCGTTGGCCGCGCGCGTGCCCTCGAACGTCAGCGGCATGTCCAGTTCGTCCGGCGTGACAAACACACCCGCGGCGCCGCCGAGCAACACGGCCTTGAGGGCGCGCCCGTCGGCGACACCGCCGGCGAGCGCGATGACGTCGCGCAGCGACATGCCGAACGGCGCTTCGTAGAGGCCTGGGCGGGTGACGCACCCGGAGACACAGAACAGCTTGGTGCCCGCGGAGCCCGGCGTGCCCGACGCAGCAAACGTGGGCCCGCCATACGCCAGCACGTCGAGCACGTTCGCAAACGTCTCGACGTTGTTGACCACAGTCGGTTTGCCGAAGAGGCCGACGTTCACAGGGAAGGGCGGCTTGTTACGTGGCTCGCCGCGCAGGCCTTCCAGGGAATTGAACAGCGACGTTTCCTCGCCGCAGATGTAGGCGCCGGCACCGCGGCGCAGTTCGATGTCGAACCGCACGCCTTCGCCCATGATGTTGTCGCCGAGCCACCCCCGGGCCCGGGCCTGCGTGATCGCATGTTGCAGCCGTGCGGTGGCCTTCGGATACTCACCGCGAATGTAGAGGTAGCCCTGCTCGCAGCCGGTGGCGTATCCCGCGATGGTCATGGCTTCGACCAACGCAAATGGGTCTTCCTCCATGATCACGCGGTCCTTGAACGTGCCCGGCTCCGATTCGTCGGCGTTGCAGACCAGGTAGTGCGGCCGCGCGGGATTGCGCGCGACCGCTTCCCACTTGCGACCCGTGGGAAACGCCGCGCCGCCACGGCCCAGCAGTTTCGAATCGTTCACTTCCCGCAAGACGCGCTCGGGCCCAAGGGCCAGCGCCTTCCGCAGCGCGACATACCCTCCGTGCGCGCGGTAGTCGTCGAGGCTTGATGGGTCAGCTACGCCGACGCGTCGAAGCAGGCGCAACGCGGGGTCGCGCGGCTCCTCGGTCTGCGGCGCGATGGTCTGTTGCGCCGCCCGGGCGGCGCCGGTCTCGACGGCCCACACCACATCCTCAAAAGTCACGTGCGCCATCGCCTCGTCGCCCCGCGCATCACCCGCGCGTTGCACCAGCGCGGCGGGGGCCTGTTCGCAAAGACCGAGACAGGGGCTGCGCACCCAGGTGGCGGCTCCATTCAGGCCGTTGGCATCCTGTCCCGGCGCGCCGAACTTCTGTTCAAGCGATCGGCAGAGACCCTCGGCGCCTTTGATGCGGCACGCGATGTCGTCGCACACATGCACCGTCCGCGGCGCGCGCCGCTTCGTCGCGAACATCGCGTAGAACGACGCGACGCCGAACGCTTCGGCCGGCGGCACCGAAAGTCGAGAGCAGATGTGATTGAGTGCGCCCGGGCTGATCCAGCCCACGCGGGCCTGGGTTGCGTGCAGGGCCGGCAGCAGCAGATGCCTGGCCGCAGCCGCCGACCCTATGGCCGCGTCAATCGCCTCCCGTTCGCCAATCGACGCGACGGCCCCAGGAATCAGGTGCAAATCCACGTCAGCGTTTCCCTCCGGCGGCGCCGGCGCCGACTGGCTCGGGCGCCTGCACGGGCACGATCTTCTCCACCCGCACGGCCGCCGCTTTGAACTCGGCGGTGCCCGACTTCGGATCCACCGCGTCAATGGTGAGGATGTTCGTTTCCACCTCGTCCGGGAAGTGCAGCGTCATGAACGTCAGCCCCGGCCGCAGACCCGGATCGATCTTTACCTGTGCTTCCACAGAGCCACGTCGAGAGACAATCCGCACCACTTCCCCTGCGGTCATCTGCAGGCGCTCGGCGTCTTCGGGCGAAAGCTCTATGCGTTCGCCGTGCCGCAGCGGCGATGTGTAGCCGCCCGTCATCACGCCCGTATTGAATGACTCCAGCCTGCGCCCGGTGGTCAGCCGCAGCGGGAACTCTTCGGTGAGCACGTCCACGGGCGGCGAGTGATGCACCACCTGGAAGGGCGCGCGAGGACCGGAGAGCGGCTCGTCCCATAACCGCATGTGCAACGTCGGGCTGCCGGGGTGATCGTCAGTCGGGCAGGGCCACTGCAGCCCGTTGAGCTGCTCAAGGCGTTCGTAACTCATGCCTCCGTGCCAAGGCGACAGCCGTCGAACTTCTTCCCACACCTCGGCAGCCGTCGGCGCGCCCCAATCCCTCCCGAGCCGCTTCGCCAGCGCCGTCAGGATGTCGATGTCGTCCTTCGCCTGCCCCGGTGGCTCAAGGGCCTTGCGCACCCGCTGCACGCGACGCTCGCTACTGGTGACCGTGCCTTCCGACTCGCACCACGACGCGGCCGCCGGCAACACGACATCCGCCACCTCGGCGGTTTTCGTCAGGAAAATGTCCTGCACCACCAGGTGCTCCAGGCCTTCGAGCAGCCGTCGCGTCCGCTTCGCGTCGGCCTCCGACTGCATCGGGTTTTCACCCAGCACGAACACCGTCTTCAGCTCGCCGTGCTCCATCGCCTCGAACATCTGGCTCAGGTGCCAGCCCTTCTTGTCGGGGATCGTGCTGCCGTATTCCTTCTCGAACATCGCGCGCAGCACCGGGTCTTCCACGTCCTGACCGCCGACGAACTTGTTCGGGATGGCGCCCATGTCGCCGCCGCCCTGCACATTGTTCTGGCCGCGCAGGGGGACAAGTCCCGACCCCCACCGGCCGACGTGGCCGGTCAGGAGCGACAGGTTGATGATGGCAAACACGTTGTCCACGGCGTTGTGATGTTCGGTAATCCCCAGCGTCCAGCAAATCTGGGCGCGATCCGCCCGCGCATACGAATGGGCCAGATCACGAATGTCTTCCGCCTTCACGCCGGTCACCTTCTCGCCGTGCTCCAGCGTGTAGATCTCGACGGCGGCCTTGTAGGCCTCGAACCCTGACGTCGCCCGCTCGATGAACGCGGTGTTGCACAACCCGGCTGCGATGATTTCGCGCCCGATCGTATTCGCCAGTGCCACGTCCGATCCCACTTCAAGGCCCATCCACACGTCGGCCCACGCGACGGAACTGGTCCGTCGCGGATCGATGGCGAACATCCGCGCCCCGCCCTGCTTCCCCTTCAAGAGATGGTGGAAGAAGATCGGGTGCGTCTCACGAGCGTTGGATCCCCAGAGCACGATGAGGTCTGTCTCCTCGATCTCCCGGTATGCGCTCGTGCCGCCACCCGCCCCGAACACCGTCGTCAGACCGACGACGCTGGGGGCGTGTCAAGTTCTGTTGCAACTGTCGATGTTGTTGCTGCCCAGGACCCCGCGGGTGAACTTCTGCGCCAGATAGTTCACTTCGTTTGAGGCCTTGGAACAACTGAACATCCCGAAGCTCCACGGTCCGTGCGCACTGGTGACACGGCGGAATCCATCCGCCGCGCGGTCCAGCGCTTCGTCCCATGAGGCTTCGCGCAACTTGCCGTGCTCACGCACGAGCGGCTGCGTCAGTCGCGTGTATTTTGCTCCCATTCGGGGAGCTTAACATGGGCGCCCCGCCGTCTCAGTGCCGCCCGAGCGACCGCACCGTGGCTGAGTTCCCGCGGCCAAGCGTCTTGGCGTCGTACCAGAAATCGATCGACGTGATGATCCGGCTGCCGCCGTCAATGTCGATCACCCGCGTCTCACCGCCGGCTCGGATGGAGTTGCGGAGTTCGACATTCTGGTCCTCGCCGTTGGCAAAGTGAATCACCACCCGGTGGAAGTCCACGGCGCGACGACGGACTTCGAACTTCACCGCCGTGAACGACCCCCGGTCGCCAGTCACCCTGATCGTGTCCCGGTCGGCTCTGTCGGTGACCACCCGCTCGCCCAACAACACCCAGTTCGGCCCTCGTCCCCCTTGCGCGTACGTCGCGCACGCACCGACGAGAACGCCGGCCATCACCACCACCACTGCCATCAACTGTCGCTTCCGCATGCCTGTGCCCCTTTGAAGACCGATGACTCATTCGGCCTGATCGGGCGCTAGAATGCTGCACACTCCGCCGGCAAGTCCTTAGGCTGGCGTTGGATTGATATTAAGGATTTATTTAGCCAGCTATGTCCTTGCCCGGCCACGGTTTATACGATTTCGGCCCCTACCGGCTTGATGCCGTCAAGCGGGTGCTCCTGCGTGAGGGCGCGATGGTGCCGCTGCCACCCAAGGCCGTTGAGGTCCTGCTGGTGCTGGTCGAGTCGGCGGGCCAGCTCGTGGAAAAGAGCGAGTTGCTGGCGCGAGTGTGGCCCGACACCTTCGTCGAAGAGGGCAACCTCGCCGTCAACATCTTCACGTTGCGCAAAGCGCTGGGCGCGGCCGACGATGAGGGCGAATACATCCGGACTGTCCCGCGTCGCGGCTACACCTTTGTGGCCGAGGTGACGACCGGCGCAGTCCAGGTCCCAGCCGCCGCATCAGTTCCCGCTCAGGTTGCTCAGACTCCGAGCCCGCCGCCCGCACACACTCTGCCAGCTGTCAGGCGCGCCCGGCCCATCAGCCCGATGGCAGGAGCGCTCCTCGCTGTTGTGCTTGGACTTCTGACGTTGTCGTACGTGCCAACCACGCGCTACGGAACCGTGGTGGTTCCTGGAGAAGCACAGGCTCTGGCCGTCCTGCCTTTCGCATCGCCTGGCGCCGAGGCCGGAGACGAATACCTCGGACCGGGACTTGCCGCCGCGGTCGCGGGTCGCCTTCTCTACCTCCAACAGGTCATCGTCCGCCCCTTGTCTTCGACCGTGAAGTACGGCGATATCACCCAAGACCCGCTCGAGGCGGGGCGCGCGCTCCAGGTGGACGCGGTGCTGCATGGCACACTGCGGCGCACGGGCGACAGCATCCAGATCGGCGCCACCCTCGTGAGGGTGGCGGACGGCACGCGGCTGTGGGACTGGTCCTCCACCACGACCCTGCCCGAAATGGCTCTGGCCCAAGGCGTGATTGCCGACAATGTGGCGCGCATCCTGGAACCCACCGCGACAGAAGCCGAGCGAGCGGCCGTGACGCGCACTCCCGCGGCGACGCCCGAGGCCTACGCCGCGTATCTGCGTGCGCGCAGTTCGGCCAGCCAGATGACGGCCCGTGATGTGGAGCAGGCGGTGGTGGACTTCACGCGGGCCACCGACCTCTCACCCGACTATGCCGATGCCTTTGCCGGTCTTTCGGCGTACCTCACGCTGCCGCTCAACATCGCCGGCACCGCCGAGAAGTACGCTCGTGGCGAAGCGGCCGCCCATCGCGCGCTCGCGCTCAACGACACGCTGGCTGAACCCCACACGGTGCTTGGCCGTGTCGCGGTCGTCCGCAGTTGGGACTGGCCGGCCGCCGAGCGCGAGTTCAAAGCGGCCATCACCCGCGCGCCGTACGATGCCGAGCCGCACTTCTGGTACTCGCTGTTGCTCAGCGCCAACGGCCGGCACGATGCCGCCATCTCGGAGATTCGGTTCGCCCTTGAGGTGGACCCGTCGTCTCCACGCCTGAACCTCTACTACGGTATGTTGCTGCTCATGGCGCGGCGGTACGACGATGCCATCGCGCAGTTGCGTAAGTCGCCGATTGAGATGGGTGTGACGAGCCAGCAGGTGTATCTGGCCATGGCGCTCGCACAGGCCCGCAAGGGGCGCTTTGACCAGGCGCTGACGACGCTGGACCGAGGCACAGGACGAACACAGACCGCCATTCAAGCTGCCGCGTACCGTGTCTATATCCTCTCGATGGCCAACCGCCGGGCGGAGGCGGAGCCGTTGCTGGCGCAACTGACCGGCACCGATCCCGTGCGCCCGGCCCACACCATCATCGCCGGCGCCCTGGCGTGCGGCGGACGTATGGACGACGCGATCGCCCGGCTTGAGCGCGCGATCGAGGAACGCGATTCACGGGTCATCTTCATGGCCGTGGATCCGATCCTCGACTGCGCACGGCCCGATCCGCGCTTCACCGCACTGGTGGCACGGATGGGCCTCGATCCTCGGCGGTGAGCGCCGGCCGCTACTTCGAAATCCGAATCGCGGGGATCTTGCCCGCCATCGTCTTGTTAAACGCCGGCACGTCCACCGCGATGTGCTTGTCGAACGCAGCCTGCGCATCGGCCAGTTGCTGCAGTTGATCGGCCAGGATGTCGTACGCCACATCACGCGGTTTGTAGTCTGCCGCGCCCGCCTCGTCGCCGGCGCCGAGGCCAACAGCCCCACCGAGCCAGAGCAAGTTCATGTAGACCTTGTACGCGTCGGCGAAGTATTTGTCGTCGCTGCGAAGGTCCTGGCGGGTCACCAGGCGAAGCTCGGTGCCGAAGAGCACGGTATCGAGATCCATCAGGGGCTTCTCGATCTCGTCCTTGCCGCGATTCTGTTTGAGCAGATCTTCAATCTGCTTTCGCGTGATCTCGAGCTGATTCACCACACCCGACGTAGTGGAGATCGCGTCGCGGATGCGAATCTGCATGGCGGTGGATTCCACCAGATCGGCATTCGACGCCTTGATCGCGGGGTCCTTCAACACTTCAAAAGGCTCGGTAAACGACTGGCCGTTCAGCGTCAACCGCACGGAGTACTTTCCAGGTGCAGCGATGGGCGTGCCGGTGGTGGCACTGATTCCCCAGTGCATGACCATGCGCACTTCCTTGCCAGAGAAGTCGGGCTCTTCCCAGATGTACTGGTTCTCTCGCGGCGTGGTGCGGATCTCCACCATTTTCGCGGGCTCGTACTGCAGGTTCCACGACACGCGGTTCAGCCCCGCGCGGCCACCGGCAATGGACTGCGTCCGGATGACTTCACCGACGCTGTTGAGAATCTCCATTTTGACCGGCCCTGTCGGGGCCGCAGCCAGCGAGAAGGTGAAGTCTGCCGATCCCGCCCGCGCCTGGCGGAACCCGGCGCGCGGCGTGAAGAGCTTTGTGGCCGGGGGCGCGGTGGGCTGGCCCGTCTGCTCAAGCACGGTGATGTCCGGCAGGATGTACAGGCCCCGGCCATACGTGGAAAGCACCACATCGTGGTACCTCGGCTCATACACCACCCAGGTCACAGGCGATGCCGGCAGGCCTTCCTTGAACCGCGTCCAATGCGCGCCGTTGTCCATCGAGTAATAAAACGCGCGACCGGTGCCGGCAAAAAGCATCCCGGGGCGGTTCGAGTTTTCGATCGTGGACAACACGTAGTCGAGCGGATGCCCCGTGGGCAGATCGCCCACGACCGAAGACCACGTGGCACCGTAGTCGGTGGTCTTGAAGATGTAGGGGCGACGGTTGTCATTGACGTGTCCGTCCACCGTCACAATCGCCGTGGCCGCATCAAACGTGGAGGGCCAGATCTGCGTGATCGTGCCGAGGTCCGGCATCCCTTTCAGGTTCGCGCTCACATCGACCCAGTTGCCGCCACCGTTGCGCGTGTACCAGACCTTGCCGTCATTGGTACCGGCCCAGAGCAGGCCGCGCTCACGAGGCGATGACGCGATGGCATACACCGTGGCGCCGGCGTACTGCCCAAGGTTGTCCTGCACCACACCGCCGGACGCGACGATCAGCCGCGGATCGCGTGTGGACAAGTCGGGGCTGATTTCCACCCAGCTCTGCCCTTCGTTGCTGGTCTTGAAGATGACTTCGCACCCGTAGTACACCGTGGTCGGCTCAAACTGGTCGAACGCGACCGGGGCCGTCCAGTGGCACCGATGCTTCGAGAGGTTCGGCGCCGAGTCGAACGTGATCATGCTCGGCGAGACCGATCGCGCCGTGCCCTGACGCGCATCAAACCGCGTCAGCTTGTTGCCGTAGCAGGAACCCCAGACGATGTCGGCGTTGTCGGGCTGCGGTTGCGTGAAGCCAGACTCGCATCCACCCAGATACGTGTCCCACGCCGGTCCTCCCGCGCGACCGCCACGCCCCCCGCCACCACCACCGCCGCGACCCGGTGCCGCTGCCGGTGCCACAGGCTCCGGACCGCCGAGTCGGCCATTGCCCGTCTGCTCCGGACTCGTGCTCGGCCCACGCATGGTGCCGTCGTCCTGCCGGTTGCTGTAGATCCAGTAGGGCACGCGGTTGTCTACGGCCACGTGATACATCTGGCCATTTGGCAATCGCACGCCGCGAGAGCCGGCGGACGTGAAGATCGTGGCCCCGCCATCGTCGGTCAGCACATAGCGTGTGCCGTCAGTGGGATCGAACCAGACATCGTGGCAGTCGCCGCAGCCACCGCTGCCGGGGAACAGCTTTCCACCGTCACTCGACCGGTGAAACCCGCTGTTCATGACGATGACATCGTCTGGATTCTGTGGATTCACGCCAAGGCGGATGTAATAGCCCGCGCGGCCGATGAGCGACCGGTCCCAGCTCACCACCTTGAACGACGTGCCTCCGTCGTCAGACCGCCAGAGCGAACCCTGGTCGGCCGTCTGGATCAGGGCATACATGCGATTGGAATCCGACGGCGCAATCGCGACGTCGATCTTGCCCACCGGCGAGCGCGGCATGCCGTTCTCAACCTTCTTCCAGGTGGCGCCAGCATCTTTGGTGATGTAGACCGCGCTGCCGGGCCCGCCGCTGTACTGCTGCCAGGTGCGCTGCACCAGCTGCCAGCTTCCCGCAATGAGGATGTTCGGGTTCTTCGCATCCATGGACAGGCCGGAGCATCCCGTGTCCTGGTTCACGAACAATGAATGCGTCCAGGACTTGCCGCCATCAACCGTCTTGAAGACGCCCCGCTCCTGCTGTGGGCCGGTCGCGCGCCCCACCGCGCAGACGTACACGATGTTGGGATCCGTGGGGTGCACGATGACACGGCCAATGCGCCCCGTATCTTTCAGTCCCATGTGCGTCCACGTCGCACCCGCGTCAATCGACTTGTAGACGCCGTCGCCCATGACGTCACTGGGACGAATCACCCAGCCTTCGCCCGTGCCGGCCCACACCTGATTGTGATCGGAGGATGACAGTGCCAGTGCGCCGATGGCCTGCACCGGCATGTCGTCGAACACAGGCACGAAGGTGGCGCCGCTGTCTGTGGACTTCCAGATGCCACCTGACGCGTTGCCAAGATAGTACGTGGTGGGGTCACCCGGCACACCCACGACTGAGGCAATGCGGCCTGCCGGCGCCGGTCCCATGTAGCGGAACTTCAGCGGGTCCACCGCCTGAATCTGCGCGCCGCCGCCTCCGCCACCGCGTCCTTGAAACATCTCACCGTCTTCAGGTGCGGCGGCATTCACAGCCGGGGCCGTATCGAATGACGACGTAATCGGGATCGCGAACATGGCGACGGACATGGTCACCAGTGCGCAGAGAGTAAGAAGGAGACGGCTGGATCGAGCAGACATGGGGAACCTCGGGCGACAGTTTACCGGAATGTGTGCGAATCAGGATGGCTGAGGGCACCCTCGCGATACACTGCGCCACAGTACCCATGCCGCACGTTTTTGAGCTATCCCCAAGTGGCCGTGCCGCCTGTCGCGGCTGCGGCGTGAAGATCCCCAAGGGCGAGCTTCGCTTCGGGGAGCGCCTTCCCAACCCGTTTGCCGAGGGCGAAGGTGAGATGACGCACTGGTTCCATCTGGTGTGCGCCGCCTACCGGCGGCCCGAGGCGTTTCTCGAGACGCTGGCCGCGGCCACGGACCCCATCGCGGGCGCCGACCACCTGCGCGATCAGGCGCAGTTGGGCGTCACCCATCGGCGGCTCCCCCGCGTCAGCACCGCCGGCCGCGCGTCGTCAGGCCGTGCGACGTGCCGCGCCTGCAAGGAGCTGATCGCGAAAGACACATGGCGCATTGCTCTGGTCTTTTACGACGATGGGCGGTTTGTGCCGTCGGGGTACATCCACGCGGGATGCGTCCAGAGCTACCTGGAGACCCCGGACATCATCGAACGCGTGCGTCACTTTTCGCCCGAGTTGAGTGACGCGGATATCGAGGACCTGCGCGCGGCGTGCGGCACGGGCTGAAGCCCATGCCCTCCGGAACGCGTTATCCCCCGCCAAGGCGTGAGCGGGCGAGGGCGAGGTTTCTTGCGGCGGGCTCGTAGGTCGGATCCAGCCTCAACGCTTCGGTGAATTCAGCGATCGCTTCGGGCAGGCGCCCCTCCCGGCCCAGTGCGCTTCCAAGGTTGGTGCGCACGCGGGCGTCGCGCGGATTGATCTTGATCGATGCGCGATACGCCACAATCGCATCACCGAGACGGTTCATCGACTGATGGGCGTCTCCAAGCTGGCCATAGGCCGCGGCATCTTCGGGATGCTGAAGAAGATAGGCCTGGATGTGACCGGTGGCCTCACCGGGCCGGCCGAGATCGATCAGGACCAGGCCGAGGTTATAGCGCGTGTCCAGGTCGTCGGGCTTCAGGCGCAGCGCCTCGCGGTACGCACGCTCAGCCGCATCAAACCGCGCGAGGCTTCGAAGCGCACTGCCGAGATTGTTGTGGCCCTGCGGAAGGTTCGGCTCGAGGCGAAGCGCGGTCTCGGTGTCGCGGACAGCGGCCTCAAGTTCCCCTCGCTGAAGCCGCAACCATCCCAGGTTCAGGTGCGCCATCCAGGCATCGGGATTCTTCTCGATGGTTGCGGCATACAGAACCTCGGCGCCGACGTACTCGCGGCTCTGACGCCACGTCATTGTCGCGAGCACTGCTGCGATTGCCACGATGCAGGCGGGCCCTCGCCATGGCTGGCCGGACCTCCACCCTCCAGACAACGTGGCCAGTCCCGCGGCCGCGCCGGCGATCAGGCTCAGGCTGGCGAGGTACTGAAAGTGATCGGCCACAAACGAAAAGATGAACGGGTAGACGTTGAAGAAGCCCAGCGCCGGAAACAAGGTGCCCGCGAACAGGAGCGCGACGACGAGCGGCGCCCGTGTGCGCGTTCGCACACTCCAGCACCACGCCAGCACAATCAGCACAGCCAACGGAAAGAGGTACTGCCACCACACAGACTGGCTGACATCCCAGCGCGGGTATACAAACGTCAGGTTCACTGGCCACAGCAGCGTCGCGACATAAAACACAAGGGCGCGACCCGCGATCAAACCACGTTCAATGAAACTGAAATCGAAGGCTGGACCCGAAGCCCCGATGTACTCGCGCTCGACCCAGATCGTCCCAAAGCCTGCGGCAATGCCGATCACAAAGAAAGGCACGAGCGGGGCGACATCCTCCCGCCACCGGAGTGAGCCGCGTTGCCACCACAGCACCACAAGAATCGCGGCCGGCAGCGTCACCGTCACCGACTTCGTCAGCACCGCGAGCACAAACAGCAACAGCGCACCGGCGTACAGCGCCCCTCGGCGTTCCGTATCGAAACGCAGATACACGAGTGCCGCGCCGAGATACCAGAATCCCGACAGCGTGTTCTTCAGTTCGGTGATCCACGCGACTGATTCCACATGCACCGGGTGCAGGGCGAAGACCACGCCCGCCAGAATGGCGCCTGGCACCTGAAGCCGGCGCAGGAGCACGACGAAGAGACCTGCGGACAACCCGTGAAGCGTGGCATTCACCAGGTGATAGCCAAGCGTCTGGTCTCCGAAGACGCGATGCAGGGCCCAGAATGTGGAGTGCAGCACGGGGTAGTACTGCTGGGTGGCGCCCACCTCAAACCAGATGCGCCATAACCCTTCGACCGATCGCAGCGCACTCCGTGTCACATGCGCATCGTCATCCCACAACATCCCGCCGTTCCAGACCGGCGCGTAGGCCAGCACGGTGATGGCGACGAGCACGACGAACACAAGCCACGTCCGGTTGGACGACTGAGATGGTGCTGATTGTCTGGCGCCTCGCTTTGGGGCCCGTGGCGTCGCGCGCATGCTGAGCGAGATCCTACCTTGAGACCCGAAACGAGCGGCGAATCTCGTAGATTGCTACAGTGGGCGGATGGCGTCCACTGTTCCAGTCTGGCACGCCCAACCAGTGGAAGACGTTTTAGCGGCACTTGAGGCCACGCCTCAGGGACTGACCGCTGCTGACGTTGAGCAGCGGCGTGCCAGGCACGGCCGCAAC
Source organism: Acidobacteriota bacterium (assembly GCA_016716905.1). Classification (NCBI taxonomy): domain Bacteria; kingdom Pseudomonadati; phylum Acidobacteriota; species Acidobacteriota bacterium. The sequence continues at coordinate 839,056 of JADJUS010000004.1, read as the reverse complement.
GTGCTGACACTGGCGCCACCGAAGTCCGCATTCAAAATCCTCATCGAACAGTTCCGTGGCGTGGTCGTGGGCTTGCTCGCCGGCGCTGCGGTCGTGGCCTGGTTCACCGCCGATGCCATGGACGCGGCTGCCATTGGCGCCGTCCTGGTGCTCAACGCGGCACTGGGATTCGTGACAGAGCTCCGCGCTCGCCGCGCGATTGAGGCACTTTCATCGCTCACGCCCCGGCGCGCCATGGTGCGGCGCCAGCCCCCCGGGCCCGGACAGGCAGACGGGCTCGCAGAGATCAAGGCGGCCGCTCTCGTCCCCGGCGACATCATCGTCGTCGAAGCCGGCGGCGCCGTGCCCGCCGATGCGAGGGTGATCATCGCGACCGGACTACGGCTGAACGAGGCCGCGCTCACCGGTGAGTCAGTGCCGGTGGGCAAGACGATCGGTGTGGCGCCTGCGGCGGCTCCCCTCGCCGAGCGTTCCTGCATGCTTTACAGCGGCACGGTGGTGGTGGACGGGCGCGCAACCGCCGTCGTGACGGCCACCGGCATGCAGACAGAGATCGGTCGCATTGGCGTGATGGTGTCTGCCGTGAAGGAAGGCCGCACGCCGCTCGAACTTCGCCTGGATGCGCTCGGTGGCCGACTGGTCTGGCTGGCGCTGGCCGTGGCCGCCGTCGTGGCCGCGCTCGGATGGCTCCAGGGCATGGCATGGCCCGACATCATCACCACGGCCATCGCGCTGGCGGTGGCAGCGGTGCCCGAGGGACTTCCGGCTGTGGCCACCATCGCATTGGCGGTGGGCGTGCGCCGCATGTCGCGTCGGCACGCGCTCGTTCGGCGCCTGCCGTCCGTCGAGTCGCTGGGTTCAGTGACCGTGGTCTGCACCGACAAGACCGGCACATTGACTGCAGGCGAGATGACCGCCACTCACGTGTGGATCGCCGGGCACGATCACGTGGTCAGCGGCAGTGGCTACGCGCCCGAGGGCGACGTCAGCCCATCGATTGACCCACCGTTCGACCTGGCGATTCGCGTGGCCGTGCTTGCTGGGCGGGGCGCGGCCGTACGCGAAGGCGATGCGTGGGTCGCCAAGGGCGACCCCACCGACGTCGCGCTGATCGTCCTGGGGCAGAAGACCGGCCACGTTCGTGAGAGCCTGCTGACGGAATGGCCTGAGGTTGGTGAGGTGCCGTTCTCAAGTGACCTCCGCTTGATGGCCACGTTCCATCGCCGGCCCGACGCCACCTTGATCGCCTGCGTGAAGGGCGCGCCGGCAGCGCTCCTCGATCGGTCTCGCCGCTGGCTCGACGCGGACGGTCAAGAGCAGCCGCTTGACGCACCGGCGCGCTCAGCGATCGAAGCCGTCAATAGCCGGCTCGCCGCCGATGGCCTGCGGGTCATCGCACTCGCATCGGCCACAGTGACCGCACACAACGTGGAGGCGCTCACCGAGTTGACGTTTCTGGGGCTCGTCGGCCTGATCGATCCTCCGGCCAGCGGCGTCAGCGAGACGATCGAACAGTTCAAGAGCGCCGGCATTCGTACGGTGATGATCACGGGAGACCAGCGATTGACGGCTCGGGCGGTCGGGCGTGACCTGGGCCTGCTGGAAGAGCAAGACGATGTGGTTGCGGGCCAGACGGTTGACGACTGGAGCGACGACGCGCTGGGCGAGGCGCTGCCCGGCATCGGCGCCTTTTCACGCGTCAGTCCCGAGGCCAAGCTTCGCATCGTCGCCGCGCTGCAGGGCCGAGGCGAGATCGTGGCGTTCCTGGGCGACGGCGTCAACGACGCCGCAGCGCTCAAGCAGTCGGATGTGGGCGTGGCGATGGGACGCCGGGGCACCGATGTGGCGCGCGAAGCGGCCGACGTGGTGTTGCAGGACGACTGGTTCCCCACCATCGGTGCGGCCATCGAGGAAGGCCGGGTGATCTACGACAACATCCGGAAATTCGTCTTTTATCTCTTCTCCTGCAACCTCGCCGAGATCATCGTGCTGTTGGTGGCTGGACTTGCCGGCGGCCCCCTGCCTCTTTTGCCGATTCAAATCCTGTGGCTGAACCTGGTGACAGACACGTTCCCGGCGCTGGCGCTCGCCATGGAACCCGCCGAGCCCGGCGTGATGTCGCGACCGCCCCGCGATCCACGCGCTGCAATGCTGTCGGCGCCGTTCCTGCGGGCTATCACGTTCCACGGCACCACCATTGCCGCAGTCACGCTGGTCGCCTTCTGGTGGACTGAGCCTTCAACGCCTGCGGGGGCCAAGACGATGGCGTTTATGACGCTGGCGCTGGCGCAACTCTTTCACCTGGGTACCGCACGAAGTCATGCTCCGGTCACCGCGCCACGACGAATAATCGCGAATCCATGGGCGCTGGCGGCCGTGGCGCTCGTGGTTGGGCTGCAGGTGCTGGCGGTCAGCGTGGAGCCGCTGCGCGATATTCTTCACACCACGCCGATGTCATGGCGCGACTGGATGACGGTGACAGGCCTGGCGGCCATTCCCGCAGTGATTGGGCAAGGCCTGCGTCACCTGCATTCGCGACAGGAGTCCTGATGTGTCAATGCTGATGATCGTCACGCTGTTCGCGCTCTGCGCGATAGTGATTGTCGTGAGCGGCGCGCGGCTGTCGTACTACGGCGACGTCATTGCCGAGCGGTCCGGCCTCGGGCAGGCGTGGGTCGGCGTGATCGCGATGGCGTCGGTGACGTCGTTGCCGGAACTGGTGACGGGCGTCAGCGCATCGATCATTGGCGCTCCCGAGATTGCTGCCGGAGATGTGGTCGGCAGTTGCCTGTTCAATCTGCTGATCCTCGGCGTGCTCGATCTGCTGTCACCAAAGCCTCTGTTCCATCGGCTCCGTCCCGTGCACACTCTGTCGGCGGCGCTGGGCGCGATACTCCTGCTGGCGCTGGCCGCCTCAATCCTGACCGCGTCCCGCTGGCCCTCGATCGGCTGGGTCGGCGCACCGAGCATCGTCTTGTTCGGCGGCTACATGATGGCCGTGCGTTCGATCTACAACTACGAACACACGCATGATCAGGTGGCCGAGAGCGAAGGCCTCGGCGCACGCTACGCGCACCTCTCACTCAAGGGCGCCCTCTGGCGTTATGCCGGCACGGCAGTGGTGCTGGTGGGCGCTGCCGCCAACTTGCCTGGCCTGGCGGTCCGATTCGCCGATGCCACCGGCCTGGCTCAGGGATTTGTGGGAACCGCCTTCGTGGCATTGTCGACGTCGCTGCCGGAGGTGGTGGTGTCGCTAGCGGCAATGCGTCTTGGCGCGTGGGACATGGCTGTGGCCAACGTGCTGGGCAGCAACATGTTCAACGTTGCCATCTTCGCTGTTGACGACGTGTTTTTCACGGACGGGCCGATCTTCGCCGCGGTGTCACAGGGCCATGCCATCACCGCGATCGCAGCGGCCACCATGTCGGCGATTGTCATTGTCGGACTGACGGCACGCCCGCCGCGACTCTTCGGGCGCGTGTCGTGGACGCTGGTTGGGTTAACGGCGATCTACCTGACGGCCACGTGGCTCGCGCTGTAGCGACTTAACGGGACGCCGTGCGCGCCGCAGCCGGCTTCAGGGCCAAGACCGAACACCGAACGCCTCGAAGCACGCGCTCGGCCGTGTTACCCACCACGAGGCCGGCCAGCCCGGTACGGCCCACCGTGCCGATCACGACGAGCGACGTTCGGCGGCGCTCAATGAACTGCGTCAAGACACCGTCGCTTTCACCTTCGATCAGGTGAGTCTGGACGGAAGCCGGCACCTGTGCGTCCTGGATCAGTGCATCGAACCGCTGACGGGCGCCCTTCCGGCAGGCGTCGACATATTCCACGAGCCCAGCTCTGCTGGTGTGCGAGGCCAGCACCTGATGGCCGTAGGCCGTCCAGGCGTGCACGATGTGCAGCGTGGCGCCTGTGTCCGCCGAAACCGCCAGTGCGGTGCGTGCCACGCGAACGCTCAGGTCGTGGCGCGGCGAATCGCCCGGGTCGGGATCAACCGCAGCCACCACCATGGTCTCTCCGTCAGCCTGTCGAGGCGTCACGAACCACACCGGGCTCGGGCTGGCGCGCAGCAACTGGCTGTCAATGGGGCCGATGGGACCCGGCTTTTCGTGGCGGACGCCGTGCGACCGCAACACGACGTCGGCGCGCCACGCGACAGACGCTTCCACGAGCATCGCCGCAACGTCGCCTTCAAGGAGTGTCACCGTGGCCGACACCCCCATGCGCCTGGCGAAGGCTGCGGCCTCCGACAAGCGGCCCTTTATCGTTGTGCGCAGCAGACGTTCAAGGCCCGACAGGTTTGGCGTATGCCGGGGCAACGGCGCGAGCACATCGACGATCCGCAGAGATCCACCCGAGTGCTGCGCCAGGTGAAGCGCCCGCGTGAGCGCAGGCCGCCGGTCGGACGTCGTGTCCAGATGCACGAGGATCCGTTTGGGCAGGAAGGTTGCAGGCTTGGCCATGGCAGGCCCTTCAGCGACCCGGCACGTTCGGCAGGTGCGCCATCGCCTCGGCCACTTTCTCCGCCGGGTACTCGTAGTCCTGCAACTGCCCGCGGTGGTAGGCCTCGTAGGCCATCATGTCGAAGTGCCCGTGGCCGGAGAGGTTGAAGGCGATGACCTTCTTCTGGCCGGTCTGTTTGCAGACAAGCGCCTCGTCGATGGCGGCCCGAATGGCGTGCGCGCTTTCGGGAGCCGGGATGATGCCCTCGGCCTTGGAAAACTGCACGGCTGCAGCAAACGTGTCGAGTTGCCCCACCGCGCGCGCTTCGATGTCGCCGTGCTCCACCAGCGCGCTCACACTGGGAGACATGCCGTGATACCGCAGGCCTCCGGCATGAATGCTCGGAGGGACGAAGGTATGTCCCAGCGTATGCATTTTGACGATGGGAGCAGAAGCCGCCATGTCGCTCCAGTCGTAGGTGTACCGGCCGCGGGTCATGCTCGGGCACGACGCCGGCTCGGCGGCAATGATCCGGCTCGTCTTTCCTGCCGTCAGGTTCTGGTGCAGGAACGGGTAGGCGAAACCCGCAAAGTTGGAGCCTCCACCTGCGCATCCGATGACGATGTCGGGGTACTCGCCCGCCATTTCCATCTGTTGCAGGGCTTCCAGGCCAATCACCGTCTGGTGCATCAGCACGTGGCCGAGCACTGAGCCCGGAGAGTACTTCTTGGCGCCTCCGCTTGTGGCGGCTGCTTCCACCGCCTCGGACAACGCGAGGCCAAGCGTGCCCGGGCTATCGGGTTCCTGGGCCAGCACGGCACGGCCGGCATGAGTGCGGTCACTCGGGCTGCCGTACACCTGGGCGCCGAAGTTTTCCATGATGATGCGGCGATACGGCTTCTGGCCGTAGCTGAGCTTCACCATGAACACTTCCAGGTCCATGTTGAAGAAGTTGCAGGCCATCGCCATGGCCGCGCCCCACTGGCCGGCGCCGGTCTCGGTGGTCATGGCCTTCGTGCCGGCTTCTTTGTTAAAGAACGCCTGCGGCACGGCCGTGTTGGGTTTGTGCGACCCCACCGGCGACACACCTTCGTACTTGTAGTAGATGTGTGCGGGCGTATCGAGCATGCGTTCAAGCCGCACGGCACGGAGCAGCGGCGTCGGCCGCCAGAGCTTATAGATCTCACGCACTGGCTCGGGGATCTCGATGTATCGCTCGGCGCTGACCTCCTGAAGGATCAGGCTCATCGGGAACAGGACGCTCAGGAAATCGGGCGTGAGCGGCTCCATGGTGCCGGGGTGCAGGAATGGCGGCAGCGGCACCGGCATGTCCGCGTTGATGTTGTACCAGGCTTTGGGAAGCTTGCTCTCATCCAGCAAGAACTGGTGTCGCTCGCCCACGTGTGTCTCCTTCAGATAGATGCGCGCCAAACGGTACCACAACTATTCGTCATGCGAGATGCCCGGGCGTCGTTGCGCAACATGCCACAGCACTCCGGACGGATCGACCACGTAGGCGATCCGCAGGCCCCAGGGCTGCATCGCCGGTGGCTTTGGTGCAGGCACGCCGAATTTTTCGGGCAGTGCGAGTGACGATACATGCGCCCACCAGGAATCCAGGTCGTCCACCATGAGTTGCATCATGAAGTTCTCTGCCCATTCCTTCTGGAAATAGTTTTGGAGGAGAAAACTGCTTGCCCCAACCCGGAAGATGGCCACTTCGCCATCCAGCACCTTGGTGAAGCCGAGGGCTTCATAGAAACGTTTGGATAGATCAAAGTCTTTCGCCGGAAGGAAGGGTCGGGCAATCACTGTGCCTGCCCCTTCTTCCCCCCGACACCGGGCACGGCCGCCACTTGTTTCATCCACGTCGCGACCTGGCGTTCGTCGAGGTCTTCCACGGATGTGAGTTCCACGCCCCGCGTAGACTTGCCCATCGCCACCGGCGGAACCGGTTTGAGGGCCGTACCGGCGATGTAGGCAAAGACCGGCTTGTCGCCGTCCGCCACCCTCGCGGGGCTTGCTTTGCCGGTGATCATGCTCTCCGGCAACATCGAGGCAGATTTACCTTGTGCCGCCGTGCGCTTGGCGGGCTTCCGGGCAGCGGGCATGGAACTCTTGTCAGTTTTGGAGGCGGGCATGGTGGTCTCTTGATGCCAGATGGTGACGGCTCAGCAGTGCACTGAGGCGGGCGCGAGTATAACGCTGCAGAAGGATTGGGTAGAGATTGACGAGCACATTGCCGACGGTCAGGTAAATAGCCCAGCCGGACCAGCCGATCGCCATTGCGAAGCTGGCTGACATGGCGCCAAACACCAGCATGACGAGATGGCTCTTTTCACTCAATTCCGTTCTGTAGCGGAACGCCTGTGCATAGTGCCGGTTGCGGATGATGCGAAAGGCCGGATCGCTCCGACGGCGCCAACGATTGGCCGCGTCTCCATCCGGAACGAACCAACGAAAGTGTCGCACGCCGAGGTTCTCGTAGAGGCGGCCGTTCCGCTCAAACGCGCGAACCTGATAGTAAGACGCCGGAAGCCACCATACCGCAAGGCCAAGACCGAAACCCGCGAGCAGCAGCGGCAGCGGCGGCAACAACTCGCCATCCGGATAATGAAACGGCCGGAGCGGCCCCCACACGTAGAGCCAAAACATCAGAAGCGGGCTCAGCCACCCGCCAGCCATACTGGCGAACGGAATCAGATTGAAGCCTGAGGTCTCATTCGAGAAGTCAGGACGCTTCACGTCGGCTCCGGGTGTCCGGTCTGCCCGCGCCACCCGCCCCCCCTTCACGAGTTTCCACCTTGCCCCGAAGCCCCACCCGACCTTCTCCCAGATCGGATGGAGCTACCTCAAGGTGAAATCGATAGCCGTTCGGCGCATCCACCGACTTGGTGAACGGTGTGTACGACGCCGTCAATCGGGTTGCCGTTCCCATCTCCAGACCAACCCGTCGTCTGGATCGTCGACCTCGCCCGCGAATCTGAAGCGACATTTGGTCAACACTCGCGTGGACGCATTTGTCGCCGCAAGGGTGTGGGCCCGGACCAGGCGAACGTGTTTTCCACCGAAGGCGTATGCCACGAGCGCCTCCGCGGCTTCAGTCGCATAGCCCTTGCCCTGCTGGTCCGGCGTCACGCCGTAGGCGATCTCCACGACCCCATCGGCTCCCGGAGGCCCCTTGAAACCACACGTCCCCACAACCGCGTCCGTGCCCCGATCGAGGATGTCAAATCCAAGTGTCCAGAGATCCACGCGTGTCGAATTGAGCTGAGCAAGCCAGGCTGGTGACAACTCCGCCCGTTGGCCCGCGTCCATCGCGTCGATCTGCGCACGAACATCCGCCAGGGTCTTGGGCACCAGTCGCAGTCGTCGAGTTTCAAGTGGATCCGTGTTCATCATTGACCACAATTCAAGCGCTCGCTAGTCGGATTCACCCCGCCGACCAGTCCGAGCGAGATAGAGAAACAACAATCCTACGACAGCCACGGCAGCCCAAGATGCGATCCAGGCCAGGCGCTCGCCCTGCGTATCTATATTGAGGCCGAAAAAATTGACAGTCAGCGGAACGACCCCGAAGATGGCCAAGGTCGCGACTCCCGCGAGCACAGTTCCGAATCCAACCAGGATGCCGCCGGTCACTTTGAGTTTTGTCATTCGTGGCCTTTTCACCAAGGTGAGCCCCCATCCCTCCAACGCTTGGCATCAGCCGCAGCGACGCCCGTTCTTACACGCGCCGCTGTCGGCTGCGCGCCGATGTGAGGCCGGTTTTCCCAACAGTACACGCCAAGACTTTCTTGCCATCCCTTTCGTCGACATGCATCGTGAACTCTGATGTTCCCGGCGGTGTCTTGAGCTGCCAGGGGTTTTCTTTGGTGCGATTCAGTAGCGCCATGGGTTGCCTCGATCGGCTCGGCGTGGACATTCAAGCCGCATAACGCCAGCCGTCAGCCGCAGCGGCGCTCATCATGGCACGCGCCGCCGTCGGCTGCACGGCAAGTGAGGCTCACGCTACGGGTGTCGATAGGTGCCTCCGCGGAGGTGGTAGCCGAACTGGAAGGTTGGGGATTCAAGGGCGACGGCGCTGGCGAGCGGGTGTGAGCCGCGGAAGATCCAGGATGGGGCGGTCTCCTCGCACGCCTGTTCCCGGTGACCTGCGAAAGCGATCCGGACGAGGTCAGTTACCGCTGATGAAGCAGGAGGGAAGATGGTCTGCATACCGGCCGAGCCTGGACCGCCGGTGACAGGGCCGGCTGGCGTACATTCAGCGGAGATAGTGAGACCGTCGACCACAAGGGAGCCAGACCATTGCCCTCGAGGGCCAGGACTGAGGCGGCCAGCGCCATATGAGGCGTAGTAACCCTTTCTGCTCATGTAGCTGACATAGGCATGGTCGGGCAGCCAGAAGTCGAGGGCGAGGAGTGGCCGACCTGGGCCGAGGTCGGTGGAGGGGTCGGATGGGGCCACACGAGCAAACCATAGAGCGAAGGCCCCATCGGCTGGCCAGCTTGGCGCGCGGCCATCGATGGTGAAGGTGCGCGCCCGGACAAGTTCGAGGAAGGAGACTCCCCACAGTTGCTTCGTTGGGTGTCGCCCGAGAAAGTCCCTTGCCCACACGACGTCGCCGGAAGCGAGCTCCGCGATGGTGGTGAATCGAAGATGTGAGGGCAACCGCTCCTGGACCGTTGCGGGGTCAAACGCGAGATAGAGCACGAGTTCTTCAGGCCCCGCTACAATCCATTCTGTCTGCGCGCCGGCGGGAAGAGCTTGCACGCTGGCAGAGAGGTCCATCGCAAGCAGAGCCGGGCTAAGGAGGGCGAGGAAGAGAACGTGCCTGTTCATGTCGAAGCCCCATGTGTGCCGTCGCTCTACAGTACGTCGTTACGAGCCTAACGTTCGCGGCTCACTTGCGGCGGCCGCCCGACCTGATTGCGAATTGCCCGGATACTACCGCGGCCGCCGTCAAGTGCAGCCGCTTGTTAGGCGGCATCGATTTAGGTGTCTCGCTCCTTGGACCACCAAAAGACGTCTAGATGAACCCGCTTCACTCTGGAGGCCTTACCGATTTCCGCAGCCACTGCTTGATATTGAGCGCTCACCTGAGGCGTAAGGTTCCTGACGCCTGGCCACAGCGGCAATTCAGCACCCTGCTTGGCCGCGCGTAATCGCTTCGCGGTGATTGAGTCCAGCGGCACCTCGCAGTAGGCCTCGACGCGGCCAAGATTGTAAACAGAGCGCAGGTGCGCACTGTACACGCAATCGCGGAGGTAAATGTTCAACACCTTCCGCGCTACGCCCCAACGTTGCCCTCCAGCGGGCAACTCGGACCGGATCCGAGCTGTTGCGCGGTCGAGTGCTCCTGCAAACGCGCCGGCATTGCGGACCGAGAAGGTCCTGAGAGGGAGCGCGCGAAGAGCCCGTCGCGCCGCCTCAGCCGTTCCCTGCGGATTACCGCGAACGGTAGAGGGCCCTACCGCAACTCGGGCGACACGGCTGCGGATCGCAGTCTCGAGGGAAGGGTTCGGACGAAGTGCCATTGGTTCGCTGATGCAGCCTAACGCTGGGCATCAGCCGCAGCGGCGCTCATTCTGACACGCGCCGCTGTCGGCTGCATGCCGAGTTAGCCCGCGTCCCCGGCACCCTCTGCGGACGCAAAGCTCCGCCGGCCTCGGACGAATGCGACGATGGTTACCTGGGTCTCGGTCAGCTGGTACATCAACCGAAATCCTCGAACAAACAGTTCTCGGGTCGGCGGATGGGATTGCTCGGGCACCAGTCGGCCGCGTTCGGCGAGGTGCGACAAGCGCTCGGCGGCTGCCAGGGTATCTGAAAGTACCAGCTGGGCGTTCTGTGGAGACGTTTTGTGAATGTACGCGACGACTTCGTCGAGCGACGCTGACGCCGACGCAGCCCACGCTACTTGTCGGACCCGACCAACCACTTGCGTCGCAATTCGGCTTCAACGAGTTCGTGGGGAACAACCCGACCCGCTTCGGCGTCGGCTTGGCCAGCCGCGATGGCTTGGGTCACGTACAGCTGATACTGCACGTCTTCAATCGTGCAGTCGTCCGGAAGGCGCTCAAGAACGGCCAAGACGGTTTCTTTTGTCGTCATCGAACCTCCCCGTTCTGAGTATACGCCTCACCTTCGACGTCACGCCGTCCGGTGCAACGCAAGTTAGACCTCAACGCCTCGATTTCCACTCTGCGGGGTCCCGGCGCGCGTGCAACACGCCTACGACCACGACACAATCGTCGACCAACGCGAAGAACAGGCCATAGGGAAAGTGCGAAACTTGCGTCCGAGGCCGGGGCTCCGATCTTCGTACCACTGTTCGGCTTCAAGCAGTTCGCGCTCGGCTTGCGGCCGAAAGACAACCGGGAAGCTCATCGTCCGGCGTAGAGCCTCTTTCGAACTGCTTCCCAGGGCACGGCGGTCGCCGGATCTGCCACGTGCTCCTGCAGGCGTCGGTCGAGTTCTTCCGACTGTTCAGGTGTGAGCTCCAAGGCAGCCGCTCGGCTGGAGTCGCCAAGGCTCGCCCACAGGGCCATGGCCAAATCAACCCGTTCGTCTTCCGGGAGCTTCAGCAACGCAGCCATCACTTCTGGATAGGTGGGCGTCACATCCACCTGGACGCTGGGGCATGAGCCGCGGCGGCTCGATTGATCGGGCGCCGCGTTTCGCTGACGGTTACGGCCCAGACCCAAATCGACCAGCAGACGCGCCTCTTGTCGGCGGCGGCAGCCGGTCAGGCCTGCCTCTCTTTACGATGTCGCCCGGTGACGGTCATTGACACTCGGAACGCGACCGTCATGAGAACGCCCGTCAGAAAGGGCGAAGCCAGTATGAGCATTCCCGCGCCAATGTTGGCGCCACCCTTGCCGTTATTCTTCCAGTACTCGTATCCATCGTAGTAGTTTGCTCCCCACACCACCACCGTGACAGCAAAGCCGATCGCCGCTGCCGAGACGAGTGCTGTGGTCACTGCCCCAGTGGTCGCTCGCATCCTGGCCGGCGCGATGGCTGCGAGCACAACGAACGGCAATGCGGCGATGATTCCCTGCATGATGGTGACGCCGGGCTCTCCCATGAATCGACCGGGGCGCGCGGTCACGTTCCAGAACAGCCAGTCACCAGCGAACACGCAGAGTACGGGCACAAAAACAGCCATGGCCCACAGAGATACAACAACTCTCGACTTCATCGTCTCCTCCCAAGCCCGCAGGCGGTGTCACGCCCTCGACCAGGACTGACCACGCTACTTGACGCGAGCAAAGACGAAAAGAACGGCACTGGGAGTCTCGCTGGTCGCGGTCAACATGGTGGGGCGAATTCCTTCACCCAATGTCCCAAATAGGATCGTGAGGCTGTCGTCGGTAACCTCATAGATACACAGCTGTGTCTTGCCCTTACTCCGGCCCGCGGTGTGCGTGATATCCAGCGTTTTAGGTACCGTTGACTCGTCGGCGGTCCAGATCGCTTCCCCGCCCTCTGCGGTCCAACGCCCGTCTTTCTCGAATTTCATTGCGATCTTGGGAAGCTGAGACGCCGGCAACGGAGTGCCCCCAAATTCACCGCGCACGGCCTTCCATTCGCCGACCAGTTGCAGCGAGCCGGCCTGCCCGCGGTTAGGCAGCGCGATCGCTACGTTGTCTGGTTCGCGCGTCCGCCCCGGCCCGACGAACAGGGCCGCCAGTTGGGCGATCGACGTGTACCCGAGCTTGTCGTAGAGTTGCTGGGCCTCGACAGAATAGTCGCCGCCCAAGAGGTCCTTCGGATCTGTTTGTGGATCCTTGATCATGAACACCTTCGTCACACCTGACACGTCCCGCCCTTTGTCGGTGCGACCCACTGGGGGGCGCTGTGGCTGTCGCGGAGGCACAAGGAATGCATGGCTGAACCCGCGCTCTCGCGCGATGTCGTACACCGCGCGAAACAGGACGACACCTCCCGCAGTAACGGTCGGCACGAAACCCTTCATGTCCAGGACGGAGTAGTTCACCCCGCGCTCGATCTCGGTCACCGTGACGTCGTAGCCGGGCTCCACCACCGTGTGGAGGTAGAGGCCCTTGTCGGTACGCATCTGGGTCTGGGGAGGAGCCTGGTCCAGCGCCAAGACAGACAACTGCACGGCCCCAAGGACACCCAGCAAGACAGTACCGGTGATTACTGCAAAGCGACGCATGTGATCTCCTCTGGCCGTGACGAGACGTGGCTTCATGTCGGCCTAACGCTAGCGTTCACCAGCGGCGGCCACTTGATTGCACCGGACGCCGTCTGGTGCAACGCGATGTTGGGCTGCCTATTTGACGTCGGCCGGGAACTCCCGCGTGCCCCTAAACACGGTGACGATTTCAACGGCCGAACCCTGAAACCGATAGACGATGCGGTATGGCCTGACGATCAATTCGCGAATGGCAGCGTCATGACGCTCAGGGACAACACGCCCTGACTCTGGAAAGCTCGCCAGTTGTTCGACCCGAGCCATGATGCGGCGCACCACCAACTCGGCGTACTGAAACGAATCCGCACCGATGTACGTTTGAATCCCGACAATATCGTCTGCCGCTTGGGGCGACCAGATGATCGGCGTCACAGTCCGAGGCGCCGCTTCACCTCATCGTGTGGAACACCTTTGCCGGCGTCGAGTTCCGCGAGCCCGGCCTCGATCTTCGCCAGGAACACGAGCCGCTCGATGGCATCTTCGAACGTCGCATCCGGCGGCAAGTGGTCGATCGCCTCTCGAATCTGATCCCGTGTTGTGGTTTCAGGCATACCCCAATCCTAACGGATCCTTTCCTGACCTGATCGTTCGGCTGGTCCCGGTCAGCCCAACGCTTCGGCATCAGCCGCAGCGGCGCCCATCATGACACGCGCCGCTGTCGGCTGCATGCCGAGTTAGGCTGCGTTGCGTACATGTCAGATGCGACATATAATGACACGTCATGAGTCCGCACGACAAGCCGTTGGTGTGGCTCAAGGGGGAGGTCAAGACGCCACCCCTGAGCGACGCCGCTCGGGTTGAGGCTGGGTTTCTCCTGCGGCGATTGCAGCGGGGCGAACTGCTCGGATTGCCGGCGTCGAGACCGATGCCAACGATTGGCAGCGGCTGCCACGAACTTCGGATCCGTGACGGCGAGGCGAACTGGCGAGTGATGTACCACCTGGCTAACGACGCGGTCGTGGTGCTTGATATTTTCGCCAAGAAGACGGATACGACGCCGAAGGCGGTGCTGGACGCCTGCCGCCAGCGACTGGCGAAGTGCCACAAGGCCACGAAAGGAACACGAGATGCGCACTGAGAAGAAACGGCAATTGGAACGCGCCGGTTGGGTCGTCGGCGACGCCGGAGATTTTCTCGGATTGTCGGCCGAGGAGCGCCGATTCATTGATGCGAAACTGGCCCTCGCAGACGGACTCCGGCGTCGTCGGGAACGACTCGGATTGACGCAGTCTGCGCTCGCGGAACGATTGGGATCCAGTCAGTCCCGTGTGGCGAAAATGGAGGCGGCTCACCGAACGGTCAGCACCGACCTCTTGTTGCGTTCGCTGTTTCGACTGGGTGCTAGTCCCACGGATGTGGCCCGCCTTCTTGCCGCGAAGACCCCGGTTCACGCAGCCTAACGCTGGGCATCAGCCGCAGCGGCGCTCATTCTGCCACGCGCCGCTGTCGGCTGCATGCCAAGTTAGCCGGCCGACACTGAAGGCATGGTCAAGACGAAGCATCCCCAGTCAGGTCCCTGAGTCGCAACGAGGATCCAGGTACCTGAATGTAAGAACGCAATGCCCGAGGGAAAGAAGTACTCACGTTCGGCTTCAGGGATGACCGCGCCTGGCCCCGGTACTGCGTGCGCGACGGTAACGCCCACAAAGCGGTACTCGCCGTCGGTGCCAACGCGTCGAGCCCGGACCAGGAGGTCCATCTTCGGTTGATGATGTAGCGGCGACCACCAGATCTTTGGCGCGGCCCGCTTTCGTGGATCGGGCGAATCTGTTCCAGAGAGCTCCCCGCCAACCACAAATTCGCCAGACCGGAGTGGCCCGCTTCCGCGGCCGACGACACACCTACGTTCGGTCGTGCCCGAGGTCTCTGGGGATGAGAACAGAGCTTTCAAGCGCTGGGGAGGACGAGTGCCGGTCGGATAGACCCCAGCGTCTTGCTCGGCTGCGGCCACGATCTCTCGCTCGGTGGAGCCCCGCAAGTACGTTGATGACGACGACTGTTGGTCGTTGGCTGATACCCAACTGGCCATCAAACCGGCGCCAATCACGAGAAGTGAACGGAACATAGGCTGCACCTCGATTTTGTCCGGCTAACGCTAGCGTTCACCAGCGGCGGCCCATCATTGCACCGGCCGCCGTCTGGTGCAACGCGGGTTAGGCCTTGAGTATCGATGAGATCTGATCCCGCAATTCCGGGATCCTTGTGGTGACCACGTCCCAGACCAGGGTGTAGTCCACGCCGAAATACCCGTGAATCAAGCGGTCGCGCATGCCGGCAATGCCGCGCCAGGCGACCTGCGGATGCTCGGCACGAAATGTCTCTGGAACACGCTTGGCCGCCTCGCCAATGATTTCAAGACTGCGAACGAAGGCGCGCTGCAGCGTGGGGTCGTCGAGAAAACGGTCCAGTACGACGCCGTCGCTCTTCGTGATCAGGTAGTCGATCTCGACTTGGATATGCCGGAGATAGTCACGCGGCTCGAAGGACATCTCTGGCCTCGGCGAGAATGCGCGGCCCCAGGTAGGGCGACAACGCTTCTGTCGTCACGAGTTCAACCCGATGTCCGAGCTGCCGCTCAAGCAGGTCTGCCAGGGCTTCGAAATGGTTGAAGGTCTTCTGGCCGGGCGCGAACTGGACAAGGAAGTCGACATCACTGTCGGGCCGCGCCTGATCGCGTAGGACGGATCCGAAGAGCGCCAACCGGACCACCCCGAGCGCACGAATCTCCGGCGCCACGGCGGTCAGCCGCGCTTCGGTTTCATGACGTGTCAGCACGGTCGTAGTCACAGGTCTACTGTAGTCGTTCAATCAATCTGAGCCAAACGCTGGCCGAGAGGCCTAACGCCCGGCTTCAGCCGCGGCGGAACCAAACGATTTCATACGCCGCCGTCGGCTGCAAGCCGAGTTAGGCCGGCCCCCGTTGCGCCCGTAACTCAAACATCGAGACGCCTGTCGTATGGGACAGCTTCGCCGACCTCCAAATGGCGCCGCAGTATTCGAAGGTACAGGGCCCAGCAGTGGCATGAGGTCCGGTAGTGTTCGTTGGGTTCGGGCCAGCCGAGATGGCGGAACCGCACTATCGTGCCGGTTCCAGATGCCGTCAGATCGAATCCGACGATGGTGTTGGTCCAGTCGCGGTCGGCGTCGACCAGCCGTAATTCAAAGGCGGCACCCGGTTGAGCAACGGTCACGACCGCATGCCAGAGATAGTTCGGCCCGAAGTCGAGCTCATACACCGATCCGACTAAGGGCTGCCCGCTTGATCGAAGGGTCCACCACTGATCGAGCATGGCGGGCTGGCTGACGCCCTCGAATACTCGGTGCGGTGGTACCTGAATCGGGAAGTCCTGAAGAATGTCTGCCACTGGTCGTCCAATCTGACTCGGCCTAACGCCCGGCTTCAGCCGCGGCGGAACTGAATGCTTGCACCATCCGCCGTCGGCTGCAAGCCGTGTTAGACCGCCTGTGTGAACGGCAAGAGCGTTTGCTCACGTCAACCACCGGATCAACCCTAGGACCAAGCCCAGCACAAAGATAGAGCCGAAGATTTCCTTGTTGTACTGGGCGAGCCACACCGGTAAGTAGATGTCGAAGTTGGGCTGACGATCGGTCGTATAGCGAGCGGCCACGGCCGTCAACGGGCACCTGAATCGGTTGACAACTAGGACACCGACCTCAACAAGGACGATAGCGGACAGCCAGAACCAGAGATGAAACCTGCGCTGCCATGCCGCGACCGGCACCGCCAACACGGCGCTGGCAAAGAACGCCCACACGATGGTGTGAATCCAGCGAACCGCTCGAAGAGCGACCGAGGGTGTCATGTGAATCAAAGGGCTGGCATTCCGGACATCTGATGGCCGATAGGCCTCCGACGGTCTAACGCCCGGCTTCAGCCGCGGCGGAATCAAATGCTTGCACCGTCCGCCGTCGGCTGCAAGCCGATGATTCTCATACAGCCCTCCTCCTGCTCCACCGTGACGGTAGGCTCGTAGCAGGGTGAATGCGCAGAGCGCGCAGAAGGAGGACCAAATGCGATTCTACAACCAGACACACGAGCACTATTGCGGGATCGATCTCCACGTGAAGACCATGTACGTGTGCATCCTCGATGCGGCCGGCAAGGTCTTGGTGCACCGGAACATGCCATCGACGCCGGAGGCGTTCCGCGACGTCGTCGCGCCCTATCGCCAGGGCCTGGTCGTCGCGGTCGAGTGCATGTTCACGTGGTACTGGCTGGCCGATGTCTGTGCGGACGACGGCATCGCGTTCGTGCTGGGGCACGCCCCTGGCGATGAAGGCCATCCACGGCGGCAAGGCCAAGAACGACAAGATCGATTCCCACAAGATTGCCGTCCTGCTGCGAGGCGGCCTGCTGCCGCAAGCGTACGTCTACCCCGCCACGATGCGATCGACCCGCGACCTGCTTCGCCGGCGGCTCCACCTCGTGCGGAAGCGAGGCGAGCTCCTCGCGCACATTCAGAACACCCGCGCCCAATACAATCTGCCCGTGTTCGAGAAGCGCCTGGCCTACGCGGCCAATCGCGACGGAGTCCCGGACCACTTCCCGGATCCCAGCGTGCGCAAGAGTGTCGAGGTCGACCTGTCGCTGATCGATCATTACGATGAACTCATCACGGATCTGGAACTGACCATCGTCCGCGAAGCGAAGCGGCACGATGCCGACGCGTTTCACCGGTTGCGGTCCGTGCCGGGCATCGGCAAGATCCTCGCGCTGACCATCCTCTACGAGATTCATGACATCACGCGCTTCGACCGCGTGCAGGAGTTCGCCTCGTATGCCCGCTTGGTGAAGGGCCGCCACGAATCGGCGGGCAAAGTCGTCGGGGGTGGAGGCGCGAAGCAGGGCAATGTCCATCTCAAGTGGGCGTTTTCAGAAGCGGCCGTCACGTTTCTGCGTCAGAACCGGGAGGGCCAACGGCTCAAGGCGCGGCTCGAACGGCGCCACGGCAAGGGGAAAGCGCTCTCGATCCTCGCGCACAAGATCGGACGCGCGGTCTACTACATGCTCGCGCGCCACACCGTCTTCTCGATGGAGAAGTTCCTCGCGGCGTAGCGAGGCGAGGGTGGGACGAACCAGACGTCTAAGTGGAGCCACTCGGGACTGAGTCCCCAGGATCGTGCACTCGTGCGTCCCCGAGCGCCGCCGCATGATCATGGACCCCAAGTCCGGCAGCCCCGCCGATGATGAGACGCTCACCTTCGCCTCGCTGCATCGCGCGGCCCCGATTGCCGCGGCCCCTTCCCCGAGCCTGGAGATAACGGACGCACCGCACGGTGACGTCGCCCGTCATGAGGAGGCCGGTACAAGGGCACGACTGAGTTTCTAGGCCGCGAGCGCGCACGCGCTCGCACTCCGCCACGCGGAGGCTGAGCCTCAATAGGTGTTGGGTGCCGTCGCAATCTGACGCACCAGTGTGAGAAACGAAGACCGCGACGACGGACGGCCGCGACCGTAACGACCTACTTCACTGGGACACGCGACGCACCCGGTGACGATACGGGTCTGTCGTCTTGACAACCGGAGGGCTGATAGGTGTTAGCCGGCCGTCGCTCATCACCGGTGGCCAAGCTCCATCGTGACCGTCGCGAACACGGGTACCGCCGTCCCGGCTTCAAGTCGCCCGCCACTCCCCATGTCATTTGTAGCGACTAGCAAACGGGCTGGCTCAAACCGCCAAGCCTTGACGGCTTCCACTGCCTTGCGATCCACGTCTTCGCGAACCCCACGCAGCATACAACTCTCCGTGACCAGTCCGGCCGCATCGATTCGAACCTCGATGATGGCGACGTGTTCTCCGGCGAGCGGCGGCAAGTCGGATAAGTCTGGCTCCACTCGATGGACCTCGCGCGGTGGGTGCACGCCAGACCGAAACCCATTCCCGCGGTAGACGCACCTTTGCGCGTCGATGCCCGACTGACCAGCGCCTGACGCTTGCGCAATCGTTGGGACTTCATCCGCTTGTCGGCATGCGGAGAGTGTGGCCACTCCCATCAGGATGCAGCACCAGAACTGGAGTTGACTTGAAGTCCGCATCCTGAATTCAGTCCGGCTAACTACTCTTGGAGTAGACCGCCAAACGAACCCCTGCAGCCATGCAAGGCGCTGTGGGAGGTCGCCTCTCCTTAACTCGTTGACCCGATGCATGATATCCGTCAGGCCCTCAGACCTCAACAGATGCATGGCTGCAACGCCCGCGCATGGCTGCAGCCCGCGAGGCGAGTCGCAGCCGATCCTGTGGACTCTTCACCCCAAGCCCGCCAAGGTTGAGTCGCCACGCCCCAGCAACTCCCTCGCCGCACCCGGCAGCATGATCACGCGATCTTCTGTCCCTTGCCGCGCCGAATCGACGCCCCTTCAGCCCCTTCACGCCTCGTGTGAAACCAAACGCACTAGAGTAAAATCCGCCGAGTGACCCGCACCGCGGAGTGGCTGAAGCACGTCGGCCTCGAGAAATACGCCCCACTCTTCGCCGAACACGAGATCACGTTCGACGTCCTGCCCCACCTCACGCAATCCGATATCGACCAGCTCGGTCTTCCCACCGGGCCGCGGCGGCGGCTGATGGTCGAGATCCAGGCGTTGGCCGCGGCGGGGCAACCGGCGGTCGTGGAGGCTCCGGCAGCGGTCGATGTGTCTCCGGCCGTCTCACGTGGGGCCGAGCGCCGCCAACTCACCGTGATGTTCTGCGACCTTGTGGGATCGACATCCCTGGCCGAACGGATGGACCCCGAGGAACTGCGCGAGTTGATGCAGACCTACCGCAAGGCCTGCGGCGACGTGGCCGCGCGGTACGAAGGACACGTCGCCCAGTACCTGGGCGACGGGCTGATGGTCTATTTCGGCTGGCCGTTGGCACATGAAGACGACGCCCAGCGCGGTGTGCACGCCGCTCTGGAAATGGTCCAGGCGGTGAAGGACATTGCCGCCGTGCAGCCACTGGCCGTGCGCATCGGCCTGGCCACCGGCCCGGTGGTCGTGGGCGAGGCGTCTCGTGAAGGCCATACCGAGGCCAACCTTGCCGTGGGTGAAACACCGAACCTGGCGGCGCGCCTGCAGGGACTTGCCGCGGCTCATGAAGTGGTCATCGCGCCGGCGACCCGGCGGCTGATCCGCGACGGATTTGCGCTCACCGATCTCGGGACGCGCACGATCAAGGGCTTCGCCGAACCGATACAGGCCTGGCGCGTGGATGCCGTGCATCGAACGAAAGGGCGCTTCGAGGCTGCGCACGGTGGCACTGAACTGTCGCCACTGATCGGCCGCGACGAAGAAATCGCGCTCCTGTTGCGCCGATGGCAGGAGGCGGCCCACGGCGACGGGCAGGTGGTGCTGATTGGCGGAGAGGCCGGCATCGGCAAGTCGCGACTCAGCCAGGCGTTGCGCAAACGCATCACGGGGCCGCACACCGTGATCCGCTACCAGTGCTCGCCCTATCACCTGAACTCGGCGCTCTACCCGTTCATCGAACAGTTCGAGTTCCTGGCGGGCTTCTCGCGCGACGACAGCGCCGACCAGAAACTCGACAAGATGGAAGCCGCACTGGTGGGCACTGCGGAGGAGATAGCCGAAGCAGCCCCTCTCGTAGCAGAAGTGCTGTCACTACCGACGACGCGATACCCCGCCCTGAAGCTCTCGCCGCAGAAGCAAAAGGAGAAAATCCTTGACGCCCTGTCGAGCCAGCTGGAAGCGCGGGCGAGACGCGTGCCGGTCCTGATGTTGTTTGAAGACGTGCATTGGGTGGACCCCACCAGCCAGGAACTGCTTGAGGTCCTGGTGCCGAAGATCCAGAACTTCCCACTGCTGCTCGTCACCACGTACCGGCCCGAGCATGCGCCGCCGTGGGCAGGCCAGCGCGGCGTCACCACGCTCACGCTCAATCGACTGGGCCGGCCGCAGGTGGCGCAGTTGGTAGACAAGGTCACCGAAGGCCGCGCACTGCCGCCCGAAGTGCTCGCCGAAATCCTGTCGCACACCGATGGCGTGCCGCTGTTTGTGGAAGAGCTCACCAAGTCGGTGCTGGAATCAGGTCTGCTGTCAGAACACGACGGCCAGTACACCCTGCTTGCGCCCCTGGGTGCGCTCGCGATTCCCACTTCGTTGCGCGACTCGCTGGCCGCCCGCTTGGATCGACTGGCGCCCGTCAAGGAAATTGCGCAAATTGGCGCGTGCATCGGACGAGAGTTTTCCTACGACCTGATCTCACGCGTCTCAACGCTCACCGGTGAACGCCTCGAAGCGGCGCTCGAACGACTCGCCGAAGCCGGCCTGGTCATTCGCCGCGGCACTCCGCCGGACGCCAATTACACCTTCAAACACGCGTTGATGCAGGACGCCGCCTACGATTCACTGCTCAAGAGCCGGCGCAGCCAGCTGCACGCGATGATTGCGCGCGTCCTCGCGACGGACTTTGCGAGCCGCGTGGCCCACGAGCCGGAATGGCTCGCGCACCACTACACACAAGCCGGCGATGTGGCGGCGGCCGTCCCCCTCTGGCGCGACGCCGGCGAACTCGCCATCAAACGTGTGGCCCTGGTGGAAGCGGTCGCCCACTTCCAGAAAGGGCTGGCGCTGCTCAACCAGCTGCCACCATCAGGAGACCGCGACGCGATCGAACTCACCATCCGCGAGAAGTTGAACGCGGCCTGGGCCGGACTGCGCGGATGGGCCGCCTCAGAGATCGATGCCAATTCCGCAGCGATTCTCAGGCTGGCAACCAGCCAGCACAACACACGAAGCCTGCTGCTGGGCCTCTGGTGGATCTGGACGAGTACGATCACGCAGGGCCGCATCGCCGATTCACTGCCATGGGCCCAACGCCTGCTCGATGAAGGCCGCGACACCGGCGACCTGGATTTGCAGATCTTCGGACACGCCACCGTGATGGTGCCCCGATTCTTCAAGGGGCAGCTTGCCGAGGCGCGTCGGCACCTGGACCGCGTGCTGGAGCTGTACGACCCGCAACGCGCCGAGCAATGGATTGAGCTGACCGGCCACGACCTGCGGACGTTTGTGGAAGTGTATGGCTGCCAGCTCCTCTGGATGCAGGGCTACCCGGACCAGGCCATGCAGATGAGCGACCGCAGCGGCGCGCACGCCCGCTCGGTCGGCCACGCCTTCAACCTGGCCTGGGCCCTCACATTCAGCGCCTACACCTTCGTCTATCGGCGCGAGCCCGATCGGCTCCTCGACAGACTCGACGAAGTTGATCGCCTGGCCCGCGAACAGGGCATCGCGTTCATCTATCAGGTGTCTGCGCCGCAAGCCACGGGCCTGGCGCACCTGCAGTCAGGACGGCCGGCGGACGCGGCCCGCCTGCTCCGCACGGGCATCGAAAGCTGGACGAGCCGCGGTGGTCACGCACGCGTCCCGTTTCTCAGGTCGGCGCTCGCTGAAGCGCTGGCGCTGCAGGGGGATCTCGATACGGCGCTCAACCTCATCGACGAGTGTATCGATCAGATCGAACGGCCCGCCTGGCACGAGCGCCTCTGGCTGCCGGAAATCCTCCGTCTCAAGGGCTGGATGCTGATGCGCCAGGGCCGCGACGATGAGGCGGAAGTCGCGCTGCGTGGGTCGATTGAGACCGCCATCGAGCAACAGGCGAAGTCGTGGGAACTGCGCGGCGCCACGACGCTGGCGACCCTGCTGGCGCGGCGCGGGCAACGCGAGGACGCGCGCGCGCTGCTGGCCCCCGTCTTCGGGTGGTTCACGGAAGGTTTCGAGACACGGGACCTCAGGGACGCGAAAGCGCTGCTCGACACATTGAATAGTTGACCGGCGGCCGCGTTCGCACCAGAATAGCGACGCTTACCCCACCCCTCTCTTACCGGAGCCCTTCAGCCATGAGCAAAAAAGCCGCCAGCAAGTTTCCGCCCGCCATCGTCAGGGCACACAAGAACTACGTCAATGCGATCAACTCCAACGATATCGACCGCGTGATGGCCAACTACGACAAAGACGCCGTGGTGATGCAGCCGGATGGCCCGCTCGTCAAAGGGCACGGCCCCCTGCGGAAATGGGTGGCCGACTACTTCTACGGCTACAAGACCCACTGGGTGAAGATCTCGAAGGTGATGTGGATGGCCGGCGACTACGGCTTCGACCAGGGCCACGACACGGCCGTGGACAAGCCGATCAAGCGTAACAAGGCCGGCAAGATCATCGGCTACGGCAAGCCGATCAAGCAGAACGTCAAGGGCATCCTGGTCTACAAGCGCCAGAGCAACGGCGAGTACAAGGTGTACCGCGACATCTGGAACAACAACGTCGCGCCCAAAGGCTGAGCGGTGTAGCCGGGTCTTCAGACCCGGCTGCTCAAATCACACCGTGGGGTCGTCGCCGGCGCCTTCGTCGGCGACGGTCGAGGGTGGCGGATCGCACGTCGCTGCCCACGGCACGAGCGCACTGAGTGTGTCGGGCCGCTCGTCGGGATTCACCCGCAGCGCGCGTGACATGAAGTCGTAGAGCTCGTCGCTGACGCCGTCACCGATGTCGGCCGCGGGCGGCAGGTGCAGTTCCGCCTTCTCCTGCACCAGGCCAAACAGGTTCTTCGCGTTGAACAGGTGCCGGCCCGTCAGCAGTTCAAACGCCAGGCACCCGAGCGCATACACATCGGTGCGTCGATCGAGGCGGCCGCGATCGAGCTGCTCGGGCGCCATGAACGCCGGCGTCCCCATCACAAATTCCTCGGCCGCTCCCGTCTCGTCATCACCGGGCAACGCGATCGGCACGGCGAGTCCGAAGTCTGTGAGTTTCACGCGGCCCTCGCGCGTGATCATCACGTTGGCGGGCTTGAGGTCGCGATGCACCAAGCCGCGACCGTGCACATACTCGAGCGCGCAGGCGAGTTGGCCAAGGATCGCCCTCACCTGCGGCTCAGGCAGCCGCCCGCGCAGTTTGACCATGCGGCGCAGGTCCATCCCATCGCACAATTCCATCACCAGGAAATACGTACGGTAGGCGGGGAACAACCGCTTGAGTTTCGCGATGTTCTCGTGATCCAGGCTCTGATGAAGCGCGGACTCCTGGTGAAAGCGCGCCAATGCGGCCGCATCATAGATGAGCCGGTAGCTCATCATCTTGAGCGCGACGATGTCGCCGGTGGCCACCTCTTCAGCCTGATAGACCACCGACATGCCGCCGCGGCCGATGCTCTGCAGGATGCGGAAGCCCTCGATGCGCTTGTCGCCGAACCCGTCATGAAAGCTGCGGCCGAGGCGATCCGCAACGAGCTTCGTCAGCACCAGGCCCAGCTCAAGGTGCCGTACGGCCAGTGCATCAAACGAGGCCGTGGGAACAAGGAGCGCCCTGACGGGTGAATCCGCAATCACATCCGCGGTCCGCGCCTCGCGCGTGACCAGCGCCATCTCACCCACGATGTCGCCGCCCCTGAAGCGGCCGAGCAAGTGGCCGCCGGACTGGTCCTGGAGCTGCGCATGCGCGGTGCCTTCAAGCAGAATCAGGAGACCGTCGGCGGGGTCCCCTTGCCGCATCATCAGCGCTTCGGGCTGATACGCGCGTTCTTCGGCTGCCGCAAACATCTCGCGCATGGCGAGGTCCGACAGGCCCGAGAGCGGCCGGCAACGGCGAAACAGATTCCAGGTCAGCGGGTCCATCTGGTCGTCACCACTCCGGAATATCGATCACAGTGGGCGGCCGCACCATCTGGTAGTCGTCGTTCACCACGCTGACGTTGAAGATGGGTACGCCTTCATACACGTAGCGGCCGTGGCCGCCGTGCAGGTGGCCGCACACCACCAGCTTCGGCCTGATGCGCGCGATGGCCTCAAGCAGCTCGGTACTGCCGAGGTGCTCCATCCCTGCGGAGCCGGGATGGTCAAACCGGTCGCCATGCCGGTAGGGCGGTTGGTGCGTGACCAGGATGTCGGTGCCTTCCGGAATCGCCGCGTAGACGTCAGCGAGCTCGCGCGGCGACTTCATGAACGCCCATGAGGCAAACTCGCGCGTCCAAGGCGAGGCCCAGATTGAAATCGAGCCCCCGCCGGCGCCGGTGCGAGGAACGGTCGTGCCGGCATCCACAAGAATCTGGCCCTCAGCCGCCTCGGGCGAACCGCTCTCGAAGTGACATGCCTGCCCGCACCAGTCGTGATTGCCCCACGTGAGGATCTTGTGTCTGGCTGGCGCCTTGGCCAACCAGGGCCTGGCGTACGCGTCGAACCAGTCTTTCTGCCGATCGGGATGGTCGGACGCAACCTCCGCTCCAACGCGATCCGGACACACATCCCCGGCCACCAGCAGCAGGTCGCAGGGTGGAATCTCAGGCAGGTGCCCGTGCTGATCGCTCAGGGCCACAATCCTCATGGACGGCTCACGATTCGCATTGCGGTATCAGAATGCCACGACCGAGCATCCATCCGGCAATCGCCAGTCCAGATTCCGCAGGAACCCCCGGCGCCCACGACTGGACCACTTGCAGGGGCGTCATACCGGGACGCACCTCGCGAAGCAGGGGGGCCAGCTCCCAGCCGCCGAGGTACGCCACTGGCCCATCCAGCGCCGGGTGGTGGAGCGCGGGCCCCAGCGCAACGAAATCGGAGCCGAGCCGTGGCACTTCAATCAGTTCGGCGTCCGGCGACACCTGGACCGGCGCGCCCGACGCGATTCGCGCGGTCATTTCTTCGGGAGGCGCAGGGGGAACGTACGGCTGTGGACTGCCCACAGGGATGGACCGGTCCGTCCAGAAGGGTGAGTGCTCGCGCGCTGCCACGCTGGCATAGTGGCCCGCAGCCCAGGCACGGTGCCGATGCGACGCCTGCGCAAGACTCTCGCGATAAAACCGGACGGCGGCGTCACTGTTCTCAGGTTTGCGGAGCAGCGTGTTGACGACGACCGCACCGGAGAGGGCCGATTGAATCGCCTTCTGGACGCCGCTCGAGGAGAGCGGATCGAGCGCGAGCGCGGAATCGCCGATCTTGATCTGTGTGCGCGTCACACACTCGTCATCAAGATACGGCGTGGCGTCCGCCAACAGGACCCGGCCCACCATTCGGGGCTCGTCACAACCGTCCATCAAGCCGGCGCGGCCCAGCAGTTCGTGAAAGCGCGTTTCACGCGCCAGTCGGCCCCGGCCGCCGAGGCTGGAGCCATCCACAAAGACAAGCGTGTTGTAGAGGCCGTCCGGGAGCGGCACTCCCCAGTACCACTCGTTCGCGCCCGCGCCGATCCGCGGCTGTGCCGGCAGGCGCTTCCCTTCCCAGTAGGCGTACACGGCAACGGTCTTCGGGCCCGTTCGACGTCGGCGGCCCGCGAGAGCGGCGGCACGTCCTGTGGCATCAACGAGATATCGGACGCGTAGGTGGCGGAGAGACCCAGCGGCCTCAACGCCTAGCCGCCAGCCGTCATCGTCCTTCGCGAACTCGCGAACCACCGCCGGTTGCATCACCTCCACACCGAGCGCGCGCGCACGGTCTGCCAGTAGCGCGTCGAACCTTCCGCGATCGACGAGCAGGCCTTGCTCACTCGCATCGACGCGTTCGGCGAGTGGGCCGTCCCAATTCGACAACACGCGCCGCACGGGCGTGAAACCGGCGGCTTCAACCGTGTCGCGTGCGCCGATGGTCGCAAGCAACGGAAGCACGCCCGGACTGAGTGACTCGCCCAGATGATGCCGGGGAAACGTCTCGCGTTCGACGAGGCAGACGGCCAGACCGAGTTGTGCGAGTCGCGCGGCCATCACGCAGCCGGCCGGACCGGCGCCCATGACACATACGTCGGCGGAGAGCGGCGTCATAGGGCCCTACGACACCTCGGCCGGGGTCCGCCGATCTTCCCCGAGGCCTGCGGGCGAGAGGCGCAAATACGCGTCGAGGCAATAGTGCAGCCACCCGCGGATGTAGTCGCACGCGGGCCGCCCACGGCTGATGACCTCATGGTGGCACCCGCCTCCGCACATGTAGCGCGCCCAGCAGTTCCGACACGGTTCCTGGGTGTGGACGTGGCGATCGGCCAGCCACGCCGATCGGCGCACCTCATCCACACCAGCGCCGAGTGAGCCCATTGCGCCCTCGGCATCGCCCACGAACCGGTGGCATGCGGCGAGATCGCCGTCGGCGGATACACCGAGATAGCCGGCGCCCGCGCCACACGGGTAGGGACGATGGGTGCCGCGCTGAATTTCGCGCAACGCATTCACCATGTTTGCGAACGGGTAACGCTGACCGGCCAGCATGCGGCGTTCGAACTCACGGCCGCACGCAATCATCTCGCCGAGCATGATCTCGAGATCGGCGGGCTGCATTTCGCCCCTCCCCGTCGGAGCGGCCAGCATGGGCGAAAAGCCGACGCTGTGAAACCCGGCGTCCACAAACTGATCGAGTGTCTCGCGCAACTCGATGTTCGCCGGCGTTACTGTCACGCGCGCGGTCACCTGCATCTGGCGCTGGCGCGCGAACAGTGGCTTCAGATTCTCCATGATCCGGTCGAAGCTGCCCTTCCCACTCTTGAAGGGGCGATTGGCATCGTGCGTGTCGCGCGGGCCATCCAGGCTGATCGTGACGGCGAACCCGAACTCCTCAAAAAACGCTGCGTCGGCTTCCGTGAGCAGCGTGCCGTTGGTGGTGATCGAGAAGTTCAGCGTGACACCACGCGCGGCGGCGCGTTCGGCGGCCCGTCGGGTCGTGGCCTGCAGCACCGGTCTGTTGACCAGAGGTTCACCACCGAGAAACGCGAGATTCAGGCGAGCCCCCGGCGCGGCTCCGTCCACCAGGAGATCGGCCGCCTGATTGGCGAGGTCGGCCGACATGTTCTTGGCCGGGCCGCCGAACTCCCCTTGCTGCGCGTAGCAATAGGTGCAGCCGAGATTGCACTTCTGCGCGATGGCGAGCGAGAGCGCATGCACCGGCGGTGCGGTCAGCGGGGTGTCATCGATGTAGGGGGTACCGCCCAGGCCAACACGATCGAGCAACTCGCCGACGCGTCCATCACCCATCGCGTCGCTGAACTGGCCGAAGAGCTCGGAGTCGGCATCGAACAGCCGGCTGCCATCGGGGACAAACACGTGCCGGCCGAGCGCACTCTCAATCAGGTGAACGTCGCGTGACCGCGGCGCCGACGCCGACATGAAGTGACGCGCATCGGCGCGACTCACCCGTTACCTTTCCCGTCGTTGTCCTTGCCGCCGATCGCGAAGCGCAGCCACTTTTCCCAACCCTTGAACAGGTCGTCGTACAGCACCAGGCGCGAGTCCACGTAGTCGTCGGGAATGTATGTGCCGGTCCGGTCCTTCTGCAGCCAGTTGTCGCCGGCACTTGCGCCTGTCGATGTGGGCTCGACGTTGACGAAGTCTGGCCGCGCGGCGGCCCAGTAGTAACACGAGCACTCGCGATAGTCGTTCTGCCACGGCGAGCACAATCCCTGCGTCAGCTCTCCCGCTTCGGCCAGCACACGCGAAATCACCGCGGTGTCGTCTTCGAAGAACGGACGCACCTTGAGTTCGTGGGTGACATACGTGGTCTTGTCATCGCTCCATGGCTGTTGACCGAACCACGCGGGGGTGCGCGTGAAGTCACACGTGACCGTCTGGCCCACACGCGCGTGCAGCATCTTGGCCAGCGCGTTGGACCACTCCAGTGGCGCGAGCCCCCACGGATTGGCATCCGTGGAATACACCACCGATTGATTCACGGTGTCGGCCGGCGACGGGCCAATCGCCTGCGCCATCGTCAAGAACGGTTTCTCCGTGCCGTATGAGATGCGCAGCAACCGGCACCCCTTGAGGTGCTTCAGCGCCGGATCGGTGACATCGGTTACGAGGTTGTCGTATTCGCGGATCACGATGCCCTCGAACACGCGCCGCCACACCGCTCGCAGGTCCACCTCAAGCCCCGGGGTGCAGTTGGCGATCGCGCTGACGGGGCGCGTGCTGACCGGATTGCCTCTGGCGACAAAGTTGATATCGAGGTGCCGTTGCGCAGAGAGATTGCGCGCGGTCAACACGGCCTTGGGCTGGTCCGCTTCGATGGTCGCCGGATCGGCACCGCCCACATCGATCGGCTGTCCCGCCGCGCGATAGATGGTGTTGATCTGTCGATGCGTGAGCGCGAGGTAGTTGCCGTCCGCGCCACACATGAGCGCCGGCATCTTGCGGCGCCCGTTGTCGGTGAAGTCGGCCACTTGTTCCGGCTTCCGAAGCAGGGATGGGAACCAGGGCGCCGCCCCGGCCTTCAACGCTGCGTACACCTGCTGGTGCAGACGCATGATGGCGAGTGTGTCGGCGGTCTTTTCGCTGAACACAGGCCGCATGGGGCGCAACACGTCGAAGGCCTCTTCGGCAGGCATGGTGTCGAAGTCGAGCGGATCGCGCGCATCCACCGGGTTGCCGTTCATCACGGCGACGTTGAGGAAGCGCACCGTTTCAAAGGCGCGGCGAATGATGTCTTCGGCGCGCGCGCGCGTCTCTTCAAACGACTCATGCTCGATCCGGGGTCCGAAGATGACCTGGTCGAGGTCATCGCAAAGATTCCGCACGAACAGTGAATCGGGCACCAGCATCGGGGGCCCGGCCGTGATGCGTGCAACGGCCGACAGGGCCGTCGCGCCCTTCCTGCCCTTGAGCTTCACTTCCACGATGCCGTCACACGCGTCGTCGAGATACCCGCGCGAGATCGCGATGTTGTTGTTCAGCCAGCAGGGCGCCGGCGGAATGATCGAATAAAGCGACGGCGGCAGGGTCTCGCTCACGAACTTGCCGTGATAGTTGGGAATGGCGTCGTCAATGCCGGCAGGCGGTTCAAACTTGTACCAGCCTTTTTTCCGGTTGTAGATGCGACGGCTCTTCGGCACTTCGTAGATGCCGGGATTGTCGGCTCGCAGCTCCGCGAGCTCGGCATCAGTGAGGTTTGAGCCGTAAATCAGACCCTGCGCCGGCGAGAACCGGAAGCGGATCTCCGGATACTGGCGCGTCGGCTTGATGAACCGGACACTGCCGAAGTCGATGAATCGCTTCGGCGAAATAAAATTGGCGCAGTGCCCTTTCAGGTGCTGCGGCGCGTGGCTGGAAAACCAGCCTGTTTCAGCCAGCACGGCATCGTTAGGGTTCGAGGTCCGGCGCTCGACCTTCCGATTGGCCACGCTCACCTGCCACGACAGATCTTTGACGGTGCAGCCGTGCTGCTTCAGCAGCCCGACCGTCAGTGGCTGCCAGGTCTTGGAGCGATCGACGCGCGCGAACAATTCAAGGAACGGCGCCACCGGACGGATGCGCCCATTGTCTTTGAATGTGATGTCCTTCGGGGTGTGGCTACCTGAAATCGCGCCGGTCTTCGGGTCCACCCTCAGGGTTTCCTGCGGCACGATGCGCCGGTAGTCCAACGGATGCTCGTCGTTCTCCACCATCGTGAAGTTGTCGAGCGGCTCTGGCGCCGAGCCAAGGCGGCCGATAGCCAGCGGTGGAAGGATGCGGAGTTCGCGAATCATTTCCGGCCTCCTCGAACGGCGGGCCGCAGGCCGGCCAGCACTTCGTCAATGAACGCGATGGACTGGAGGTCGAGGTCGCGCAGCACCGCGAGGTACTGCCGTCCGTCAGCGGTCTCATCTTTGTGATGCTTCATGTTCGGGTCCAGGAGTGTGGAAACGAGTTCCTGAGAACTGGTGACCAAATCCCGATGCTGCCGCCAGATGTCGGTTTCCGACGCCGGCAAGACCAGCGTGTACGGCATCTGGAAGGGTGGTCCGGCCCTTTCAGAGTTCCTGGCGCCGCCGATCGGCAACCTGACGAGGATGCCGGCGATGGCCTTGATGTTGTACATCTCACCAAAGACCTTGGACATGATCGCGGGGCGCAGGTCGTCGGGCTTGCCCAGGTTGATTCGCCGCAGCTGGAATGTGTGCGTCAGGTAGCTCAGCAACATGCGGTAGCGCACGTTGAACAACGCAGCCCATGTGCGGGAAGGCTCGGCGGTAATGGGCGTCGAGCCCTTGAGGACTTGACCGGGCTCGACGACCACCGGATTCGTGGCCACACGACGAGAGGGAGACCACTTCTTGTGTTTCTTCTGGATCTGCTGCAGCTCATGGAAGATCGTCGCGAACCTGACGAAGTGCGACGGCTCATCCTTCACCGCTGCGCGATGGTGCGGCGATTCGCCCTGACCGGCGACATCCTTGAGCGCCGCGACCGCTTCTGTGCGCGTCGCCATCTGGGTGATGATCACGCGCGTTTTGCGCTCGTGGGGCGGCGGCGCATCACCCGGCACGGCGTGCGGCGGGAACGGACCCGGCCGATAGCCGCGTCCCCAATCGTCGAACGACGCCTGGATGCCGTAGGTGTTCGCGTCGAAGTCTGAATCCAGGATCTTCTTCGGGTCGCTGACGATTTCGATGATCGCGTCGTAGACCTCACCCACCGGGTGTCCCACGTGCAGTCCCAGCTCACGCTTGGCCGCTTTCGCCACTTCGTAGTACTTCTTCTCGTCCTCGCTGAACACCGCCGGCATTTCCGCAAAGACGTACTTGGCCAGCGATCGGCGTGTCAGCGGTTCCAGGCAGAACTCAAAGGGATAGTAGGGGGTATCCCACGGATAGTCTTCGCGTTCAAAACTGAGCGGGCCTCCCAGCAGGCAGATGCAGTTCTGCACGGTCAGCAGATGCCCCATTTCTTCACGGGCGATCGTGAGGATCGCGTCGCGCCACTCGTGCACCTTGCGCTCGTGCTCGCGCGCATCGTCGCCGCCGAGTGAATAGGCGGCATAGAGGTACTGGACCATCAACGCCTGCTCGAGCTCAGCCGCGATCTTGAGCAGCATGATGAGGTAGTCGCGCCACGCCATCTCCGGAGGCTTCGGAGGAAGCGGATGCTCGTGAATATGCAGTTGCTTACTGCTACTGCGAGGCGTGGCGGGCATGGTGGTGGGCTCCTGTGCTGAATCCGGCGTTGACTATAAACTCACCGGCTGGGCCGAGCAAGAAACGGGCGTGCGAGCACTGCGGGTGCGCCCATCGCCTCGGGGTGCTGGGTGCGGTATTCGGCGGTGCTCTTGCGGATGGTCCTGGCCACACGGGCCACAACCTCGTCAAGCGGAGCGGTGCGGCCCCCAGGCGCGTTGAGTGCCTTCAGCAGGTAATGGGTCAACACACCGTGCGACCTCTTGGGCCGCCCAAACGCCCAATCCCACGAATACTCCTCCACGGTCGCTGCCGCGATCAGCGCCCCGTTGAGCCGGTGGACCACGCGGCGCAATCCGGCCGGCTTGCCACGCCGCCGGGCACGGGCGGCCCGAAGCGCCTTGACCACGGTGTGGTGCAACGCGACGGTGCGTATGCCCCGCCCGAGCGCCCGCGCCGTACGGAAATCGCGCGCCAGTCCGCCGGAAAAACAGGAGTCGCAGATCCAGAGGAACTCCACGCCCTCCGGGAGCGGCTCGAAGATCTGCTCGAAGTCGAGGTCGGTAATCAGTCGCGGGCCCGTCCAGTCAAAGTCCACCGGGCAGATCGCGTCGTGCAACTTGTGGCGATGGGCGTGCGGGCCGGGCATTGGAAACGGTGTGCCGTGGCCGCTGTAATAAAACAGGAGCCGGTCGCCGGGGCGCGCCCCCTTCACCAGCCATCGCAAGGCGGCAACCATCGCCTTCCTGGTGGCGGCCGCATCGGTCAGGAGGCGCACCTGCGAGCGATTGAACCCGCGCTTGCGGACCACGAAGTCCGCGATCGCGCGCGCATCATTGACGCAGCCGTCGAGGGGAGTGAAGTCCTTCAGCGGCCCCGAGGTTCGTACCGGGTACGCGTTGATGCCGACAATAACGGCCCGGTCCACCGGACCAGTATCGGAGACTCGCGACATAACAGGCTGGCGCATCATACGCCATCGTTCTGTCCTTCCGCGTGGCGGGGCTGGGCTAGACTGGAAAAGTATGACCCGGCCCGATTCCGACGAGTTCGACGCCGACGCGACGAGGGCGCTCGACATCCCGAGCGAAACCATGAGGATCAGGCGCGAGCTGGCGTGTTCCACCACGCCGGTGCTGATCGTGATTCGAGGCACGATCCAGGGCAAGAAATACCCGCTTGAGGGCCGGAACTCCTTCGTCCTCGGCCGCGATACCACCGCAGACATCCGGTTCGACGATGCGAATGTGAGTCGGCAACATCTGGAGATCAGCCTGGAAGGCGAGCAGGCGTTTATCACCGACTTGAAATCGCGGAACGGCACCTTCCTGAACGACGAGCCGGTCGGCGACGACCGCGTTGAACTGGGCAAGGAAGACATGATCAAGCTCGGCAGCACGATCCTCAAGTACCTGCCGGCCGGTCAGTTCGAGACGCTGTATCACGTCAACATCACTGACGCGGCGCATCTGGACAGGCTCACGAGGGCGTTCAGCCACAAGTACATCTCCGAGGTCCTCGACGTCGAATTCAAACGCGCGAAGGCGCTGGGGTCGGAGATGTCCATCGTTTTCTTCGACATCGACGACTTCAAGACGATCAACGACACGCATGGGCATGACTGCGGCGACCGTGTGCTTACCGCAGTGGGCGACGCGCTGAGAAGGTGCGGGCTCGGGGAACGGGACATGGCGGGGCGTTACGGCGGCGATGAGTTCATGGTGGTGCTGACCAGCGCCGGCGTCGAGGACGCAACCGCAGTGGCCGAAAATATCCGCCGGACCATCGAGCAGATTGACTGCCGGCACGAGGGCGCACGAATTCCGATCACTGTGAGTGTCGGCGTCTCCAGTGTCCGAAAGGCATTGCACCGCGCCGCCGACTTGTACCGCGAGGCCGACCAGGCCCTGTACGAGAGCAAACGAACCGGCCGGAACCGCGTGACCGTCGCGCCGGCGTAGGCCCGGGACCTCCGAACGACTACTTTTGCTGGCCCCCGGCAAAAAGACTCCCGACGTCTTTTTCGGCTGTGGTAGCATCGCGCGTCAATTTCATCAGCCCATGGGGGCGGCGTGCGGGAGAGAGCCATGGCAGTGCGTGTGAAGACGGTATTTCTCAGTCTGTTGGCCCTTCTGGTCGTAGTGGTTCTGGGTGGCATCACCGCCATCGGGTGGCAGGTGGTTCTGGGTCCCGACGCCCGGCCTGTGACCAACACTCCATTCGAGGTCACTGAGGCCCGCCTGGCGCGAGGCAAATACCTCGCCGAGGGCCCCACCCACTGCTTCTTCTGTCACACGGAACACGACATGACGAAGCCGGATTACCCGCTGGTGGATTCGAAAAAAGGTGCGGGCTGGGTCATGCCTGTGCCTGAGCTGAACAACATCGCGTCGAAGAACATCACGCCCGATCGGGAAACGGGACTCGGCGACTGGTCCGATGACGAAATCGCCAGGGCCATCCGCGAGGGAGTGCGCAAGGATGGGTCGGCGCTGTTCCCGATCATGCCTTACATGGACTTCGCGACGCTCGACGACGAAGACGTGAAGTCGATTGTGGTGTACCTGAGAACGCTCCCCGCCGTGAAGAATGCGGTGCCTGTGCGCTCGCTCCCAGGCCCGCTCGAATACATCGTCAAGACCATGCCGAAGGCGCTGACCACACCGCAGCCCTCGCACCCGTCTTCGACACCGGCCGAGCGCGGAAAGT
Source organism: Acidobacteriota bacterium (assembly GCA_016716905.1). Taxonomy (NCBI): domain Bacteria; kingdom Pseudomonadati; phylum Acidobacteriota; species Acidobacteriota bacterium. The sequence continues at coordinate 804,812 of JADJUS010000004.1, read as the reverse complement.
ACCTGGTCACGCTCGCAGGGTGCGGCGCGTGCCACACGCCCACTGACGCCGAGGGCGGGCCCCTTCCGGGACTGGGTTTTGCCGGCGGCGGCTACTTCGATCTGCCCGATCAGCCGGGCAAACGCGTGTTCACCGCAAACATCACACCTGATCCATCAGGCATTGCGCACTACGACGAGGGGCTGTTTCGCGAAACCATTCGCACGGGACAAATCCCCGGCCGCATGCTCAGTCACATCATGCCGTTCTCGGCATTTCGCAACATGACCGACGAGGACATCAACGATATCTACTCGTTCCTGAAGACGGTGGCACCCGTGAAACACCGCGTCAGCAACACTGACCCGCCAACCGCCTGCCCCCTGTGCAACCAGTCGCACGGCCTCGGCGACAGGAACGTGAAGCAATAGACTGGCGCCTTCTATTTGGGCGGTGCGAAAAGCGCGCGGAATGCAACAAGTGCCGCGGGGTGGAAGATCGTGGCGTGGCGCTCTGACGGGTATTTCACGTAGGTCGATGTGAGCTGCGGGCTGCCGTCGGCCGCAAGTGTGGCGGCCAATTGCGACACGGTGGCATCCACGTCGCCTTCGCTGCTGGTCGCCAGGTAAATGGTCCGCCGGCGATCCCGGCTCACGCGCAAATCCGCGGGCGCGGCCTTCACCAGGCCGCCGCTGTTCCACCAGAGGCTGGGATCAAACGCGATGTAGGTGTTGAAGAGATCCGGCTCCTTCAGCAACGTCTCGACCACAAAAAGTCCCGCCAGGGATTCACCGACGATCGCCGTTTCATCGGTGGTGCGGTATCGTGCGCGCACGGCCGGCATGAGTTCCCTGCGAATGAACGTGCGGAACGCCTGCGACTCACCCACACGCGGCGCCATCTTCAGATCGTCGGCATTCTGGGTGGGACCAGACAAGTCGCGCCGGCGCTGGGTGTTCTCAATCCCCACCAGGATGAACGGCCGCATCGTGCCGTTGCCGGTCAGCACCTGCACGAGGCCGGCGATGTGCAGGAAGTCCTCGGCCACACCGCCGTCGGGCATGTACAGCACCGGCAGGCGCGCGTCTGCGGGCGCTGTATACGCCGGCGGCAAATACACATTGATGCGCCTGGTCTCTCCGAGCGTCGCAGACGCCAGCGTGAACGTCTCTCCGATGGTGAGCGGCGCGGACTGCGCCGGCGACATCAGCGCGGTGGCAATGAGGGCAAGGACAGCGCGTTTCATGGCCACGAGTATACCGGGGGCAGTCTTGTGTGCTGTTCGGCACTGACGCGCCTGGTCCATTGGCCGATACACTGAAGTGTCCGCCCCGAAACGGAGACAGCATGCGCACGCACACGAAGATGATGGTGATGGCCTTGTGCCTGTGGGCCGCCACAGCGTCGCCAGCGGCCGCCCAGGTCAAATCGGTCGTTTTTGTCTCAGGCCTGAATTCACCGCTTGAATTTGTGCAGCATCCCACACTGCCGGGCGTGCAGTTCGTCGTACAGCAGGGCGGCATCGTGCGGGTCGTGCAGAACGGCGTGGTTATCGCGCAGCCATTTCTTGACGTGTCGACACTCGTGTCCACGGGGAGCGAGCAGGGCCTGCTCGGCCTCGCATTCGCACCCGACCACGCCTCGAGCGGCCGGGTGTTCATCAACTTCACCAATCTCTCAGGTCACACCGTCGTGGCGCGCTACACACGCATGGCCTCTGATCCCCTGCGGGCCGAGCCGGCATCGCGCTTCGATCTGCGCTGGGGTGGACCGGCCGGAAGCCGGTTCATCGCGCAACCCTTTGCGAATCACAATGGCGGTCACCTGGAGTTTGGCCCCGACGGCTATCTGTACATCGGCATGGGCGATGGCGGGTCGGGCGGCGACCCCGGCAATCGCGCGCAGGACCCCACCACGCTGCTGGGCAAGATGCTGAGGATCGACATCGACGTGGCAGACTCGCATCCGGAAGGCTACGTGGTGCCCGCAGGCAATCCGTTTGCCGACGGGAGCGCACTGCCCGAGATCTGGTCGTTTGGCCTCCGTAATCCCTGGAAGTTCACGTTCGACGCCACCGGTTCCGGCAGTGCAGGCACAAACGCCATGGTGCTGGGCGATGTCGGACAGGGCGCGCGTGAGGAAATCAACTACGAACCCGCCGGCGAAGGGGGACGCAACTATGGCTGGCGGTTGCGCGAGGGGTTCGCGCCCTACCTGCCGAACACGCCCCCGGCCTTCCTGCCGCTCACCGATCCGATTCTCGACTACCCCCGCACCGAAGGACGGTCCGTCACTGGTGGCTTTGTCTATCGGGGCAGCGGGCTGGTCAGCGGGTTTCGGGGACGATACTTCTACGCGGACTTCGTGAGCGGCCGCGTCTGGTCGGTTGGGCTCGCGCTTGACGGAGCGGGTGAAGCCAGCGTGACCGATCGTGTGGAGCACACTGCGGAACTGGGCGGCACGGGCGTCACTGGCAACATCGCCGCGTTCGGCAGGGATAGCGCAGGCGAGTTGTATCTCGTCTCATTCAACGGTTCCATCATCAGGATTGCGCATGACCCGTCGGCCTCGGGACCGATCGGCGGCTCGCTGTCGCCGTTCGGCCAGGTGGACACGCCGCTGCAGAATGCGGCCGGTGTGGTGGGCGCCATCGGTGTCACCGGCTGGGCGCTGGACGACACGGGTGTGGCGAACGTGAGGGTCTACCGGAACTGCCTCACCGGCGTGGATAACCCGGCAAGCTGTCAGCCCGTGCTAGGCACCTCGATGGTATTTGTCGGTGAAGCAGCATTCCTGCCAGGCGCACGCCCCGACGTGGAGGCGGCGTTCCCCTCGTTTCCCAATGCGAATCGCGCGGGCTGGGGCATGCAGGTCCTCACGCTCATGCTGCCGCACGTGCCCAATGGCCAGACCACCGGCGGCCAGGGCCCGATGACTCTGTTTGCCGTGGCAACCGATCTGAACGGTCAACTCACACTGCTGGGACGATCGTACGTGGCGGGGTCCCCGACCTACTCGACGCCGACGTCGATCACGATGGCCAACGACACGATTGCGAAACCCTTCGGCACGCTCGACACGCCCACGCCGGGTTCAACAGTCAGCGGTTCAGTCGCGAACTTCGGATGGGTGCTTACACCGGACGCCAACACCACCGTGGACGGTCCTGTCGATATCGTGATGCCCGTCAACGGCTCAACCATGGTGGTCTACATTGATGGTGTTCCAGTTTCGACGGTCGCGTACGACCAGTGCCGCGGCACCGTGGGAAATCCGGTACCAGGCGGCGTGTACTGCAACGACGATATCTCGAACTTGTTCGGCAACGTCGTCAGCCAACCGCCGCTCACATCCCGCTCGTCGAACCCGACGCGGCACAGGAACCTGGACGCGGGTCGCGGTGCGATCGGCGCCTACCTGCTGAACACGGCCACCCTGTCAAACGGTCTGCACACCATCGCGTGGGGCGTGGAGGACTCTGCCGGTCGAAGTGAAGGCATCGGCTCGCGGTTCTTCATCGTCCAGAATGGTGGCGCCTTCACGCCGCGCGCGGATCAGCCGGCGATGGCCCTTGGGGCGGCATCAGCGCTGACCGAGGCTGCGCCCTCGAGTGGAACCGTGTGGGGTCGCACCGGCTTCAGTCGGGCGGGTGCGTGGCAACGGATGCGACCTAACTCGCGCGACGCGCGGCTCGTCAGGCTTCCGGAGATGGGGCGGCTGGAGTTGTGGTTTCAGGATGCGCCAGACGCCGGTTTCCTCGTCGCGAACGGGACGTTGAGGGACCTGCCGGTGGGCTCTGTGCTCGAAGGCCAGCGGTTCACATGGGCTCCGGGGCCGGGCTACGTGGGCACCTATACGCTGGCGTTCCGCCACGGAGACACTCGAACGGGAATCCAGGTGACCATCGCACCGTCACGCACGGCTACGGCTGGCGAGTCGCAGGTGCGCATGAGCCTGGATTCCGCCCTGAGCGAGCCGCCTGTGCGCGGGCGCTGGCCAGCCCTGAGCGAGCGCTTTGCGCGAGTCGAAGGGTGGGCGTTTGATCCTGACGCGTCAATCGGCAGTGGCGTGGGCGCGGTGCACGTCTGGGCCGACAGCGCGCGTGGACCGGTCTTCCTGGGGGCCGCCGATCTCGACCTGCCCGGCAATCAGTTCGCACTCAGGTCAACGGTCTCGTTGCCACCGGGACACTACGCCATCACCGCATACGTGTGGCTCGAACGCACCGGGCGCTGGGAAGACGGGCGAACCGTGACACTCGTCATCCGGTGACGACGGCCGCGGCGGCTACTTCAGCAGTTCCGCGAGTTTGGCCTTGATCGCTTCACCCCAGATTTCGTACCCCTTGGCGATCGGGTGCAGATTGTCGGGCCGGAACGTCTCGGGGAGAAAGAACCCCTTGTCGTCGAGAAACGCGGCACCGATGTCCAGGTAGAACACGTGTTTCTGATCGTCCAGCCTGGCGATGATGCGATTCACCTCCGCGATCTTGTCGCGGATGGGATCCCCGGGAACGCTGCGGGGAAAGACCGCCAGCAGAAGAATCTTCGCGTCCGGGAAGTTCGTGCGCAACTCGAGGACGACAGCGCCGATGCCTTCGGCGATTTCCGGTGCAGTGTTCGCCGCGTTGTTGTTGGTGCCAATCATCAACATCACGGCCTTGGGCTGGAACCCCTGGCCCTCGCCGTTTCTGAGTCCCCACAACACGCCCTGTGTGGTGTCACCTGCAATCGCGAAGTTCGCGGTGCGGATGCCGGCGAAGTACTTGTCGAACATCGCCGTGTTCTCGGCGCCCTGCACCCACCAATCCGTGATCGAGTCGCCGTGCAAGAGCAGGTCGATGTTCCCCTGCTTCGCGATCTCGACGAACCCCTGATGCCGGGCCCCACGGCGCTGCGCGGTCTGCGTGAACGTCGCGGCCACGTTCCGGAGTGGCGGCGCGAGCAACAGCAGCGACTCGAATTTCTTCAGCACGGGCCTCACGGACGGTTCAGACGAATCGACAAACTTCTGCACCGCGTCGTTGACCAGCGCCAGTTCTTCTGGTGTGGGACGCGGGATGGCCACTTCAGGCGGCACCGGGGCCGGCGGGCCGACCACAATCGGCGGAGGCGGGGCGTTCACCCTGGGGGCCGGAGGGGCGTTCACCGCTGGGGCCGGTGGCCCCTGGGGCGGGACGGCACCCTGAGGTGGATTCTGCGCTGCGGAGACCCAGGCTCCGCCGGCAAGGACAAAGCACACCACGATGGACAGCACTCGCTTCATGACATGACCCTTCTACTTGAGGCGCACGCGCGCGGTCACCGGAAAGTGATCCGATGGCGATCGTCCATTCGCGGCAGTGCGGACGATGGCGGCCGACAGGACCTCGGTGCCGCGAGGCACGAACACGTAATCGATTTTGTCGCCGGCGATACGGGTGGCGTCAAACCCGGTAAACGTGCCGGCCTCTTTCACATCAGGATGCAGCACGCGGAACGAATCGACGAACGGCCCCGGCGCCGAAGCGCTGCCGACCAGCGCGGTCAAGGCCGGATTGGACTCGCCCACATTCAGGTCGCCCGTCACGATCGCCGGTTCACCGCGCTCAGCGCGCGCCGCGATGCGCCTGGCGAGCAACTCGGTGCTTCGCTCCCGCGACGGCTGCGACTGATGATCGAGGTGCACGTTGTAGTGCCAGAACGCGCGCCCGTCTCGATCGATGAACCGCGCCCACGAACAGATGCGCGTGATCGTGTTGCCCCAGGACGTGGACGCCACCACCTCGGGTGTGTCCGAGAACCAGAAGGTGCCCGCATCCGACAAGGTGAAGCGGTTCGCCCGAAACAGGATGGCCGAGAACTCACCCTTCGTCCGGCCGTCGTCCCGCCCGACACCGGCAACCGCGTACCCGGGTACGGCCGCCAGAATTTCCTGGATCTGCCCGTACAACGCCTCCTGCAGGCCTACCAGGTCAGCATTCTCGGCACGCATCAGGGCAAACAACGCCTCGCGCCGGTTCTCCCAGCGGTTCTCGCCGTCATTCGCCGTCCCATAACGGATATTGAAGGACATGACCGTCAGCGGGTCGGCCGGCGGCGCCTGGCGCGCGCCAACAGGAGACACCAGCATCAGGACAGCGGCGATGAGAGCGACGCGATGGGCCAAGCCGGCCCAGCTTAACCCAACTCGACTGGGCGGGCGTTACGCCGAGTCTCTGACGACAGGTCTTTCACCATGAAGGGCATGAAGCTCCATGAAGGGTGCGCGTTTGGGTGCCGCCTTCGGCGGCACCCACGATCGGAGGGAAGGCGCGAACGAACGCCGCAGAAAAACAAAACTGCGGCGTTCGTTCGCGCCTTCCCTCCGATCGCGCGGCCCAGGCGTAGCCGGGCCCCCAAACGCGCACCTCTCGATGACACGCGTGCCTCTGCAAAACGAAGACCCTTCATGGATCTTCATGGCCCTTCATGGTGAGACTTAACTGATGACAAGCAGTGGATGGCGTGCGAGTTTTGTGCGCGCGGCGCGCATGTCGTCGCCCCGCAGTTCGCGCAGGGCCGAGGTGACCAGCGACCTCACCGTCTTCTTGCGCCACACCAGTTCGAAGTCTGTGTTGTCCATCGGCTTCGCCAACGTGTACGCATCGTCGGCCACCGACGCGATCAGGTCGTCGGTGAGTGGCTGTCCGGCCAGGCGCGCGGCTGCGGCTGGCACCTCGAGCGGGCGGGAGGCGACGGCGCCCAGCACGATACGCGCCTCCACAATGCGATCGCCGTCAAAACGAGCCGCGGCAGCGACCGCCGCGACTGGAAAGTCGAATGACCCCCGACGACGGAGCTTCCAGTAGGTGCTGCGCCAGCCATCGGCCTTCGGCAACGTGACGGTCGTGAGGATTTCATCCGCGCGGCGCGTCAGGTAGTGCATCCCGTCGTTCGCGTAGAGGTTGGTCAGCGCCACATCCCTGGTGCCCGCTGCCGACACCAGACGCACAGTCGCACCCAGCGCAATGAGCGCGGGAGCGGCATCGGTGGATGAGACCGCCAGGCACTTGTCGCTCGACGTTGCGACCCAGCACGTGTCGCCGTCCTTCTTCATGCAGAAGTTGATGGCCTGCCGCCATTCGAAACTCTGGTCGTAGTAGGTGCATCGCGTGTCGAGGCAGATGTTGCCGCCGATGGTGCCCATGTTGCGCAGCAGCGGCGTGGCAATCTGCCCCACCGCCTGCCACAAGCCGGTGTATCGCGTGTGCACACGCTCGTCGTGCACAAGCGAGGTCAGCGTGACGCCGGCGCCGATCTCCAGTCCATCGCGGTCGTCCACACGCAGGAGTTCGGTGACGCCGCGAAGTCCCACCACAGTGGACGGCACCTGCTGGCGCCGCTTCATGTTGGGAATCAGATCGGTTCCGCCCGCCAGGAGCATTGTGTCGCCGGGCGCCTCAGCCAGCCAGGCGGCCGCGTCCTGCACCGTCTTCGGCGCGCGATACCGGTACGAGGGGAGGCGCATCATGACCTGGCCTCCTTCGTGATGCCGGCCGCCTTGGCTTCAATCCCGGCATCCACTTTCCGATGGGTGGGACGTTTCGGATCGTTGTCTGCCCGGCCGTCGCCTCCCGCCCACGGTGGCGTGACGTGCAGCGTCTCAGGCCAGGGGATCTCGGGAAATGCCCCTGGCCCCGAGCGAGGCGCCTTGCCGGCCGCTTTCGCCTCGAGTGCCCGTAGGATCTTCTCGGGCGTGACGGGAATGGAGTCGATGCGCACACCCACCGCGTCATAGACGGCATTGGCCACGGCCGGCATGATCGGCAGCAAGGGCCCCTGCCCCACTTCCTTCGCACCGAACGGCCCGGCGGGGTCGGGATGTTCGATCAGGTCGGTGAACACCTCGGGCATGTCCATGAACGTCGGGCTCTTGTATTCCAGAATCGACGGGAACTTGTGCACGAGGGCGTGTGAGAGCTTCGCCGGCAAGCGACGGAAGACCTGCTCTTCCATCAGCGCTTCGCCAATGCCCATGTAGACGCCGCCCTCAACCTGCCCACGCACAAGCACCGGGTTGAGTGCACAGCCGATGTCATGGGCAATCCACACACGCGGCACGGTCACCCAGCCCGTCTCAGGATCCACATCCACTTCGACCACGCAGGCGGTGTATGAGTACGTGGGAGACGGACCGACACCTCCGCCCTTGAACTTCGCGGGCGACTTCGGCGGTGTGTACGAACCCGTGGTGCCGAGCGTGCCGAACTTCGCTTCGGCCATACAGACGGCTTCCCGGAATGAGGTCCCCTTGTCGGGGTCTTCACTGTCGAATACCCGGCGGTCCGCAAACACCAGTCGCGACTTCGGAATATCGAGCTTCGCGCTGACACCCTCGGCGATCAACTCGCGCGCACGTTCAGCGGCCTGAATGGCAGCGTTGCCCATCATGAGCGTCACGCGACTGGAGTACGAGCCAAGATCCACCGGTGTCAGGTCCGTATCACCCGTCACCGCGCGCACATCAAACGGTTCGATGCCGAGCACCTCAGCCACGATCCCCACCAGCACATCGTCTGATCCCTGGCCGATTTCGGTGGCGCCGCAGAACACCGTGACGCCGCCGCTGCGATCGAGCTTGAGTTGCACGCCCGAATGCGGCAGGTCGTTCCAGTTGATGGGGAGTCCTGCGCCCGAGAGGTATGACGAACACGCCAGACCTACGCCGCGGCCATGGGGCAACTTCCGGTACTTGTCGCGCCAGCCCGATCGCTCGACCACCTTCTTGATGCAGTCGGCCAGGCCAATCGTGCCGACCCGAAGGAAGTTTGCCGTGAGGCTGTCGGGCGGCTGCACAATGTTGAGGCGCAGGTCGGCAGGATCGATGACGAGCTTCTCGGCGATCTTGTCGAGCTGCACTTCCTGGCCGAAACGCGACTGCGGCGTGCCATGGCCGCGTTTGGGGCCGCACGGTGGCTTGTTCGTAAAGACCCGGCATCCGCGGAAGCGATAGGTCGGGATGTCGTAGGTCACGGTCTGAAGCGCGCCGGTATAAAACGTGCTGGCCACGCCATAAGACCCGTAGGCTCCGCCATCCAGCAGCGTCTGCAGATCGAGGCCGGTGACGCGGCCGTCGTTGGTCACGCCCGCGCGAAAGCGCATCAACACGGGATGCCGTCCGCGGTGGCAATAAAAGACTTCTTCGCGCGTCAGCGCGATCTTCACCGGCCTGTCGAGGCGCATGGCCGCATGAGCCACCACCACTTCATGGTTGAACGGATCGCTTTTGCCGCCGAAACCACCCCCGTTGGGCGTCGCCACAACGCGGATGTGCGCGGCGGGGATCGCCAGGGCTTTCGATAACGCCCGATGCAGATAGTGCGGGGTCTGCGTGCTCGAGTAGACCACCAGCTTGCCGTCGGGATCCTTGGTCGCGACGGTCGCATGTTGCTCGATCGGGAGGTGCGTGTTGCCCTCGAAGAAGAACGTGTCGTCGAACACGTGGTCTGCGCCGGCGATCGCCGCATCGACGTCGCCGAACTGGAGCGCCACAGCCTTGTGCACGTTGCCAAAATCGCCGTAGTCGTGAATGCGCGGCTCGGGGTACGCCAGGCTGTCTGCCGGCGACGCGAACGTTCGCAGGGTCTCGTACTCGACTTCGATCAAACGTACGGCGCGGTCAGCGGTGGCCTCGTCGCGCGCCACAACCGCCGCGACCGGGTCGCCAACAAAACGCACCACATCCGGGCACAGCGCATGTTCGTCGTGGCTGACGGGAAGAATGCCGTAGGGAATCGGAAACGACTCGCCGGTCAGGACGAGCGCGACGCCATCAACCGCCGCGGCCTTCGACGTATCGATGCGCACGATCTTCGCGTGGGGCACGGTGGACCGCAGCAGCTTGCAGTGCAGCATGCGCGGCAAGATGATGTCGTCGGCAAACTTCGTCTGACCGGTGACCTTCGCGCGGCCGTCCACCCGCCGGCGTGGCTTGCCGATGACATTGCGCGGCCGCGTCACTTCGGCGTCTCCCCGCGAACGATGGCCGCCTCGACCGCATCCAGAATCTGCTGGTATCCCGTGCACCGGCACAGATTCCCGGACAGCGCTTCGCGAATCAGGTCCCGCGAGGGATTCGGCTCGCGGTCGAGCAACGCTTTGGCCGCGATGAGGATGCCGGGCGTGCAGTAGCCACACTGCGACGCACCGAGGTCCGCAAAACACTCCTGGAGCGGGTGCAGGCGGCCATCAACCGTCAGCCCTTCCACCGTCACCACCGATCGCCCTTCACACTCGTGAGACACGACCAGGCATGACAGCACGGGCTGGTCGTCCAGGAGTACGGCGCACGCCCCGCACTCCCCCAGTTCGCAGCCGTGTTTGGTGCCGGTCAGCTGCAGGTCTTCGCGCAGCACCTCGAGCAGGGTCTTGTCGGGGTCCACCAGCGCTTCGGCCGGTTCACCATTGACGGAAAAATTGAGTCGGAGCTTCATGAACGCAAGAGAGATTGTACCCGCAGCGCAGCAACCACGGTCACTGTGACCTGGTCTGCAGGCGATACACGCGACCCAGCCCGTCCTGATGCACCAGCCGCAAACGGTCGCCAAAGGACGTCAGGCGGGCCTCATACTCCGCGCGGAACTCCGGGGCGTAGTACTCGAGGTGAACCACGGCATACGTGACACCGAGACCGGTCAGACGCGCAATGCTCTGGTCTGACGGGAACCGGATGAGGTCGTTATACATGTCCTTGTACCCCGGCGGTTCCACGCCGCTGTAGCCGAACACGGTTGGCTGGTGGTGGGCCAGCGAATGCAACATGAAGTTTGTGGCCATATCGGCCCGGCGCGAGTCGGCACGCGACTCCGACAGGGGAAACTCCGCAACGGCGAACGGCTTCGGCTGAGTGTCGAGCCAGCGGTCAACGGCGGTCGAATCAATCTTGAACGGCCGCGCGTCAATCGGCATGAACGCGCACTCGATCAGCAACAGCGCGGCAATGCCGCCGGCCGCGAACCGGCGGCGCGTCTGGGGCCACGACTTGGACACGCGATCAAACCCAAGGCCCGCGAGCACCGCCAAGGCGAGAATGCCCAGCAGGGTGAAACGTGACGGCACGCGGATGAAGTTCAGCCCAGGCAGCCAATAGATCCATCGCCAGATCGAGAACGGAGGGCCGATGGTCATCCACGCGGTGACAACGATCATGGCCAGGTACGTCCAGCGCTCGCGAGACACGAGGCGCGAAAGGGCCAGCGCCGCCAGAATGACGGGCACCACGCCCGGAAACAGGAAGGCGTCTGGCTCCTGCCGCAGCCAGGTCCAATCGGGCAGGTTCGACACCAGCCATTTGTGCACGTGCGAAGGTGAACTGAGATAACTCGACCAGGTCACTCCCACATCGTCCAGCACGCGTTCAAGACCCACCTCCCGGCGCGCGAACCAATACGGGATGAACATGAGGGCTGCCGGCACGAGGACAAGAAGTCCGGTCAGACCGACATCCCGCACGCGGGTGACCACAGCCAGGGGCATGCCCCACGCCAGGCGAAATCCGATGATCAGCGCTGAGCCCAGAATCAGCAGCGCCGCACCATGGCCACTCGTCAGCGCTTGCAGGGAAAACAGGGCGAGCGCCGCGTGCAGATGCCGGGGCCTGCCGTCGTTGAGATACCGATGCAGGAAAGCGAGACAAAACGGCACCCAGTGCACCGCCAGGTGAATCTGGGCCAGGCGCGCAAATCGGGGCGGTGCGAACGCAAAGATCAGCCCGGTAATAAACGCCGCGGCTGGAGAGAGCCCGAGTGTGCGGCCCAGGAAATAGCCGCCGAACGCACACAACATCACGGCAACGATGGCAACCACGTTTGTGGATGTGAGCGGGTCGCCGGTCAGCCACATGACGGGAATGGCGAGGGCCGCACTTCCCAGGGCGTTCTCAGAAAACGCCAGCGTGTGTTTGTAGGGAAAAAAGATGTTGGCGTCGAACGCCGCCCACGGGGCGTGCGTCAGCGCGTGCGCGCCCCATCCAATGGTCCACACGTAAAGACTGGGATCGGCCCCACCTCCCAGTTTCAGACCCGACGGGTTCACGCTGACCGGGTACATCATGATCAGCGTGAGAACGGTGTAAAGGCCAGCGACGATGGCCAGGCGCGCTCGCGACATCAGATATCCATGGTACTTGCGGCCGCCAGCCGCTTGTCGAGCGTGACCAGGTCCGCCCCCAGTGAGGCCGCCAACCAGAGATAACTCGCGTCGTATGCCGTGAGCCCGGTGGCCTGTGCGATGAGGACGACGTCCGTGACGTTCACGTCCATCCACTCGATGCCGCTTCCCTCGCCAAGTGCCGCTTGCAGGAGGGTCATGGTGGCCAGGGCGTCTTCAGGCTCGCGCCGAATTCGCTTCCACGCCACGTTGGCCATTTCGAACTGGAGGAGTCGAGGCGCAAAGACCTGTGCGCCCATCAGCCGCAGCTTCACCTCGTCAACACCGGGCTCTTGAAACGTGAGCGCCGCCAGCGCCGAGGCGTCGGCCACGACCCGATTCACCGCGAGTCTCGCATCTCGCGGATGAGGTCAACCGAGCTCTCAGACGATTTGAGACCCAACGCCGCTGCCATCCGAATCAAGCGGTCCGGATCGAAGCCACGATTTCGGGAAGGCCGGACGGCCTCCTCAAGAATCGCCATGAGCTCTCCCTGAATCGACCGGTGGTTCTGCGCCGCCCGCTCGCGGAGAGCCACGGCCATGTCAGAGGGCACGTCCTTGATTGAAAGGCTGACTGAAGCTGCCATGGAACCATATTAGCACCGCTACGGCGCCATTATGACGCCGCAGCGGCTGTAATGGCGAAATGTCACAAATGTCCGAAGTGGCGAAATGCGGAAAGACCATTGCAGGGAAGAATGTTGGAATGTCTTTGCCCTCCAATGGTTAAATCTGCCGCTCCAAGGTCATTCGCTCATTGCGCACATTAGACATTCGAGCACTTGGCCATTCGCGCATTGCAGACATTTCGCCATTTCGGACATTTGTGACATTTCGCCACTAAGCCGGCCGTCAAGGCAATGGATACCCCTTGGGCACCTTCACCACATAGGTGCCGGCGGCCAGGTCGTGCCATGCCTGCCGGGCGGGCTGACCGTCGGCGGCGACCAGGTCACTGCGCAGGATCCACAACACGCCGATGCCGAGGGCACCAAACGACAGCACGCTCGTCAGGCCGCGGACGAGTCCCTCAAGGAACGAAAGTTCGCCCCCATTGGTCTTGACCACGCGCAGGTTGGCGACGATGCCGCCGATCGTTGTTCCCTTCCACACCCAGAACCCGATGAAGTACAGCAGCATCAACGGGAGGAGGAAGTCGTCATCGCGATACATGGACTGTCGATCGAATATTTCACTCACAAACAACAGCAACACCACGTCGACCACAAACGCTGCGGCGCGGTCGAGGAACGCCGCACGGGGGAACGACGCCAGGTTTGACGCGAACGCCGCACCCGCCATGGTGGCGGCAGCTGCGGGACCGCTTCCGGCATCCATCGTCGGTTGCCAACCTCCAGAGTCGGCCGGCTCGTCGCCCATTGAGGTGGGGCCGGCATCAAAGGCCGGCGCTTGAGTCACCACCGGTGCAGCGGGAGCGGCGAATGCGAACCCACCCGATGGCGCCGGTTCAGCCGGCGGCGTGGGAAGAGGCGCACTCTTGCGGAACCGCGGCGCCTTTTCAACCTTCGGATGCTCGCGCCGCCACGCCGTCAGGAATGCGAGGACGGCTGCGCCAAGACCCAGGACGCCGAACAGCGCCCACGCCACAAACCCCAGCAACGGCACCATATAGGTGAGCGTCACGAGCGCGAAGCCGATAACAAACGACCGCAGCCCCTGCGAACGGCTGGCCGGCTCGTCGGGTCTCATCACGGTGTTGCCGATCGCGCGCAACACGCCCACCCGGCCCACCAGACCCGCCACCACGAGCGCCGCCAACGCAAACGGAATCACGGCAATGCCGATAATTGATACCGCGAGCAGCGCTGATACCGGTCCGGCCAGCAGCAGCACGAGAAGCCCGGTCATGAAACTGCCGAGCGGGCGCGTGGCAAGCACAGACGCCGTGGCCGTCACCGGCTCGTGCGCCACCAGGTTAATCAGAAGGTAGACAAGCAGGAAGAGACCGACGATGTTCCAGACCCAGCCGATGCTGGCGACAATCGGCCGGCCCCACAAAAATCCGTAGGTCACCCAGGGCACCACAGACTCCATCCAGGCGCCGAGCGCGCGGGTGCCAATGACGAAGTGTCCGCTGCCGAAGATGAAGTTCTCGGGCACATCCAGTCCCGCGCCAATCACCATGACCTCGTCGCGCACGATGGCGCCGGCCTGCACAGTGGCGTTGCCGCCGACCACGACAAACGACCCTTCGACCACCGCCGTGTTTGAGAGAGTCACGGGCCCGAAGATGACCACCAGGTCACCTTCGACTCGTCCATCAATTTTGGCGCTGCCGAAGACGACCGTGACATCACGCACCACTTCGTTGGCCCGGAGCGCATAGTCCTGTCCGATGCGCAGCACAGGTCGCCAATAACGGCGCCGGAATCCGAATTCCCGCTCGAAGCGATCGTTGGCCGCCCCATCCGGCTGCGGGCGGGTCGTCGGGTTGGTGGGGTCCTGACCACGCTGGGTGGGCGGATTCTCACGCGGTGACCGTGTCGCCTGCGGGCTCGCCGCCCCTGTGGTTACGGCCGCGGTCACAATCAGCACCGCCATCGTGACGAGTTTTCGAACGTTCATCGAGACGCTCCTCCCAGAGCGACACGGCCGAGCATCGCGCCAAGCGTGGCGCACGCGATGGTCATCACCGTGACAAAAACCAAAAATGGCAATACAAGCGGATACCAGACCGAGCGAAAGAACACACCGGCGACACTCAGCACCACGTCGGCCTTGTGCCAGACGACGGCAGCGCGAGCGCCGAGCGCGTCCGCGGCGGGCTGCAGCCACGCGAGGGCCATCGGCCAGACCAGCACAAGCGCGACCATCACGGCCACGGCGCATGCGGCCGAGCTGACGCGCCATCCGAGCGGCCAGTCAAACCAGGTGCGCGGTGCGGGTTGGGCGAGCCGCGCATGCACCGCCGCCATCACGCGGGGCGCAAGGGTGCGTGGCGCACGCGGCTCGGGCAACGCCCGAAGCGCGCGTGTCAGCGGATCCTGCGGATCGAAATCGACTCCACGGGGAGTCATCGAAGCGCTCCTTCGTTGGCCGCCGCCAGCGCCGCGCGCAGGGCTTCGCGACCGCGGTGAATGTCTGTCTTGACCTTGCCCAGCGAAATGTTCAGCCGCTCGGCGATCTGCTGATAAGTGAGGTCATCAAAATGGAAGAGGACGATGGGGACGCGTTGGTGCGCCGGCAGGCGGCGGAGGGCGAGGTCAAGCGAACTATCGGAGTCCAGGAGTCCTGGGGTCCCGGAGTCTTTGGGTCCTGGGTCCAGGGTCCAGGGTCCAGGGTCCTGGGCTCCGGAGTCCTGGGGTCCCGAGGTCCTGGAGTCCACGGAGTGGGCCTCGGCGCTGGTCAGTTCACTGAAGAAGCGCCAGCGGTTGCGGTAGCGCGAGAGGTGGTTGAGGCACGCGTTGGTCGTGACGGTCTTGAGCCAGCCGGGCGCCGATGGACTGGTGCCGACCTGGTCGAACTGCTCAAACGCCTTCATGAACACCGTTTGCGCCACGTCTTCCGCCTCCATCGCGTTGCCCAACAGCCGAAAGGCCGTGGCATAGACCATGTCCTGGTATTCCAGAAGGAACGCCTCAAAGACCCGGGCGTCGGTCATGCCTGGCCCAGCGGGCGAGCGGTCATTACCTGACAAACACAGGAGGTGTTAGAAAGTTTCAGCACTGGTCGTATTTCCGGAGCAGACGGTAGACTACCTGCTCGGTACCTTCTGCGGAGATTGACGGTAAATGTTGAAGAAATGGTCACAGCGCTCGTGGTTTAGGCCGTAGTGGCGAGCCTCGACTACGGGATCATCGGACTGTATCTCTGCCTGATCGTCTGGCTGGGCGCGAGCTTTGCGAAGCGCCAGACGTCGGCGTCCGAGTACTTCCTGATCGGCCGTTCGGTGCCCTGGTGGGCGGTATGTTTCACCGTGGTAGCAACCGAGACCAGCACGCTCACGTTCATCGGCATCCCCGCGCAGACCTACGCGGCCGGGGGCAACTTCACGTTCCTGCAACTCGCGCTCGGCTACATCGCCGGCCGGTTCATCGTCTCTGCCATCTTCATTCCGAAGTACTTCGCGCGTGAACTGATGACGTCGTACGAGGTGTTGCACGAACGGTTCGGTGCCCCGGTGCGAAACCTCGGGTCCGCCATGTTCCTGCTGACCCGCAGTGCAGCCGACGGCATCCGCCTCTTTGCCACATCGGCAGTGGTGGCCACACTCGTGGGCGTGCCCGTCTGGGGCGCCATCCTGGTGCTGGGCATCGCGATGATCGTCTACACCTTTTATGGCGGCGCATCGGCCGTCATCTGGACCGACGTGATCCAGATGTTTGTGTACCTGGCCGGCGCGCTGATCGTGTTCTGGTTCGCTCTGGCAGGAGTGCCTGGTGGCCTGCGCGAGGTGCTCGACTTCGGTGCGGCCAGCGGGCGATTCGTGATGTTCGATCTGCGGCTCGATTTCTTCCGCGCGTACACATTCTGGGCGGGCCTGGTCGGCGGCGTCGCGCTCACGCTCGCCACGCACGGCACGGACCAGTTCCTGGTGCAGCGGTTGCTGACCGCGCGATCTCGTCAACAGGCACAAGTCGGACTCTCGCTCAGCGGCATCCTGGTATTCCTGCAATTTGGCTTGTTCCTGTTCATCGGGGTCACGCTCGCCACGTTTTACCAGCACGTGGCTGCACCCACGCTGGGACGGCCCGACATGCTGATTCCGGCGTTCGTGCGCGACTACGTGCCAGCGGGCTTTGCAGGATTCGTCGTCGCGGCGATCGTGGCAGCGGCGTTGTCTCCGTCGATCAACTCGCTTGCGGCGACGACCGTTAATGACTTCTATCTGAAGTACTGGAAGCCGAAAGCCAGCGACGCTGACATGTTGCGCGTGGCGCATCGGGCTACGGTAGGCTGGGGCATGGTGCAAATCGGCATTGCGTTGCTGGCCACGCAGCTCAACCAGTCGGTGCTCGACGCGGGTCTTGCGGTGCTGGGGCTCGGTGCCGGTCCGGTGCTGGGGGCGTTCCTGGTGGCCGTGATGCGCCGTCGCGTGGAAGCCTGGCCCGTGGCGCTGTCGATGCTCGTCGCGTGGGTCACCGTCTGGTCGGTGTGGGCATTCACGGCCGTGGCGTGGCCTTGGTATGCGGTGACGGGTGCGTCAATCACGGTGCTGCTGTCGCTGGCGTCAACGATGGTGTGGCCGGCGCGGCGTCAGCTGGCCGCGCTGCTTGTGGTTGGGTTCGCGCTGCTGGGCGCAGCAGGCTGCGGCAGCGATCCCGAACCCGAAGCTGCGCTTACCGGCGCCATCCAGGTGACGGTGGAGCCCGCACGCCTGAATGTGCTGCGCCGCATCGTGAGTGCGCGCGGGGCCGTCACGCCGATGCCCGACGGCGACTTCACGGTGCACGCAACGGAGACGTCGACAGTGGTGGAACTGCCGCTGGCCGAGGGCAGCCCTGTCAAGGTGGGCGACATCATTGCGCGGTTCGAAGTCCCAAGCCGCGTGGCGGCGATTCATGCCGCTGAACTGGAAATTGCCCTCGTCCTGACGCGAGCAGACGCCGCCCGGGCGCGCGTCACCCAGCTCACCTCGCTTGTGGCACAGGGGTTGGCCGCGCGTGTCGATCTCGACACCGCACAGGGCGACCTGGCCAGAGCCCAGACTGAACTGGCGGCCGCTCGCCAGATTCTGGCGTCCGAGCGCGTTGCCGAGGAACGCGCCACGATTCGCGCGAAGTTTGACGGCGTCGTTGCGACCCGCTGGCACTACGCGGGCGACACCGTGCTTGGCACCGGCACCGATCCAGTGATCCGGATCATCGACCCCACTCGCGTGCAGATCACCGTGGACGTTCTCGTTCAGGACCTCGGCCAGATCGTGAACGGCCAGACCGCCACGGTCACACCGATGGGCGAAATGCCGATGGCGGCCTCGGTGACGCGTGTGACGGCTCCATCCTCACCTGACGCGGGCACCGCCTCGGTCACGTTGACCCTGGCCCCAGGCATCACAAGTCCCCCAGCCGGCACGGCCGTGCTCGCAGAAATCCTCATTGCGTCGGTGCCCGAAGCGCTGGTGGTCCCCACCGATGCGGTGCTGAAGGTCAGCGGCGTGTCGTATGTCATGGTGGCCGGTACCGACAACCGGGTGATGCGCCGCGACGTGCGCGTCGGCCTGACGACGCCTCAGCTCACGCAGATTCTGGCCGGCCTCACTGTTGGCGAGTTCATCATCACGTCAGCGCTCACGGAAATCAACGAGGGGGATCTCGTGTCATTCAACAAGGGCTCGGGTCAATGAGCCACGGCCTCCGAACGTAGGGCGCGCTGGGCCTCAAGCGCGCCGAGTTCCGCGGCCTTGAGACCCAGGCCGCGCTACGAAATCCAAGCGCACCCACTTCCCCAGTTCCTAAGTTCCTAAGTTCCTAAGTTTTCATCGGCAGCCTCAGCTGCGCCCGGCACCCAATGGCTCCCACGCGATTCTCGAGGGTAATCGTGCCGCCATGCGCTTCCGCGATCTGCCGGCTGAGCGCAAGGCCGATGCCTGATCCGTTGGGCTTGGTGGTGAAGAATGGGACAAAGAGGTTGGACGTATCCGGCAGCCCCTTGCCGTCGTCATCAATCGCGATCTCGGCCCAGTCGCCCTGCACGGACCACCGCACGGCCACGCCGCCGTTGGTCTCGAGCGAGGCGTCGACGGCATTGCGCACGAGATTAATGAGCGCCTGTTCGAGTTGATCCGAGTCAGCCACCAGTCGAATCTCGGGTGAAGACGTGACGCGCACGGGCAAGCGCTTCTCGAGCTCGACAATGCGCATCATCAGTTCGGTCACCGAAAGCGGCTTGGGTTGGGGTTTCGGCAGACGCGCCAGTTGCGCGTAAGCGCGCAGGAATCGTCCCAACGCACCCGATCGTTCCTCGATGAGCGACAGTCCCTGCGAGACCTCGTCGCTGCGCTCGAAGCCCGTCGCCGCTCGATCAACGATGCGGCGCAGCGAGTGCGCGATCGACTTGATCGGCGTGAGTGAGTTGTTGATTTCGTGCGAGAGCACGCGCACGATGCGCTGCCAGGCGGCCTGCTCTTCTTCACGCAGCGCCTGGCTGAGGTCGGCGATGACGATGAGGTGATGCGGGCGACCGTCGCGGTAGAAGGCCGCGCGCCGCACCTCGTAGCGGCCCTTCCGGCCGCCGATCGCCCGATCAATCAACCGCCGCGGCTCGCCCGTGAGGTATTCGTCCATCCCCATGCCGGTGGCTGGCGTGCCGAGCAGATCCGCCTGGCTCTTGCCGAACAGACGTTCGCCCGCCTTGTTGACGAGGAGAAGCTGGTGCATGGGGTCGAAGGCGAACACCGCCACCGCGATTTCCTCCATCACGTGCGTCAGCAGCACGGTGGACTCCACGGCCTCGGTGCGCTGGCGCTGCAGGGTGGAGCCGAGGTCGTTGACCTCGCGCATCACCATCGCCATGGAACTGCCGGACCGCGCACTCAGCCCGCGGATGGAATAGTCGCCCTCCCGGAGTGCCGCCAGAAGGTTGGCGATGACGTTGAGCGACCGCGTCGCCATCTGCCTCGCTGCCGATCCTGAGGCGATCCAGACCACCAGAATCACGATCGACAGTGTCCATTTGACCTCGGGCGGCCCCCCCTGCTGCCACAGGAACCACAGCGACACACCGACGGCCGGCAACGCGCCGCCCACCACCAGCAGCGCGATCGCCAGTTCCAGGTTGCGCGCCTGTGGCGCGCCTCTCTTACCCTGCTGGTCCATGGGAATCCCTACAATCCGAAGTACTGCAGCCGGCGGTACAGCGCGCTACGGCTGACGCCCAGTTGTTCGGCGGCCTTGCGGACGTCGCCGGCGTGTTTCGCCAGCACTTTCTGGATGAAGACTTTTTCGGACTGCTCCAGCGTCATGTCGTCCCCGGCCGTCGGCGCGGCGCCGGGCACCGCCTGCACACCCAGGTCCTGCGCCGTGATGGCGCCCGACCGGGCCATCAGCACGGCGCGTTCAATTGCGTGCCCCAGTTCGCGCACGTTCCCGGGCCACAGATGCGTCTCGAGCGCCTGGCGCGCGGACCGATCAAAACCCTCGAACGAACGCTTGTACCGATCCGAGTAGCGGGCCAGGTAGTGTTCCGCGAGCGGCACGATGTCCTCGGGGCGATCGCGCAGGGGCGGCAGGTGGATCACCACGGTGTTGAGGCGGTACAGCAGATCCTCGCGAAACCGCCCGGCCGCAATCTCACCAGGCAGGTCGGCATTGGTGGCAGAAATCACGCGCACGTTCACGAAGATGACCCGCGACGACCCCACCTTCTGCACCTCACCCGTCTGCAGCACCCGCAACAACTTCGGCTGGAGGCGCGACGGCATGTTCGCAATTTCGTCGAGGAACAACGTGCCCTCGTCCGCCAGCTCGAAACAGCCGATGCGGTCCGTGCGCGCGTCGGTAAAGGCCCCTTTGACGTGGCCGAACAATTCGCTCTCGGCCACGCCCTCTGACAACCCGCCGGCATTCATGGTGACCAGCGGCTTGGACGAGCGATGCGACAGGCGGTGCAGCAGGCTCGCCACCACCTCTTTTCCCGTGCCATGTTCGCCGGTGATGAGCACACTGGCATCGGACGGCGCCACCCGCTCGATCGTGTCTCGCACTGCGCGCATCGCCGGGGCCAGCGCGATAAACGTCGGCAGGTCGCGCTTGTGCAGACGCTCGTTTTCTTCCTGCAGCCGGCGGCTCCGGCGCAGGGCGCGGCGCAATTCCAGCTGGGTCTGGACGGCCACGAGCAGCTTCTCGTCGTCCCACGGCTTCTCGATGTAGTCGCGCGCTCCGCGCCGCATGGCTTCCACCGCCCCGGCCACACTGCTCCACCCGGTCATCACCAACACGGGCAGCGTGGGGTCGATGGCCTTCATGCGGTCAAGCAAGGCAAAGCCCTCCTGGCCCGATGTCGTATCGCGCGTGTAATTGAGGTCGATGAGGGCCACGTCAAAATCCGCCCGCTCAAGCGCCGTGACCAGGTCGCGGGGCGACGGGGCCGTCGTGACGTCATACCCCTCCCCGCCAAGCAACAGCTTCAGCGCATTAAGGACGTCGGACTGGTCATCGGCGACCAGCACCCGCCCGGACGTAATCGGCAATCTGGAATCTGACATCGGTAATCGGGACGCCCCCAGTCCCACTATCGGGATTATGGCCCGTCTACCCCGGGCTGTCGCGCTCCTCGTCCCTAGTAGAAGGAAAAGCCGTGCCAACTTTCCGGCTGGCATGAGCCTTGTAGATGGACCGGCCGTGGACCCAGCCAGAATCCTCGTGGCCGACGACCAACTCGACATCCTGCAGGCCCTGCGGCTCCTGCTGATTGACGCCGGACATGAAGCCGACCTGGTCAGTTCGGTCGGCGACGTCATCGACCGGATGGGCGCGCAGCGCTACGACCTCCTGCTCATGGACCTCAACTACACCCGCGACACCACCTCGGGCCGGGAAGGGCTGGAGTTGCTGGAGAAAGTCCGGACGCAGGACCCGGCGCTTCCCGTGGTCGTGATGACCGGCTGGGGTTCGATCGAGACCGCAGTCGAGGCAATGCGCCGCGGCGCGCGCAGTTTCGTGCAGAAGCCGTGGGACGACACCACGCTTGTGGACGTGGTGAATCGCGAAGTGGCCGAGGGCCAGGCCGCCCGTCGTCGCGACGCGCGTTTCGCCCGAGACCACGAAGAAGCGCGCCAGATTCAGCGGGCGCTGCTGCCCAGCGTGATGCCCGTTTTGGACGGTTGCCAGATTGCGGCCCGGTGGACACCGGCCGCCGGGATTGGTGGCGACTGCTACGACGTGTTGCGTTTCAGCGACACCCGCGTGGCGCTCTCGATCGCCGACGTCGTCGGCAAGGGCCTGCCGGCCGCCCTGCTCATGTCCAATCTGCAAGCCGCGGTGCGCGCGTTCGCGAGTGCCTCGGCCGAGCCGCACGAAGTTTGCGGATCAGTGAACCGGCTGCTCTGCCGCAACATCGCGTCGGGCAAGTTCGTGACCTTCTGCTACGCCGTGGTCGATCTCGAGGGCGGCGTGATTTCGTACGCCAACGCCGGTCACAATCCGCCCATCCTTGTGCGGGCCGACGGCCGTATCGATCAACTGGCCACCACCGGCCTGGTCCTGGGCGTGTCGAGCGACTGGACCTACACCACCGGCACCGCCACATTTGGACCAGGAGACCGGCTCATCTGCTATACCGACGGCATGACGGAAGCCCGATCCGCCGCCGACGAAGAATTCGGCGAAGACCGGCTCGCAGAGCTCGCCTTACACACGCCGGCGGGAAGCGCCGAAGCGCTGGTAGATGCCCTGAATGCCGCCGTCATCGCGTGGACCGCCGGTCCGGCGCAGGACGATGCCACGCTGATTGTGATCGAACGCGCACACTGAGGCTCGGTCGTTTTTCGTATAATGGCCCCCAGGGAGAATCCACATGATGCGCAAGAGCCTCGTACTCGTCGCGGCGTTGGTGGCTGTTGTTCTGACGCAGGTGGTTCCTGCCGCGCAGACACGGCCTGCCCTGCGTGATCCGGATGTCATCTTTGTGCCCACGCCGCAGTCGGTGGTGGACGCGATGTTAAAGCTGGCGAAAGTCGGCAAGAACGACGTGGTGTACGACCTCGGGTGCGGCGACGGCCGCATCGTCATCACCGCCGCGAAACAGTTCGGCGCGCGTGGCGTGGGCATCGATATCGACCCAGCGAAAATCAAGGACTCGAACGCCAACGCGGTCACCGCGGGCGTAACCGACCGGGTGAAGTTCATCAACGCGGATCTGTTCGCCGACAGCACCAATCTGAGCGAGGCCACGGTGGTCACGCTCTACCTGTTGCCTTCGCTGAACGTGAGGCTGATTCCGAAACTCATGAAGGAGCTCAAACCCGGCACGCGCATCGTGTCCAACAGCTTCGACATGGGTGAGTGGCAGGCCGAGCAGACGATCGAAGTGGATGGACGCACGATCTACTTCTGGACGATCCCGAAGTCCTAGTTGGTGGCACCGCCTGCGCAACCGGCCAGCGGCCTTCGGCACTGGTTTACCAAGGAACTGACCGAGAGCCAGGGACAACCACGCCTCCCGCATGCGGCGCCGTGGTGGCAGGTCATGTGCCTGACCGGGGTCGATTATTTTTCGACGCTCGGCTACCAACCGTCAATTGCGTTCCTGGCCGCCGGCGCTCTGGCGCCGATCGCCACGCTCGTGCTTGTGCTGCTCACGCTTTTTGGCGCGCTGCCTGTGTATCACCGCATTGCGGCGCTGAGCCCGCACGGTCAGGGCAGCCTCTCGGTACTGGAAGAACGCCTGCCGCGCTGGAAGGGCAAAGGGGCGGTGCTCGTCCTCCTTGGATTTGCCGCCACCAGTTTCATCATCACGATGACGCTGTCAGCCGCCGACGCCTCGGCGCACATCATCGAGAACCCGTTTGTGCCCGACTGGGCCAACCACCAGGTGGGCGTGACGCTCCTGCTGCTCATCGCGCTGGGTGCCGTCTTCCTGCGCGGGTTCAAAGAGGCCATCTGGCTTGCGGTGCTGCTGGTGGTGGCTTATCTCACCGTCAACGTCATCGTGATCGGATACGAACTGTGGCAGGTGGTCCAGCATCCGGAGGTCATCACCAATTGGCGGCAGACGCTGTTCGCGCAGCATGGCAATCCGCTCATGATGGTCCTGCTGGCGGTGGTGCTGTTTCCGAAGCTGGCGCTCGGCCTGTCGGGTTTCGAGACCGGCGTGGCTGTGATGCCGCTCGTGGCCGGCACCGGCGACACTGACGAAGAGATCCTCGCCTCGCGCGTGCGCAACACGCGCAAGCTCCTGACCTCGGCCGCAGTCATCATGAGCATCCTGCTCACCGGCAGTTCCCTCGTCACCACACTGCGGGTGCCGGCCGAAGCCATGAGCGCGGGCGGCGAAGCCAGCGGGCGGGCCCTCGCGTTTCTGGCGCATCGGGACCTGGGCGATGTGTTCGGCACCATCTACGACGTGGCCACGATCGGCACCCTGTGGTTCGCCGGCGCGTCGGCCATGGCCGGCCTGCTCAATCTCGTGCCGCAATACCTGCCGCGTTACGGCATGGCGCCCGACTGGGCGCGCGCCACGCGCCCGCTGGTGCTCATCATCACCTTCATGGCACTGGTGGTGACCATGGTGTTTAAGGCGGACGTCACGGCACAGGGTGGCGCGTATGCCACCGGTGTTCTGATGTTGATGACATCGGCGGCAGTGGCCGTGGCCATTGCGCTCCCCCACCGTCGCGCGCGGTATGTGCCCATCGCGGTCGTTTTTGTCTATACAACGATCGTCAACATCATTGAGCGGCCCGAGGGCCTCCAGATCGCCACCTGGTTCATCGTCACCATCATTGGCGCGTCGCTGGTGTCGAGGGTGGCGCGGTCGACGGAACTGCGGATCGAAGGCATTGAGTACGACGCGTTGGCCGAGGAACTGGTGACTGAAGCCGCGCGGCGCCAGTCGCTGCGCATCATCGCCAACCGTCCCGATACCGGGAACCATGACGAGTACGCGCGCAAGTTGGACGAAGCCTTGAGTTCGCACCACTTGCCGTCGGATGCGCTGATTCTGTTTCTGGAGGTGCGGCCGGGCGACACGTCGGACTTCTCAAATCGGCTGAAAGTCTCTGGAGCGGACGTCGGCGGGTTTTACGTCCTGCGCTGTACCAGCCCGGCGATCCCCAATGCCATCGCCGGTCTGCTGCTCAACTTGCGCGATCGCACGGGCACAATCCCGCATGCCTACTTTGGCTGGACGGAAGGCAATCCGTTCACGTACCTGCTGAGGTTCCTGGCGTTCGGCGAAGGCGACACCGCGCCCGTGTGTCGTGAAGTGCTGCGCCAGGCCGAACACGACCCCGCACTACGGCCCCGGATTCACGTCGGCTAAGTCCCCAGTTTCCGCCTTCGCTCCTCCGGAGCTACGGCGGACAAGCCCCAGTTCCCCAGTTTCTAAGTTCCCAATTTCTCCAGGAGTCTGTCGAGCAGCGTCATTTGCCGTGCGTTGATGGCGCGGCGTGCGTCGTCGATCGTAAAGAACGAGACGCGGTCGATCTCGGGTATTTCGATCAGGCGCCCCGAGCGCGGCGGCCATTCGGTGGACGTCAGGTTGCTGGAAGCCACTGCCGGATCGCAATCGCCCTCGAACGCCCATGCGTGTACGGTTTTTCCGCTGCGCTGAACCACGCTGCCCAGGGTGAGATACGGCGCACTGGAGTCGAACCCTGTTTCTTCGCGGAACTCGCGAATGGCAGCCTCGAGTGCCGTTTCCCCGCGATCTACGCCCCCTTTGGGAATCGTCCAGGCGCCCTCGTGCCTCTCGGCCCAGTACGGCCCACCAGGATGCGCCAGCAGCACTTCGAGGCGGACAGACGTCGCCAGGCCTCGACGATAGAGCAGCAAGCCGGCGCTTTCGCGATGGCGCATGAAAACAGTCTATTTGGCAATGAGCCAATGAGCCAATGGGGCAATGGGGGCAATGCCGCAATGCCCAAAATCGCCCAATCTCGCAATCCCCCAATTTCGCAATCCCCCGCTCGGCAATTCCCATCCGCAATCCCCAACCCGCCATCCTGCAATCCCGATCCTCAATCCCTCAATCCTCCATCCTCAATTACCGCGTCCTCCCATATAATTCGCCTCATGCCGACCACCTTCACCCTTAACGGGAAATCGACCACCGTGGATGCCCCCACCGACATGCCATTGCTGTGGGTCCTGCGGGATGTCCTGAACCTCAGCGGCGCGAAGTATGGCTGTGGCACCGGCCAGTGCGGCGCCTGCACCGTGCACCTGCGCGGTCGCGCGGTGCGCTCCTGCCAGACGCCGTTGGCCAATGTCGCCGGCGCGGCGGTCGTCACTATTGAAGGCCTCTCACCGGACGGCTCACATCCGCTTCAGAAGGCGTGGGAGAAACTCGACGTCCCGGAATGCGGCTATTGCCAGACCGGCCAGATCATGGCCGCTGCCGCGCTCCTGGCCACACGACCAAAACCGACCGACGCCGAAATCGACGCGGCCATGAACACCAATCTCTGCCGGTGCGGCACATACATTCGCATCCGCCAGGGCATCCACGAAGCTGTTCGCACCCAAGGCGCCGCGGAAGCGGCGCCGATCATGAAGGACGCCAAATGAGCCCGACGATGACGCTTGACCGCCGAGATTTCCTGCGCGTCACGGCACTGGCCGGTGGCGGCTTCATGATCGCCACGTACTTCGAACCGCTGGAGATCTTTGCGCAGGGCCGCGGCAACGCGGCGCCGCTCGATCCCAACGCGTTTGTGTCGATCGACGCCAATGGCATCGTCACCATCACGGCCAAGAACCCCGAGATCGGGCAGGGCGTGAAGATGATGTTGCCGATGCTCATCGCCGAAGAGCTGGATGCGGACTGGAAGGACGTCCGTATCGTGCAGGGCGACCTCAACCCTGCGAAGTATGGCAATCAGTCAGCGGGCGGCAGCACGGCCACGCCGAACAACTGGATCCCCATGCGCCAGATGGGCGGCGCCGCGCGCCACATGCTGATTGCGGCCGCGGCCGAGCAGTGGGGTGTGCCGGCGACTGAGATCACCACAACCCCCGGCCGTCTTGTGCACGCGTCGTCGAACCGGTCTGCGGGCTACGGCCAGTTCGCCGCGGCTGCGGCGCGGATGACGCCGCCGGCGCTCGCGTCGGTGGTGCTCAAGGATCCCAAGGCCTACCGGTTCATCGGCAAGCCGATGCCCGGTGTGGACAACCACAAGATCGTGACAGGCCAGCCGTTGTTTGGCAGCGACGTCAAACTGCCAGGCATGTTGCACGGCGTGTATCAGCGGTGCCCTGTGATCGGCGGCAAGGCGATCAGCGCAAACCTTGATGCCATCAAAGCCCTGCCCGGCATCCGTCACGCCTTCATCATTCCGGACAGCGTGGGCGGCGGTTCGATGAGCGGCGTTGCCATCGTGGCCGACAGTTGGTGGTACGCCGAAAACGCGCGGAAGCAGCTGAAGGTGGTGTGGGACGAGGGGAAGACGGCCGCTGACAGCACCGCCGGCTTCGCCACGAAGGCTGCGGCCATGGCGCCGATGGCGCCACAGAGCACCACGCGCGCAGACGGCGACGTTGACGCCGCGCTCGCAGGCGCAGCCAAGACCGTAGAGGCCGCGTATTCGTATCCGTTCCTCGCGCACGCGCCGATGGAGCCGCCAAATGCCACGGCGGTCTTCGCCAATGGCAAGCTCGAGATGTGGGCAGGCACGCAGCAGCCCGGTGGCGTGGTCAACACGATCGCCGCGGCGCTCGCAATTACGCCGGCCGACATCACCGTGCATCTGCCGCGCATGGGCGGCAGTTTCGGACGACGTCTCTACAACGACTACGTGATCGAAACCGCGGTTATCGCCAAGACCATTGGCGTACCGGTGCAGATCCGCTGGTCGCGCGAAGACGAAATGAAGCAGGAAGTGTTCCGGCCCGCGGGTTATCACCACTTGAAGGGCGGCCTGGACGCGTCGGGCTCACTCATCGCCTGGCGCAACCACTTCATCTCGTTCAGCAACGAGGCGCCGCCTCCGCCTGCAGGCGCGCCGGCTCAGCAGGGGCCGGCCGTGCGTCCGGCACCGTCGTCCACACTGGGCGCCACGGAGTTCCCCGCGCGGTTTGTCCCGAACTTCGCGACTCATGCGTCGATGATGCCGCTGGGTGTGACGACTGGGGCACACCGAGCGCCGGGCGCGTGTTCACTTTCGTTTGTCATGCAGTCGTTCCTGGACGAGTTGGCACATGAGGCCGGCAAAGACCCGGTGCAGTTCCGGCTCGACCTGCTGGCCCGTACCCCCATCGCACTTGCCCAGCAGGGCGGCGGCGGTGGCGGAGGCGGTCGCGCCTTCAGCGCAGAGAGCATGGCCGGTGTGCTCAAACTGGTGGCTGAGAAGTCAGGCTGGGGCAAACGGACGTTGCCGAAGGGCACCGCGATGGGTGTGGCGTTCCACTTCAGTCACCAGGGCCACTTTGCCGAAGTGGCCGAGGTCAGCGTGGACGCAAACAAGCGGATCAAGGTCAACAAGGTCTGGGTGGCTGGTGATATTGGCCGTCACATCATCAATCCGCTCAATGCCGAGAGTCAGGTGCACAGCGCGGTCATCGACGGTCTGAGCCAGCTCATGCTGGAGATCACGGTGGATGGCGGCAAGGTTGTGCAGAGCAACTTCGACACCTATCCGGTTCTCCGGATGCGGCAGGCGCCGCCGGTGATCGAAACGCACTGGCTGATCTCCGAGAACAACCCGACGGGACTGGGTGAACCAGCGCTGCCGCCAATCATCCCGGCGGTCACCAACGCGATCTTCAGTGCCACGGGCACGCGCGTGCGTTCCTTGCCGCTGACCAAACACGGATTCAGCTGGAGGTAAGGCACTTGACGTTCGGCAAGACGAGCGCCCTCATCACAGGGGCCGTGGTCGTGTGGTCTGCGATAGCTCTAGCGGGGCAGAAGACCACCAACGACGGGATCTACACCAAGGCCCAGGCGGATGCCGCCAAGGCGCCGTACGTGAAGCTCTGCAGCGAGTGCCACGCCTTTACGGTGGCAGCCCTCAAGCAGCCCAAAGACCTGCCCCTGGGTGACGAGCCGTTTCTCAAAAAGTGGGAAGGCCGTGCGCTCGACGAACTCCTCACGCTGATTGTCACGACGATGCCCAATGATGGGTCGGCGGTCGTGAACGACGATGAGGCCCTGAACTTGCTGGCGTATATTCTTCAGGAGAACGGCTTCGCGCCTGGCAAATCCGCGTTGAATAAAGAAGGCGCGGCGGCGGTCATTGAACGGCCCAAGAAGAAGTAGTCCAGGGTCCAGAGTCCAGAGTCCAGGGTCCAGAGTCCAAATTATGAGAATCATCACCTCCGTCGTCTGCTCAGTCATCGTCGTCATGGCCGCCGCGACGCTTGTTGCGCACAACATCACGTTCAAGGGCACGGCGCTTGAGGCGGACAAGGCCAGCGTGAAAGTGAATGTCGTCGATGCCAAGACGAAGAAAGTCACGCCGATGGTCTTCGACGTGGATGAAGAGACCAAGGTCCTGCGAGACGATGTGGTGGTGACGTTTGCGAATGCGAAGATCCAGAAGGGCGAACCCATCTCGGTCACCGTGGACCATGACCTCGATGAGGAACTGGCTCAGGTGATTCGCCTGGGCAAGACGAAGTAAGTCGATGCGCCCGCGTGCCTGGCTCGGAGTGCTGCTGGCTCTGGGCCTGGTGGCGATGATCGCGCCCGAGCCCCTGTGGGCGCACGGCGTGTCGAACCGGGATGCCGCGTTTGTACGCAGCGTCACCGGCGCCGTGCCCGCGCCGTTCATGTATCTGGGCGCCAAGCACATGGTCACGGGCTACGACCACTTGCTGTTCCTGGTGGGCGTGATCTTCTTCCTCTACCGCACCGGGGACGTCGTTAAATACGTGAGTTTGTTCACGCTGGGCCACAGCCTGACGCTGCTCCTGGGCGTGCTCGCGCAGGTGCCGGCCAACGCGTACCTCATTGACGCGGTGATTGGCCTGTCGGTGGTCTACAAGGGATTCGAGAACATCGGGGGCTTCGAACGTGTGATCGGATACCGCCCCGATGCGCGCGTGGCCGTGCTCGTGTTCGGCCTGTTCCACGGGTTTGGGCTCGCCACGAAGCTGCAGGAACTGTCGCTGCCGGCCAATGGCCTGGTCCCGAACCTTCTGGCGTTCAACGTCGGTGTGGAGATCGGCCAGGGTCTGGCCCTCATGGGAATTCTGATTGCGCTCACATACTGGCGCACGCGCAGCGGTTTCCTGCGACACGCGTTCGCGACCAACACAGTGTTGATGGCCGGGGGTTTCATGTTGATGGGGCACCAGTTGGCGGGATACGTGGTGAGTCGATGACTGCGCCACCTTCCACGCGTCGGATCCTCACGGCCGCAGCGGTGGCGCTGCTCGTCGCGCTGGTCGTTCTGGTCGTGGCGGTGCTGCCGGCTGAATACGGCATCGACCCGCTGGGCACCGGGCGAGCGCTTGGGTTGACGGCGTTGGCCGGCACCGATGAAGAGGCGGGGGCGGCGACTGCGAACCCGACCCAGGTCCTCGGTGTGAACACACCGCAGTCGGGCGTGTTGGCGCAGGACGTGTTCACCGTGGAGTTGCGGCCGTTCGAAGGCGTTGAATACAAGTATCGGATGGAACAAGGCGCGAGCCTGGTCTACACGTGGACCGCATCCACGGCCGTCACCTTCGATTTCCATGGAGAACCCGATGGAGCGCCCGCGCGCTATTCGGAGAGTTACGGCAAGGGCACCGCACCGACGGCCCAGGGGGTGTTCGTCGCCCCGAAGCCTGGCATCCACGGGTGGTTCTGGGAGAACCCCGGCGCAGGCCGCGTGACCGTCACACTCACCACATCGGGCTTCTACACGGCGTCAACGGAGTACCGGGACGGAGAAGTGCGTGAGCGGAAGTTCGGCGCCGTCGCTTCCGGCCTACAGCGACCGCAGGAACGCGAGTAGCGCCTGGAACTCGCGCCGGGACATCTGCTCCGCACCGCGGCGCGCGAGCGCGGCCTCGCCGGCATGGCGACGAATGGCGTCTTCGATGGTCGATGCCGATCCGTCATGCAGGAACGGGCGCCGCATCCGCAGTCCCCACAATGACGGCGTTCGAATCTCTCCGGCCTCTGCGGCGCCCTGCACGATGCCGTCGCCGGTGCCCACATCATGCAAGAGCAGATCTGAAAACAGGGCCACGGGCTTGCGATCGAACAGCGGATTTACGTTCGGTCCCGTCATCAGCACCGGCGTGTGGCAGTTGGCGCACCCGATGGACGTGAACAGCGTCTCTCCCAGCACGGCATCGGCGTCACCGGCCTCGCGCGCCACGGGCGCGAGCAATTTCATGAAGCTCTCGAAGTTGTCTACGCCGCGGCGGCGCGTGCGCGGGTCGCGAATGTCTTCGGGATCGGGAATGGGATCACACAGACGCATCTGGGCTGCGCTCACGCCCACGGACAGTTCCTGCGGGAACAAGTCGTTCGTGATGCCCATTTCGTTGCGGTAGGCATCGGCGCCGAACGTGAGGAGCGTGGCGTGTTGCGCCTTCCATCCGAAACGCCCGACACGGGTCTGACTGGTGCCGATGTCGCGGACAACTGCCGCCCGGCCGCTGACGCCATCACGATTGCGATCAAACGGATCGGCGAGCGCGAGAATCGTGTCGTCGGGAATGGCTTCGACGAGGCCGGCGCCAAACAGCGGAATTGGCATCCTGCGCGCCACAACAGTGGCGTCGGCCGGTAGTACGGCCTGGCACCCGTGGTTCGGAATCGAGAACAAATGAAAAAGCGTCTCGCCTGAAGGATCGAGCGGCACGAACTCACCCGCCGGCCCGGTCTTCGCTGCGCGCACTTCAGCGATCGGTGAGATGCCGCCAATCGCCGGCACGTTGTGGCACACCGCGCAGCTCGTCCCGTTGAAGGCCGGACCCAGGCCTTCTTCAGCCGATTCCACCTCCAGGAAGTCGTCGAGTCCCATCCGGAAGAGCTCGAACTCTGCAGCCGTGACTCCGGGCAGGGGATCGCCGGGTTGCGTGACGCGCTGGACTGCTGTGACCCACGCCGCGCCGAAGACGATGGCGCAGAGAGCGACAAGGCTGCCAAACCGGCTGAACACGAGGCCCCTCACTTGGTCACCACGATCACGCCGCGCATGAACGAGTGGCCCGCACCGCACGTGTGGGAACACTCGAAGGTGTATTTGCCGGGCGCATTCGGCGTGAAGACGACCGTCGCCTTCCCTTTGCCACGCTTGGGCACTTCCACGTTGATGTCAGTGCCCACAATGCGGACCCCATGGGTGGTGTCGTCACTGGTCACGCGCATTTCGAGGCGGGTGCCAACGGTGGTGCGAATCTCCGACGGCGTAAACGCGAAGCGCTCCGCGCTGATATCGATGACTTTCGCAGGTGACTGCGACCCGGCAACGGCGAGCAGGAGAAACAGGGCGATACGCATCAGAACCACCATCCCAGGCCAACGGCAAATGTATTGGGTGCGCCGATCGACGCGCTTCGATTGCGCAGCACGGTGTAGTCGAGTTTGACGGCGATGTCGGCGTCGGGCCAGTAGGTGGCGCCCAGCACCCACGCGGTTCGGTCGAACTCCTTCAGGGGCAGGTAACCTGACGCCATGCGGAACTGCGTATCGACGTCTTCGTAGCGCACGAACGCGCCGATGTCGCCAAACCTGGCGCCAGAGACTACGCGATACCCAGCCTCCACATACGCCCCGCGCATGGTCTTGGCCACGTTCGGATCGATACCGATCGTGCGACCAACCGCGTCGTTGAGTTCTGGCGTGTTGCTCGCCGACACCTGCGCGGCCTGGGCGCGAAGGTCAAGGCGTCCACGCGAGTACCTGGCGTCGGCTTCGAGCACATGGACCGGCACATCAAACCGCGGCCGGAACTCGAAGCCGGACTTCCCGGTCCAGAAGCTTGTGCCTACAGTGAGGCCACGCGTGCCGACGTATTCGACACGGCCGGTCGCCGCGACTTTGCCGAGGTTGGCGCGGCTCCCCTTCTGCCGTCCGTCGCGCAGTCCTTCTTCAGCCGTAAATCGCGCGGCATTGAGCGGAGCCATGAGAAACGCGCGGTACCGCCAGCCGCGGCCCAGTTCACCGTGCGCGCCCACACCCACATCAAACCAGGTGGTGGGAATGATGGCGGTGTCGAGCAGCGGACGCTCGACGCCGTAGAACACAGGCGGCTCATGGCGCTCGTTGATGATGCCCACCGGCACCAGCATCATGCCGGCGCGAATGTTGAAGGAACGCGAGAGCAGGAAGTCGATGTAGGCCTGTTCGAGTTCCAGTTCGCCCGCTTCCTCGAACCCTTCGACGAAGGCATGCGCGACCTCGAGTTCACCGACGAAACGGATGCGGTCGCTGTAGCGATGCGTGACCAGCAGGACAAATCGATGGAAGTCCAGCTCACCGTCAAGAAACTGGGTCTTGTTGTAGTGCGCTTCCATGTAGCCCGACAGCAGGGTCCGGGGCTCTTGCGGGGGCGGCGCCGGCGGTGGGGTCTGGGCTCGCGCCGGGCCGGCGAGGCCAGCGGCGAGCGCGAATCCGGCGACAATTCGGAGATATTTGCGTTTTTGAGTAATCAAAACATGAACATTGAACCTTCAAAATCGCTGATTGTCAACCACCGCCGTCCGTCACCACGATGACTCCGCGCAACATGTCCATACCGCAAGTGAAGGCGAGCTCGCCCGGGGTCCGCGCGGGAATGCGAATGGTGACCCGTTGGTTCAGCGGCAACGCGCGTCGAATGCCGAGGGCCGGAATCAGCACATCAGTGCCGCAGGTGTCCTCGACGCGGCGAATGAACACCAGGTCAACGGGCTGATGCGCGGGCACGGTCAGCCGCGCCGGACTCAATCCAGTTGAGGTGACCTCGATGACGCGGCGAGCCACTGCGGACTCGGGTGTGTCGAGTTCACGGGCCGGCGCCGGCACGACAGGCTGCGGCCAGCCCAGGCGGTCTCGTTCGGCGCGAAGGAAGAAGCTGCCGGTGCCGACCACGCGATCCCCCGGGGACACGCCCGATCGAACCTCCACGTGATCGCCGGAAGGGTCACCGAGCACAACCGGGCGCTCGACAAACGTGTGGGGCTGCCCAGGCACTTCGACGTACACCACCGAGACGGCGCCGAGCGTTTGAACGGCGGTCTTGGGCACTCGTGCGCGCGGAACCGTCGCCGACCCCGAAATGGTGGCGACGGCAAACATCCCGAAACGTAGCGCGGCGTCGGGGTTGCCCACCTCGATGCGCACGCGTGCCGTCCGTGTGTCTCGCGCCAGTTCCGGGTCGATGTACGCCACGCGGCCCGTCCAGGTGCGGCCACTGAACGCCTCGCTGGTGACGGTTACCGCCTGGCCGATTCGCACGGGACCGAGATCGCGCTCAAACACATCGGCCATCACCCAGACGTGGCGCACGTCGGCCAGCGTAAGAAGAGAATCGGCCTCTGCGACGTTCTGACCCGGATTCGCAGCGCGCCGAACGACCACGCCGCTGGCGGGTGCACGCACGTCGATCACTTCCGGCGCCGCCTCTCCGGCCGCGATGGCCGCGAGGCGCGCGTCATCCAACCCAAGGCGCACGAGCCTGGCGCGTGCCGTGTCCACTTCAGTGGAAGCCTGCACGAACTCGGCCTGCACGCCTTCCACTTCTTCCTGGCTGGCCGCGCCGATCTTCGCCAGTTGCTGCGTGCGTTGCTGCCGCCGGCTGACGGCATCAAGAGCCGCCCGCCCAGTCAGCCAGCGGCGCGCTTCATCAGTGAGCTCGGGACTTCGCAATCGCGCGACCGGCGCACCCGAGACGACAGCGTCGCCCAGCAGTGCGGACACGCTGACGACCGTGCCGCTGACGATGGGCGTGACTTCGACAGTGCGGTAGGCGTCGGGCTCCACCACACCTGGCACGCGCAAGGCACTGCCTTCGGTGGATGTGGTCACTGGCGACACGCTGATGCCGGCGCGGTTTACCGCCTCGGCGGTGAGAACAAGCGTCTGGCTGCCGGCGGGTGACTCGGCGGTGGCTGCGGGCGGTGCCTGCGGTGAAGCGGTGGCATCCGGCGGGTGAGACGACCTGTCGAGGAACAGATACATGCCCGCGGCGCCAGCCAGTACCAGGGCCAACCCTACTGTGATTCTCGCCATCATGATGCCACCCCCAACGCGCGCAGCAGGGCCGTCCGCGCATCAATCACTTCCCGCAAGGCCGCGGTGAAGGCCGACTCCAGTTCCAGATACCGGCGTTCTTCCTCGATCACATCGAACAACGTGCCGCGCCCCAGATCGAACGACTCTCGCACCACCGACAGATTGCGCCCCGCCAGTTCCATCAAACCGCCGCGATACAGGGCCACTGCGGCAGCCGCCGCGCTCTCACGAATGCGCGCGGCGTCGATTTCAGCACTCGCATCGAGCCGGCGGGCGGCGACACTCGACTCGGCCGCGCGCTTCAACGCGCCTGCGGCCGCAATCGCACCTTGCTGCCGGTTGCGCCACGGCAGTGAGACGGTGACGCCGAGCATCGCCTCGTGCATGCGGCTGCGATCGGCCGCCAGATCGAGTTGGCGCGTCATGTAGGCCGCATACACGCCGAGGTCGAATCGCGCCTCACTCGCGGCGCGCGCGCCCTCGGCCTGCGCGTGAATGACATCGAACTCCAGGACACGGATGTCGGGACGGGCCTCCAGGGCCTCCGGAGTTTGGCGCACGGCCACGGCCGGCAGGGTGGCGGCCACGACCTCGATGGGGAGCGCCAGTCGCAGGGGCACATCTGCCGGCATTCCGATGGCGGACTTGAGACCAGCCATGCCCTGGTCAACGGTCGACTGCCACGCGAGCACCTCGGCTTGCGCGCGCCGCCATTCGACATCGGCAAGATCGCGATCGAGCGGCCTCGCGGCGCCGGCTTCCGTTCGAGCTGCCAGCAGCTCGAACCGCGTCTTCGCGAAACGCGCGCGGCTGTCGGCGATCTCCAATTGGCGCACCGCGGCGAGTACACCGGCCGCGCGTTCGCGCACAACGGCGGCCCATTCGCGCACCTCGTCCTGCACCTTCGACTCGGCCTGGTGCACAAGATGGTCGGCGGCGGTGACTCGAGCATCGCGCCGGAACAAATCGAGTGGCCACGAGATGCCCAGCAGCGTCTGCGTTTCGATACCGCCGAACTGCTCGCGGCGTTCGACAGAGGCGCTCGGGTTCGGCCGCAATCCCGCCTGCTGCCGATCGCCCGCGGCGGCATCGATGCGCGCACGCGCGGCCGCAAGCGCCGGCGCGCGCTCAATGGCCATGGCCACGAGGGCGTCGATGGTCAGCCCCTCCTTCGGGTCCAGGTACTGCGCGGCGCGATTCGGCGGAGGCGGTGCCTGCGCGTGGACAGCGCCAGCCATGCCAGTCAACAGTGCAGCGCAGATCACAAACGAGGCGCGCCGAACGATCACTTGCGTCATCGGACTTCTCCATCAAAACTGGCGGACCGTCGCCCGCCTGGCCCCTGCCATTCAACCGACCACCGCCAGGTGCCCGCCATGCTGAACTCTGCCGAGCCATGGAAGCGCCCGGCCCCCGCGGCCTCAACCGCCACCGGTGCAGCCATCACCATTCCCGGCATCGCCATCGAGGCGGATACGCGGACGTCAGTGACGTCTGCGGGTTCGCCGGTCGATGCTGTTCGGAATTCGAGCCAGAACGGGCTGCGGCCCTGCGTCAGTCCGGTCTGGCCGTCTTCGGCAAGCAGGCGGACCTCGGTATCACCGACGGTTTGGGTGTGAAGGACCGTGAGGTTGGCTGGCGCGACGGTTGGGCGACCAAAGGTCCACCACGCAGCCGCAGCCAGGACGGCGACGAGCACCGCCCCACCCACAAAAAGACGTCGGGTGTCTTTTTCGGCGAAAAAGACACCCGACGTCTTTCTTTTGCCTGCTTTCAGGCCGGTTTCCTCACTGTCCTCTAAAAAGACACCCGACGTCTTTTCCGGGTGCTCTGGCGGCAACCCGCGGGAGCGCAGCCAGTAAAAGATCACGGGCGTCACGATCAACACGTGCAGCAGCGACGACACCATGCCGCCCAGCACTGGGGCGGCCAGCGGCTTCATCACTTCCGCGCCCGGGCGCGTGCTCCACATGATCGGGATCAGGCCGGCGACCACGGTCGAAACGGTCATGAGCTTTGGCCGCAACCGCAGGAGTGCGCCCTCCATGACCGCCGCGCGCAGCGTCTCGCGGGTCAACACACCGTGGCCGGCTGACGTCGCCCGGGCCACCGCGTCTTCCAGGTAAATCACCATCACCATGCCGGTCTGCACGGCAGTGCCGAAGAGCGCGATGAAGCCCACCCACACGGCCACCGAGAAGTTGTAGCCGAGCGCCCACACCAGGAAGACGCCTCCCGTCAGCGCAAACGGCACGGCCAGCAACACGTGCGCCGCTTCAGCCACCGAGTTGTAGGTGAAATAGAGCAACACAAAGATGACGATCAGGACGATCGGCAACACGATCAGCAACCGTGCACGCGCGCGCTCCTGGTTTTCGTACCGGCCGCTCCAGCCGACGAAGTATCCCGCCGGCATCGCGACACGTTCCGCGACCAGGCGCCTCGCCTCAGCCACAAAGCTGCCAACATCCCTTCCCTGCACATTGAGGAGGACCGTCGCGAGCACCAGCCCGTTCTCGGCCGCAATCATCGACGGCCCACGCGCAGACTCAATGGTCGCCACTGCCGCCAGCGGTACCTGCTGGCCGGTGGGTGTCATCACCGGCGTCTGCCCCACACCGGTGGAATCTGCCCTGAATTTTTCCGCGAGCCTCACCCGAATCGGGTAGCGCTCCCGGCCCTCAATCGTCATGCCGACCAGCGTTTCGCCAATCGCATACTCGATCACTTCCTGCACATCGGCCACCGACAGGCCGTAGCGGGCAGCCGCCGCGCGGTCCACGCGGATGTTCAGATACTGGCCGCTGGCCACCGGTTCCGGATAGACATTGGCCGCGCCGGGAACTGTATTCAGCACGGCGGCGATCTCGCGCGCGAGGCCGTCGAGTACATCGAGGTCCGCGCCAAACACCTTGACGCCGATCTCCGACCGGATACCGGTGGACAACATGTCGATACGATTGATGATCGGCATGGTCCAGATGCTGGTCACCCCCGGCAATTGGACGGCGCGGCTCATCTCGGCACGCAGCGATTCGGTGGTGACGCCTGGGCGCCACTGTTCGCGCGGCTTCAATTGCACGATCGTCTCGGTCATGTTTACCGGCGACGGATCAGTGGAGGTATCGGCGCGCCCCACTTTCGCCACCACCCCATGCACCTCGGGCAGGGCCGCGATCGCGGCATTCTGCGCTGCAGCAATCCGCGACGCCTCGGCCAGCGAAATGCTCGGGTCGCTGATCGGCATGAACATCAGGTCGCCCTCATCCAGGGCCGGCATGAACTCTGTGCCGATGCGCGTCGAAACAGCCAGGGCCGAGACGAACAGTACGGCAGCCGCAAGCAGTGTGGCGACCCGATGCGTCAGGGCCGTGCGCAGGGCCGGCTCATACACCCGTCGCAAGACCCGCATCACCGGGTTGTGGTCTTCGGCGTGCACCTTGCCACTCAGCAACAGCGTGCACAACACCGGCACCAGGGTCACAGCCATGAGCGTGGCCGCAATCATCGCAAACGTTTTCGTGAACGCGAGCGGATGGAACAACTTCCCTTCCTGGCCGGTCAGCGCAAACACGGGCACAAACGCGAGCACGATGATGGCCATTGAGAAGAATACGGGCCGGCCCACCAGTCGTGTGGATTCCTGCACAGCCGCGAACACGGCGACTCGATGTTTGGGATTGATGCCCTTTTGCTCGAGCGCGCGAAAGGCGTTCTCGGTCACCACAATTCCCGCGTCCACCAGCACGCCGATGGCAATGGCGATTCCCGCCAGGCTCATCAGGTTGGACGACATGCCCGTCACCCGCATCGCCAGGAACGACATCAGCACGGCCAGCGGCAGCGGCAACGTGACGATCAAGATCGACCGCACGTGCATCAGGAACAGCACATGGGCCAAGGTCACAAGCGCGACCTCTTCGAGCAGGGCGATGCGCAACGTGCCAATCGCGCGGTCGATGAGTCCCGACCGATCGTAAAAAGGCACCACGCGCACACCTGCCGGCAACCCCGGCGCTATTTGCGTCAGGCGCGCTTTCACGCCGGCGATCACATCGCGCGCGTTCGCCTCAGCGCGCATCACAATGACGCCGCCGACCGCTTCCTTGTCGCCCTTGATCAGCGCGGCGTTGCGGAACGCCTCGCCGACAGTCACATCGGCGACCTCCCCCACAAACACCGGCACACCGTCGTTCGATTTGACGACGATGTCTTCGACGTCCTTCAGGGATGCGATAAGCCCTACGCCTCGCACGATCGACCATGCGCCATTGGCTTCGAGCACGTTGCCGCCCACA
This sequence comes from Acidobacteriota bacterium, assembly GCA_016716905.1. Taxonomy (NCBI): domain Bacteria; kingdom Pseudomonadati; phylum Acidobacteriota; species Acidobacteriota bacterium. The sequence continues at coordinate 765,590 of JADJUS010000004.1, read as the reverse complement.
TTGGAGTTGCTGGCCGTCACAGCCCGCACGACGTCGCCCACCGACAAGCCGTATCCCCGCAGGCGCTCCGGATCGAGATTGACCTGATACTGCCGCACGGTGCCGCCCACCGAAGCCACTTCGGCCACGCCCGGCACGGCGTTGAGCTGATACCGGATGAACCAATCCTGCAGGCTGCGCAACTCGGTCAGTGAATGACGGTCGCTCTCGACGGTGTACCAGAACACGTGGCCGACGCCGGTCGCGTCTGGACCCAGCGTGGGCACCACGCCGTCGGGCAGGAGTTTGGTGACCAGGCTCAGGCGCTCGAGCACCCGCGTGCGCGCGAAGTACAACTCCACGTCGTCATCGAAAATGGCGTAGACCATCGAGAAGCCGAACGCCGATTGAGACCGGACGACGCGCACGCCTGGCAGGCCCTGCAGATTCGTCACGACCGGGTAGGTCACCTGGTCCTCCACTTCCTGCGCGCTATGTCCCGCCCAGTCAGTGAAGACGATCACCTGGTGGTCGGACAGGTCGGGAATGGCGTCCACCGCGCCGGTGCGCATGGCCCAATAGCCCCACGCGCCCAGCAGGACGTACACGGTGAGGACCACACCGCGATATCGCAACGACAATTCGATCAGCTTGTTCACCATGACGTGCCTTCCACTCGCGAACGCGTTCCCCGAGCAGAGAACGCGCGACATCACCGCGCAGGCAGAAGTGCCCGCACGGGTCGTTCACGACGGTGGTTGTGTCAGATGAGAAGGACGGACGTGCGCAGGAGCGGGGGGATCTGCCCCAGCGGAATCGTGGAGGGTGCCACGAGTGGCGCCACCAGACGGAGCGGCGGAGTGTAAAAGTGATCGGGCGCCGCGGGAGTTATCGATACCGCGCCACGGACAGGTGTTGAACCCCTGACCGGCGCGGGCTGACGTGTGTTGCCGACAGCGCAACACGGCATCGGTGCGCCGTCCTGGTGCCCTTCGGCGGCGGTCTCGCGAATGGTCTCGGGACAACACGCGTGACTGTCGGCCGGCGCCTGGGCCATCACACGCGCGACCGCCGGCGACACGCCTGTGACGAGGAGCGCACACAGCGTCACTGCGGCGGCTAACAGGCGAAATCGGCTCGGGGGCATCATCCTGACTCTTTGCAGGGTACATGGCCGCGAGGCCCGGTGGCCAGATCAATTTGCCGAAACAGAGACCTTTTTCTCTGCCGTCGGCAGGCGTAGACTACTGGGCCATGAAAGCACCCCAGCTGCCCACGGCCTTCGGAGTGATCAACCACGAAGAGCAGTACTCGATCTGGCCCCTCAATCGCCCAGTGCTTCCCGGATGGAAGTTCATCGGCAAACAGGGGACGGACCTTGACTGCCTGGCGCACATCAAGACCCTGCCTCGGCCGACGCGGCCTGTCGCGGCCCCGAACCTGCTCTTCGAGCTCACGGAACCTGAACTGGTAACCGCCCTCGCGCGCTATGCGCCAGACGCCCCGATCGCGCGTGTCCGCGAATTCCTGCGGCCGCCATTCCGCATTGAGCGATTCCCCAACATCGCCGGCGAGGTCGGCCCAACCGCCGCACCGAAGATCCTGGCGAGCCTCTGGGCTCAGGCCCGCCGTGGTGTGGCGCCAGAGGCACTGGCTCGTCACGTGGCTGCTGAAATGGAGCGCTACTCGGAAGCTTGGGAAGCGGAACAAGCGGCGGCCGGTGTAGACCTCGCTTTGCAAAGCCTCCCCGTTACACTTGGCGGCCCGGTCAAGTGCGGCCCAGCGATCCACGCCGACAGCGGCGCATTCCGCATCAAGCTCAACACCACGCGTTTCTGGGCCATCCTCGTCTCGTACGGGTCGGTCAGAGTGGATCACTTCAAGAAGAACAACAACGGGAAGTACAAGGACGAGAAGGCCGCTCGGCTTGAGGTCGTTGGGACGGCGTTCGTCGGCATCGCCGGCGGACCGGTGCAACCGGTCGAACTCGCGAAGGTCGAGACGAACGAGAAGAAGTGCAAGGCGGTCTTCACCTACGCCGGGTTGGCCGACATCCCCTTTGTTGAAGGCTGCGGTGGGGTCAGCTCCAATAGCCCGCTGTGGGCGTGCGCGTGCAGCGGCAATAACCCAGGTCAGACGCCGGATCTGGGCGGCGGATTCCCCGGCGGCGGTCCAGGGGGCGGCGGGCCCGGCGGCGGTATCGTGGACGGCGGCTAGCTCGCTCTAATGCACGTGGGCGCCCTTCGCCAGCGCCAGGTGGTGCTCGGTGTGATGGTCGCCCTGCACGAGCAGGCCGGCGAACCCGAGACCGCGGATGCGCGCGACCACGCCGGCATCACCGGCGGCCTTTGCCGTCACCGTGAGTCGGACCCCACCGGCGATCGCCGCAGTCGTGGCGCTCCACGCGGGCATCTCGTCGAGCATCGACGCGTGCGACACCACCATCCGCTTGATGGCGGCGGCCACACCAGTGTCGCCGGTCACGTCCATGGCCAACCCGTTCGGCACCTCTCGCGACTTCACGCGCGAGCGCAGGGTGACCATGTCCATGTCGGCCAGGTGCTGTCGCAGCGCCTCAAGATTGACCTTTGACCAATCGGTTTTCGGATCGGCTTCCAGCAGCTTCACGATCTCGCTGATGGCCGCAAACGCGGCTTGCCCACCCTGCGTGGGCTTCGGGCCGGCGTCATGCTGCATGTCTGGTGTGTGCTGCATCCCTGGCTTGTGTTGCATTGGCGCGGCCGGTGGCACCTGCGCTGCGGGAGGATTCTGCGCCGCGAGGCCCAGCGACACGACCAACACACATGGCACGGCCAACAACAGCGATCTGAACTTTGAAGGAATAGGCATATCGAGATATTACGCGACCATATACTTCCCGTGATGATTCCATCGTGGGGACTGCCGGGGCCCGGCACCAGGCGCTCGCGGCTCATCGCGCTCCTCGCGGTCAGGAACGGCATCCGCCACCTCCCTGGCTACCTGCGCAACGTGGCCCCGCAGGTGGACGGAATCATCGCACTCGACGACGGGTCGTCAGACGGTTCGGCTGAACTGCTCGCGGGCCACAGCGCGGTGATCGAGATCATCCACAGACCAGCCGACCGGCCCACGTGGGACGAAGTCGGAAACCATCGCGCGCTTGTTGCCGCAGCCTTGCGGCATGGGGCGGAATGGATCGTGTGTGTGGACGCCGACGAGCGCCTCGAGCATGAGTTTCGCCCGAGGGCTGAACGAGTGATCACGCGCGGATCGTGGCTCGGTTTGTCCGCGTACGCCATGCGACTCCGGGAGTTGTGGGACGCCCCCGACCAATACAGAGCGGATGGAATCTGGGGACGTAAAAGAGTGGTCCGGCTGTTTCGGGCGCGGAGCGACCACGAATTCGACCCTTCACCGTTGCATGGCGTGAAAGCGCCGCTGCAAGCCCGCGTCCGCGGCCGCTTTCCGAATGCGGATCTCCTGATCTACCACCTGGGCATGTTGCATTCCGACGATCGGCAGAACCGCCGCCGCCGCTACGAACATGCCGACCCTGGGCGCCGCTGGCAGGAAATCGGTTACGAGTACCTCACGGACCCTACAGGCCTCGAGCTCACGCGGGTGAGCGCCAGGCGCGGGTTCGTCGGCTGACCGCAGCAGGCTTGCCACCGACATTGAATATAGCTATGATAGCTATATCATGAATGCCAATATAGCCACTTTAAAGAACAGCCTCTCCCGCTACCTCAAGTCAGTGCAGGCAGGCCAGGAAGTGGTGGTGCTCGATCGACAGCAGCCGATTGCGCGAATTGTGCCTTTCCGGCAAGCGGCTGAGTCAGAGGGGACCGACCCGCTCGAAGCGATGGTTCAGCGTGGCTCGATCACGCACCGTGGCAACCCGGCGGACACGGCGGCATGGCTCAAAACCCGGACGCCGGCCCACCCCGCTGCGGGCAGCCCGGCACTGTCGGATGTGTTCCTGCAGATGCGCGGCGAGGAACCCTGGTGAAGTTCTGGGATACCTCGGCGCTGCTCCCGTTGTTTGTGGACGAGCCGGCCACCGAATCCTGCGCGGCGTTACTGTCGTCGGACCCCAGCGTGATCGTATGGGAAGGCACGAGCGTTGAATTGCTCTCGGCTCTCTCCCGCTACCGTCGTCACTCCTCCGGCTTCGACGACCTGTGGCCCAGTGTGCGTCACGAAATCCTGCAGCGATGGGTATCGTGGTCGCGCGTGGCAGACCTCGCCAAGGCGTCGCTCCGCGCGCAGCGACTGGTGAATGTCCACCCGCTCAAGGCCGGGGACGCATTCCAACTGGCCGCGGCCCTTGTCGCCTGTGAAGATCAGCCTCAGCGGATCGATTTCGTCACCCGCGACCAGACGCTGGCCGGCGCCGCGCGCCTTGAGGGATTTCAGGTCAGGGTGCCCTGAGGCGTACCTGGCGGCGTGGTCAAAGCGCCCATCGTATAGGCCACTGCGCCAACCATCATGAGCGGCCAGGATCGCATCAACACACGACGCTGAGCCGAGGGACTGCGAACCGACACATCAATCGCACTCAGCACGCCGAGCGGCCCTCGAAGCGCCACCCTGACGTTCCTGGGTCCGCGGCCTTCAAGCGCGCCCTGCATCCTGGCCTGCAACCGGCCGCGGCGGAACGCATCGCGCAGCATCTCGCGCCAGTTGGTGGGATACCGATGAGCCGTGATGGCGTCGATCGCCAGGACAGCGCGATCGCGTGCCTGGAACCGGGCATTGAACTCGGTATCTTCCCCGGCGCGCAAGCTCTCTTCAAAACGGCCATGCCGATCGAACAACCCGCGGTCGTACGACAGGCTGTAGAGCAGTTGCTGGCCGGGCCGTGTGACAGAAAGCCGTCGATTGTGCACGAGCAGCAGCGACGCCCAGGCTGTGGATGAGTACGGGAACGCGTTGGTCAGGACACTGGCCACGGCACCCGCGCCGGCACGATGCGCGCGCAGCCGCGCGGCGGCCCATCCGGGCGTTGCCACACAATCGGCCGCCAGGAACGCGACGTACGGCGCACGCGTGAGATCGATTCCGATGTTCCGCACCGCTCCCGGAAACAGACGATGGGGAACGGAATGCACCGGCACGCTGAGCCCGGCCGCCGCAAGGCGCCCGGCTGGATCACCGCCGCCTGAATTGACCACCACCACTTCGACCGGGATCTCCTGATCGAGCACCGAGCGAACGGCCTCCACCAGAAAGGGCTCGTCCTGATAGCTCAGCACGGCGCACGCCAACTCTGCGGTCATCGGTTCGCGTTCACATCCACCGTGCGCGTCCGCGGGCTGTGCCACAGGGAGGGTCTGCGCGCGAGGTGCAGGACAACCGCCGCGACCGCGCCCAGCACATCAAGGCCAAACACAATGGCGGTCGAAAAAAGAAACGACGGTATCTTCCAGTACACGCCGGCCTTGAGCAGCGCGGCGACAATCTCCAGGCCAGGAATGGCGAGATACAGGAATGGCACCCAGATGGGCACCGCGCCTGCAATGGCTCCGGCGACGGCAGCTGCGAACACGAGGCGGTCGCCATAGCCAATCGTCGAGACAGCCGATTCCAGCCGCTGCGCCCATGGCCCCCTTACACCCGGCCGCCAGCTCCCGAAAACGCCGCGCGACCACCGCACGTGCTGCCGCAGGTAGTCGTCCACGTCCGACACCACGATGTTGTCGGCGACGGCCGTCGCCACAAATCTGGTGCGGCCTCCCCTGCTGATGAGGGCGGCGCTGGTCGCCACATCCTCGCCGATGGGAACCATCGGGAATCCGCCGATCCTCCTCAGGGCGGTCATGCAATAGGCGGCGGCTCCCAGGGTGGGCGGGTTGAGCCCCAGCCGATCTGTTCCGGCCGAGGTGACGAGTTGATGCACCCAGGTGGTCACTGCGGCATAGCGGGTGACGATGTTGCGATCCGCGTTCGCGGGCCGCAGGTACGCCGCTGCGGCCACCACCCGTCCGTCGGCGAAGGGCCTGACCAGTTCCACCAGGAAGTTCGGCCGGGGCGCCAGGTCGGCGTCGAGCACAACCACCAGGTCCGTATGCGTCTCATCAAGCCCTGCGTTGAGCGCCGCGGGCTTGCCCGCGCGCTGCGGCAACTCCACCACTCGGGCATCGGACCGGCCGTTGGCCCATGTATGAAAGAGCGCGGGCGTGTTGTCGGTGCACCCGTCGCACACCAGGACGAACGAAAGTTCACCGTGTGGGTAATCGAGCCTGGCCAGCCCGGAGAGAAGTCGCTCGGCAGCCTCGGCCTCGTTCCACGCTGGCACCAGTACGGTTATCGACGGATGGTCGCTCAGGGTCGGCATCGGCCGCGACCGCAGCAGCGCCGCGACGAGGAAGACACCTCGTCGAAGGGACAACATCACCACGGCCGCGATCACGGCCGCTTCGAATACCAGGCTCATCCTCGGTTTCCCCAGATACGGCGGAGAAGGGATCGGCGGCGGATGAGAATCATCTTGCCGTCCCGGGTCTCCGGCTCGAACTGGCTGAACGTATGCAACTCCCAGTCCACCCGCACAGCCGAGACGGGCCCAAGCGCACCGGCGTCCGAGAGCCTGACCAATGCAAGATCGTCGAGTAATTTTGAAAAGTCGAACCCCTCCTGCAGCAGGCGTCGAATGAATGTTTGCTGCCGCTCGATTCGGTCCATGTCCGGGAACTTCGGGGGTAGTGTATCTGCGCTGCGCCTGGCCCCAAGCCACTGGTGGATGCGCTCGCCTTCGAGCGTCTCCTCCGGGGGATCAAACTGCACGAGCTTGCGGCCGTCCTGCAGCCTGAGCCTTGGCAACATCGGATACCAATAACGTCGCGTCCGGTCCACGGGAACTGTAATCCGAAGGGTGCTGAGTGCCCGTTCGACCGCTGAACGTTGCACCACCACACTCGATTCGACGGGCCATCCCCACTCGCCCAGCGCCGCGCACAACAACTCGTGCCCGCCACGCTGGTACGCCGTGTTGATCCGATCGCCAACCACGTCGGTCCAAAGGTCTCGTGGGATCCACACCAATCGTTGTCGCTCTGCATCGACCACGATGATGTTGTCGGTATTTGCCGTCCAGCTGTCGCTGTCCATGACGCACACGGCAGTGATGCGCGGCGACGCCTGCTGCGCCACTCAGCGATACCCCTGCGCCTGCATGCCGAACAATTCCGCATACAGTCCGCCCGCGGCCACGAGTACGTCGTGGGTCCCCACTTCCAGGACCTCGCCCTGGCGCAGCACGACGATGCGATCGGCCATGCGAACGGTTGAGAATCGATGGGAGATGATCACCGCGGTGCGACCCGCCATCAACTCCGAGAACCGGAGGAAGACGTCGTATTCAGCGCGGGCATCAAGCGCCGCGGTCGGTTCGTCGAGAATCAGCGCCTGGGCGTCGCGGGCGTAGGCACGCGCCAGCGCGATCTTCTGCCACTCACCGCCCGAGAGCTCAAGGCCGCCGTCGAAGCGCCGGCCCAGCATCTGTCCCCATCGCCCGGGAAGCCGCGGCAACAGTGACGAGGCCAGGGCATTGTCCGCCGCGTCGCGAATCACCTGCGGCACGGCACGGTCCCCGTCGGATGGACGCTCCGCGTCAAGATACGGCGCTGTCTCGTCGATCGCCCCCACGCCGATGTTTTCGTCGAACCGGAAATCGTAACGAACGAAGTCCTGGAAGATCACACCGATCGCCCGCCGCAAGGAGGCCAGGTCGTAGTCGCGCACGTCGATGCCGTCGAGGAGAATCCGCCCTTCGGTGGGTTCGTACAGCCGCGCCAGCAACTTCGCCAGCGTGGTCTTGCCGGCGCCATTTTCGCCCACAAGCGCAATCCGCTCGCCGGGCCCAATCGTGAGGTTCACGTGGCGCACGGCCCATCGATCGCTGCCGGCGTATTGGAATCCGACGTCCTCGAATACGAAGCCCTCGCGGATCGGGGTTGGCACAGGTGGCGCACCCGGCTTGGACGCGATGGTCGGCTTCATTTCGAAGAATGCAAACAGGTCGTGCAGGTAGAGGCTTTCTTCGTAGATTGAAGTGGCGGTGGAGAGGAGGCTCTGGACGAGGTCGCGCCCACGAGCAAACGACGCGGCAAGAAACGTCAGAGACCCGACAGTGATGGCGCCCGCCACTGTCTGCGAAATGATGATCAGGTAGGCCGCGTAATACCCGGCCGTGCTGACCAGCGACAGGGCGGCGCTGACCCCGGCGCGACGAATTCCCAGTTGGCGATTCTCGCGGAACCACATCTGCGACAGCCGCTGAAATCGCCCGACCAACCAGGGCGCCAGGCCGAAAAGCTGCACCTCCTTGGCGGTGGCGTCGCTGGCTCCAACGTAGCGCAGGTAATCAAGCTGTCGTCTCGGCTGCGTCCATCGGAACATCAATGAATACTGGAGTGCGGCGAACCGTGTCTCTGCCAGAAATCCGGGCAAAATCGCCACGACGAGCAGGACCACCAGCCACGGATTAAACGCGAGCAGCGCCGCGCTCAACGTCAGCAATGTGATGAAACTCTGCCCCACACCGAGCAGGTTCGAGAGCAGGCCGATGCGACCAATCGTCTGCCGACGGGCACGCTCGAGATGGTCGTAGAGTGTGGGATCCTCGAACTTCGCCAGGTCGAGTGTGGCGGCGTGCTCCATGAGGCGCACGCTGATGCGAATGGTGAAGAGATCGGACAACAGGCCGTCCACCACCATGGAGGCACGTGACAGCAGGTCGCCCGCCACGACAATCGCCACTTCCAGGAGCACGAGCGGCAGAATCGAATCCCATCCGGAGCCCGACTGCTGCGCGGCGATGACGCCGTCGATGATCAGCTTTCCCACCCAGAGCGCGGCAATGGGCACCAGGCCGCGCACGATGCGCAGCAGTCCCATGGCGAGCGCATAGCCGCGGTGTGTCTCCCAGACCAGCCGCACCAACCCGCGCAGGTACCCCAGTGCGCGCACACGATCGCGCCATGTGGGTGGTGTGGTGTCCGAGCCGATCGCAGTGCGGTGGCCCCGGGAGGCGGTTGGGGCTGTCATCAATGAGTGCGCACGTCGATCCTATCAGGTAGACTGTGCGCACCATGCACAACCCACTTGCCCGACGTCTTGGCGTCAGCACCCTGCTTCTGGCCGCGATGGTGTGGCCGCTCACCTCGTCTCCTCTGGCTCAGCAGACACCTGCGGCGCCCTCAGCGGCGTCCACGGTGCCCAGGGATCTGAAGCCGCTCCTGCTCGCACGCCAGAGCGAAATGCGAATTCCCGTGCAGTGGTACAACGCCGATCGCCAGGTGCTCGCGCAAAACTATCTGCCGGGTGTCGGTGGTGGCGGTGGGGGTCGCGGGGGTGGCGGTGGACGAGGCGGCGGTCGCGCAGGTGGCGCGCCCGATGCTGCGCTCGCAGCTCCCGCAGCACCGGCGATCGTTGTGCCGTCACTTTCTGCGAACCGCATCGCACGCCTCAAACGCCTGGATATGGACTGGCAGCTGGCGCTGACGCGAATTGACGCAGCGCGATTGTCGCCAGCCGCCCAGGCCGACCTCACGCAGCTCAAAACCACGATCGCGAACAACATGGCCGCGCTCGACGCCGACGCCAAGGTCATTGCCGCGCTGACGCCGGTGGTGCCGTTCGCCCGGGACCTCACCGAAATCTATGAAGCCCGCGTCCGCGTCGACAACATGGATGCGCAGGCCACGGCCGGCCGTGTCACCAAGGTTCAGAAAGACATTGCCGCCATTCGCGCGAAGGTGGAATCGGGTGCCATTCAAATCGCGCCGGATCTGGCACGACAGGCGGCCGCTGCCGTGGATGGCCTCAGGTCGTCCATGGCCGAGTGGTTCGGGTTCTACAACGAATACGACCCGCTGTTCACGTGGTGGATGAACCTGCCCTACGCCCACGTCAACCGTGGCCTCGGTGAATACGCGGCACTACTGCGCGACAAGATCGCGACGGCCAATCAGCAAAACTCCGGACACACGCCCGCGAGCGCCGTCATCGCTCCGGCAGCGGCACCACTGCGTCCCTCGGTCCCCGACCTCCAGAAGCTGATGGCTCTGCCCCAGGACGAATCCATCGACATCGTCACGGCCTTCCGCGGCGCAGCAGGTGGTGGTGGCGGTGGTGGTCGTGGAGGCGGCCGTGGTGCAGCGCCCGGCGCGGCCCCGGCGCCCGTGCGCGATGCCGCGTTCCATCAGGCGTGGCTCGAGGCCCTCAAGACGCTCGACTTCGACCGGCTTTCGCGCAACGCGCAGGTCAACTACCTGGCCATCAAACGCATGTGCGAACAGCAGATTGCCCGGGCGAGCTTCGTACCGCCCACCAACATCCCGCGCAAGACCGACAACAGCGGCATCCCGGGACCCGCGCGCGGGCGCGATGGCCTGATTCTGGACCTCGCCGACGAAATGATTCCCTACTCACCCGAGCAACTCATCGAACTGGGCAATCGGGAGTTCGCGTGGACGGTCAAGGAGATGGAGAAGGCCGCGGCCCAGCTGGGTTTTGGCGGCGACTGGATGAAGGCCCTCGAGCACACGAAGAACACGGCCGTGCCTCCGGGCAAACAGCCCGAGATGATTCGCGACCTCGTGTACTACGCGGCTGACTACCTGGTCGCCAACGACCTGATCACGGTGACGCCGGTGAATCGGGAAGCCCTGCGCATGGGCATGATGTCGCCAGAGCGCCAGCTCGTGAACCCATTTTTCCTTGGCGGGTCGCAGATCACCGTGTCGTACCCGACCAACACCATGGAGTACGACCTGCGCCTGCAGAGCATGCGCGGCAACAACCCCGGCTTCTCCAACGCCACGGCCGGGCATGAACTCATCCCCGGCCACAACTACACGGGTTACATGGGCCAGCGCCTGGCTGGCCATCGCGCCAACCTGGGCGTCAGCACGCCGTTTTACGGCGAAGGCTGGCCGCTGTACTGGGAAACGCTGTTCTACGAGATCGGCTTCCACGACACACCGGAGAAGAAGGTCGGCGCACTTTTCTGGCGCATGCACCGCGCCGCGCGCATCGTCTTTTCATTGAACTTTCACATGGGCCGCTGGTCACCGCAGGAAGCGATCGACTTCCTGGTGAACGAAGTCGGTCACGAACGCGAGAACGCCACCGCCGAAGTGCGCCGCTCGTTCCAGGGCAACTACGGTCCGCTCTACCAGGCGGCCTACCTGCTGGGCGGCTTGCAGCTGCGCGGCCTCAAGGCCGACCTTGTGGACTCGGGCCAGATGACGCTGAAGGAGTTCCACGACGCGGTTGTGCTGCAGGGCTCGATGCCCTTCCCGCTGACGCGGCTGGCCATCTCGAAGATGCCGCTCACGCGCGACATGAACCTCGATTGGAAATTTTACGGGGAACTGGGCACGCGGTAGACGGCCGCGTGTGAAGACAAACGGGTGACCACGTGATGGTTCAGTAGAAATGCTGCAACCAGGCAGGAAAGGCCGACGCCGGGTAGAAGGAGCGCGAACACCGAATCGATTTCGTTCTTGTCGAACATCCTCATCGTGGTCAGCAGGAGGCCAAACGGAAGGAATGCTGCCGCGAGCGGACCGCCGGCTGAGTTGAATCGCGTCACAAGCGCACTGCCTAGCGCCAGGATGCCGCTCAGGAACAGCAGGACACCTGGCCGCCAATCACCTGAGACTGGTCCGACCAGAACCAGGTGAGCGACTCCAGCGCAGAGCCAATACAGCATCGGAGTGGCCAGGGGTAGTACCGTCATCGTGAAGATCAATCGAGTCGCGCTGATCGGCATCGCTTTCAGGCGGCGCAGGAATGGCGAGAGTCCGGCGCCGATGCCAACGGGGCCGAGCAGCATCAGCACCACGGGACCACCGACAAACAGGAACTCGAGGTCGCTCACTCCCGTGTCGAACGGACTCCGGATGTCGCCGCGCACACCGACCGCAAACGCGATGAACGCCGCCAACGAGAGCAACGACACCACCACTGCGCTCGCCAGTTGGCCCGGCAAAAGACGACTGATTCCCCGGAGCCGATCGATCCAGCGGTCAGTGGACTTCGGTGGTACGCGCGCCGTCGGAGCCAGATGCTGCCGTTCGTGAAGTATCCCCAATGAGGGCCATTCGTTCTTGGTCACGAGCACCGGCCACGTCGCCACCACGAGACCGGCGAGTGCGATGACAACGTGCAGCCACGTCACGCCGGCGACAGAACGGGGCACCAGCTCCGGAGTCGCGAAGGGAATGAACATCCAGACGGCTATTCCGAACATCCCAAGCGCCTCACGGGGATCCAGCAATTGCCGCAGCCCTGTCCACGGGGTATCGGCGCGCTGGTGTTCCCACACCGACACGCCGATGTAGATGGCATCGAAGCTCGCGAGCAGCAACACGGCTTCCACCGTCATGCCAGGCGAGCCGCCTGCCAGTGGTGCGCCGAGCACCACCAGCAGTCGGCCGGCCATGATCGCAACCGGAAACACCATCACGGTGCACCACGCCGAGCGGAGCGCCGTATCCGCAGCCAGGGGCAATACCCGCAGTTCCCTCGACCAGAAGATGCCGATGGTCAGCAGTGAACCCCCAGCCGTCATCAGGGCCATTGCGTTCATGAGGCGGAGGCTCGGGCCACTCGACGTGGCGGCGCTCATGAAGCCCATGAAGAACAAGTTCACCATGGGCCAGCGCACCCGCCACAACTGCGCGCGGATCAGATGCCACATCATGCGGACTGGCCCAGCGCCACGAACAGATCCTCGAGAGACAGAGTGGCATCAGAAAGCGGCGTTAGTCCCTGCTGAGCGAGTTGTGCGCTGGGGAACGTCTGTTGGTCCACCAGCAGACGCCACCGCGTGCCGGCCTTCTGCTGCACGAGCACGCCTGGCTGATGCTCGATGCGCGCCGCCTGTTCGGCAGGCAAGTCGATCAAGCGGAACCGTTCGAGGATATCCGCCATGGGGCCCTCGAAGACCAGTTGTCCTTGACGAATCATCCCGACATGGTCGGCAAAGCGCTCAAGGTCGGTGATGCCGTGCGAGGAAATGAAGACCGCGCGATCTTCACCTTGCACCGCCGAAAGCAGTTCGGCGAAGACCTGTCGCTTCGAGATCGCGTCAAGTCCCACCGTGGGCTCGTCGAGGACCAGCAACTGCGGGCGCCACGAGAGGGCAAGCATCAGCGACAGTTTGATGCGGGCGCCGAACGACAGGGTCAGCACTCTGGCGTCCGGATGCAGTCCGAACGTCTCCATCAGCTGCTGGCAGTACTGGTCGTCCCATGTGGGATAAAACCCCTTGACGAACGCGATGATTCGCCCGACGCGTCCCCACGACGAGTGCGTGAGTTCCGGCCCCACGTATCCGGTCCGCAATTTCATCGCCTTCTCGTCGCGACGATGGTCCAGCCCGAGGGCGGTGATGGTTCCCGCGTCTTCCTTTCCCAAACCGAATATCAAGTCGATCGTCGTCGTCTTGCCCGAGCCGTTGGGGCCGACGAAACCGTAGATGGCGCCCATCGGCACGGTCAGATCCAGAGGGCCGAGGGTGAAGGCACCGTACGACTTCTTCAGGCCGCGAATCTCAAGCGCGTTTGCGGACATGTTTCGGCTCTCCTGATGCGAGGTGTTCCTCGGCGTGTTCCTTGAGCACGGACTGGGCGAGCTGGCTGATCGCGCGTGGGGACAGTCCGGCTTCGGAAGCCTCGCGCGCGCCCTCGCGGAACAGCTCACGAGCCCGCGCCGTTTTCACCTCGCGGCTGCGATCGGGCGCGACCTCTGAGACAAACGTGCCAAGCCCCTGGCGGCGATAGATGATTCCCTCGCGTTCGAGATCTTCGTACGCGCGTTTGACCGTGATCACGCTGACCAGCAGGTCTGCAGCCAAGCCGCGGAATGACGGGAGCGGAGTTCCGCCTGGGAGGCGGCCTTCACTGACTTCACGCTTGAGCGCGTTGACGATCTGCAGGTACAACGGCCCTTGCGCCGAGGCCGACAGCGGTCCGATGAGCAGGGTACGTTCCTGAACCACGGTTACTGTATATAGTGTCTATATACACTGTGTCAAGCGGACGACCTGCCCTGACAGTTACGACTTGCGCAGCCGCAAGGCGTTCGCGATCACCGACACCGAACTGAGGCTCATTGCGCCCGCGGCAATCATCGGGCTCAACAACAACCCGAAGAACGGATACAACACGCCAGCGGCCACCGGCACGCCCACCGTGTTGTAGACAAACGCAAAGAACAGATTCTGTTTGATATTCGCCATCGTCTGGCGCGAGAGATGCGTGGCGCGCGCGACGCCGCGGAGGTCGCCTTGCACCAGCGTCACACCCGCGCTCTCCATGGCCACATCGGTGCCGGTGCCCATCGCGATGCCGACCTGCGCCTGCGCCAGCGCCGGCGCATCGTTGATACCGTCGCCGGCCATGGCGACGATGCGTCCCTCGGACTGCAGTTTCTTGATGGCTGCAGCCTTGCCTTCTGGCTTCACGTCGGCGATCACCTCGTCGAGCCCCAGCTGTTTCGCCACCGCCTGCGCGGTGGTCACGTTGTCGCCGGTCATCATCACCAGACGCAGACCTTCTTTCCTGAGCGACGCAATCGCCTCAGGAGTGCTGGCCTTGATGGGATCAGCTACTCCCAGCAACCCAGCGAACACCCGATCAACCGACACAAACATCACGGTCTGCCCCAGCGCGCGCAAGGCTTCTGCCCGCGCGGCCAGGGGCGTCACATCCACACCCACCGACTGCATGAGATCGCGATTGCCAACCGCCACGTCACGGCCACCCACCCGGCCCCGGACGCCCTGCCCGGTAATCGACTCAAACGTCTCGGTCACCGCTGGGCGCAAGCCCTTCGCTTCGATTTCCTTGACGAGGCCCTTTACGATGGCATCGGCGAGGGGATGTTCACTGCCAATCTCGATGCCCGCGGCGAGTGGCAGCCACGACGTGTCGCCAGCCGTGACCGGCTCGACACTCACGAGCGCTGGTTTGCCTTCGGTCAGTGTGCCCGTCTTGTCGAACACCAGGGTGTCCACGTCACGCAGCACTTCAATCGCCTCGGCGTTCCGGAACAGCACGCCCATCGTGGCACCGCGGCCCGTCGCCACCATGATGGACATGGGCGTCGCGAGGCCCAGCGCGCAGGGACACGCGATGATCAGCACCGCCACCGCGTTGATCAACGCATGCGCCAAACGCGGCTCGGGCCCCACCAGGCTCCAGGCGATGAATGTCACGATGGCAATCAGGATCACCGTCGGCACAAAGATGCCGGATACGCGATCGGCCAGCTTCTGAATCGGTGCGCGGCTGCGCTGCGCTTCGGCCACCATCGCGACAATGCGGGCGAGGAGGGTGTCGCCGCCGACGCGTTCGGCGCGCATGATGAACGAGCCCGTCCCGTTGATCGTGGCGCCGACAACCTTGTCGTTCGGCTCCTTCTTGACGGGAACGGGTTCGCCGCTGATCATCGATTCGTCCACGCGGCTCGAGCCTTCGAGCACGACGCCATCCACGGGTATTTTCTCGCCGGGGCGGACGCGAAGGCGATCACCCGCGTGCACGTAGGCGAGTGGCACCTCGTGTTCGCTGCCGTCTTCCTTCACCTGGCGCGCGGTGGCCGGCGACAGACCCAGCAGTTTGCGAATGGCCGACCCAGTCTGGCTGCGGGCGCGCAGTTCGAGCACCTGGCCGAGCAGGATCAAGGTCACGATGACGGCTGCCGCCTCGAAGTACACAGCCACGGCGCCGTTGTGGCTGAACTGGTGCGGGAAGACTCCCGGTGCAAGTGTGGCCACCACGCTGTAGCCGAAGGCGACGCCGACACCCAGGCCAATCAACGTGAACATGTTCAGGTTGCCGGTTCGCACCGAGTTCACGGCGCGCAGGTAAAACGGCCACGCGGCCCAAAGGCACACAGGTGTGGCCAGCGCGAACTGGATCCACGCGGCTGACCGCATCGAGAGTGGTGCAAGCCCGAACATCTCGACCATCGCCACCGCCATCACGGGCACACTCAACGCGGCCGAAATCCAGAACCGGCGCGTCATGTCCTTGAGTTCGTGGTTCTCGGGCTCCTCCGCAGAAAGCGACGTGATTTCCAGCTCAAGCGCCATGCCGCACTTCGGACAGTCGCCCGGCTTCGACTCCCGGATTTCCGGGTCCATGGGGCAGATCCAGACTTGGGAACCCGGGGCCTGGGGTCCTGGAGTCCAGGGGTCTTGAAGTCCCGGAGTCCTGTGTTGCGGAGGCGGGACGCTTCAAGGTCAGAGTGACTGGAACGGCTTGCCCCGCCGTAGGCTTGCCCATGCCCTTCGGCCCGCTCTTGAGCCAGCCTGTGGGGTCGGCTTCGAACTTCAGCCGGCAACCCTGTCCGCAAAAGTAGTACGTCGTCCCCTCGAACTCGAACGAACCGCCCTTGTTCTTTG
Organism: Acidobacteriota bacterium; assembly: GCA_016716905.1. NCBI lineage: Bacteria > Pseudomonadati > Acidobacteriota > Acidobacteriota bacterium. The sequence continues at coordinate 749,209 of JADJUS010000004.1, read as the reverse complement.
CAGGGTCCACGGTCATGCCGCAGACGGGATCGATGTGCGTGGCCACCAAATGCAGCATAGCAGGCCCGCTTTCAGGGGCTAGAATGGGGCACCGTTTTTAAGGAGCCTTCTGAGCCCATGCCCGATCATCGTCCTGTCCATGCCCCCAACCTGCCCGCCCCTGTTGGGCCGTATTCGCCGGGGATGGGGTTTGAACGTCTCGTCTTTGTGTCCGGCCAGGGTGCCACCGACCCATCCACCGGCAAGCTGGCGGGCGCCGACGCCACCCTCCAGACCGAGCAGTGTTTGAAAAACCTGCAGGCGATTCTGCAGGCTGCGGGATCCGACCTGCAGTACGTGCTGCGGTGTGGCGTCTTCCTGCTCGACATGGGCGAGTTTCAGGCGATGAACGCCGTGTACTCGCGCATGTTTGGTGACCACCGCCCCGCACGCACCACCATTCAGGCCGCCGCGTTGCCTGGCGTGGGCCTGCGCGTCGAAATTGACTGCATTGCGTACGTCCCTGATTCATCCCGTTAACCGCTTGTGAGTGTTTCGAGGAGTTCTGGAATGACGAAGCCCCTGTCTTTCACTGTCATGACCGCGTCTCTGCTCGTCGCAGGCGCGGCCGTCAGCGCCGGTGTGCTGGCGGCGGCGCAGACCGCACCGCCACCGCCTCCGACACAACAGCCTCCGACGACCATCGGTGGCAGAGTCGGCGGGCAGCCTCCCGCTGGTGGCCGTCAGGGCCGCGGCGGCGCCCCGAGGCTACCCGCGATGGGTGGCGGCGCGTGTGAGAACAGTCCGTACAACTGCCCCGACGCACCCAATCCACTGCCGAAGGCCGACACCGTGTGGCTGGAAGAGATGACGTGGATGGATGTGCGCGATGCGATGAAGGCCGGCAAAACCACGGTCATTATTGCCACCGGCGGCATTGAACCGAACGGGCCGTGGCTTGCGCTTGGCAAACACAACTACGTGCTCAAGGCGAACTGCGACGCGATTGCACGCAAACTCGGCGACGCGCTCTGCGCACCCATCGTGCCGTTTGTGCCCGAAGGCAACCTGGATACGAGATCGAGCCACATGGCCACGATGGGCACCATCAGCATGCGCGAGGAGACGTTTAATGCGCTCTTGAGCGACATCGTGATGAGCATGCGGCAGCACGGCTTCGAGCACATCATCATGATTGGTGACAGCGGCGGCAACGGACGCGGCATGACGGCCGTCGCCGAGAAGTACACGAAGGAATGGGCGGGCAAGCCCATCGTGGCGCACGTGTCCGAGCACTACACCTACAGCGCGGTGACGAAGTTCGCGATCGAGAACAAGCTCATCCCCGCAGACACCAAGAGCGACGGCCTGCATGATGACCCGGTCATCACGCTGAACATGATGGTGACCGATCCGTACTCGGTGCGATGGGCGGAGCGCGTGAAGGCCGGCAAGGCCTCCATCGACGGCGTCTCAATCGCCGACAAGGACAAGGCCATTGCAGCAGGGAAACAGATCGTAGACTTCAGAGCGACGGTGACAGCTGATGCCATCAGGAAGGTGCGAGGCAAGTAGACCGTCGCCTGTCCCTTGTCATTCGTAATGGCGAAATGTCACAAATGACCGAAATGGCGAAATGCGGATAAACCAATGTAGGGAAGAATGTGCGAATGTCCAGGGCGCGCAATGAACGAATGACCTTGGAGCTGCAGATTCAACCACTGGACACCAAAGACATTCCGGCATTCTTCCCTACAATCGCTCTGTCCGACATTTCGCCATTTCGGTCATTTGTGACATTTCGCCATTACGAGCGAAGCGCAATGGGTCGTCTGGCCGCGTCGAGTGTCAACGTGAGCCCCGCTGCCCGCCCGGGAATCCGGTCGGGCGTTGCATACGTCCGATACGCAGGAAGAAAGCGGCTGATGTAATCCGTGATCGCTTCGCGGCTCAGTCCTGGCTTGCCTGAGGCCTTCATCGCTTCCTCGGCTTCCACGCGCCAGGTCAGCACGTATTCGGGATCCTGCGCGCGGAGCACCACCCACACGTCTGCCTGGTCGGTCCACCTGGTGTATTCGGCAAGCGCTTCATTGGCCGGGGTCAGGCGGGGATCGGGCAGCGCGTCGGCTTCCACCGGCGCAAAGCCGAGCATCCACCCTTCCAACACGATCACATCAAGCGGACCGCTCACCTCTCGCCAGGTGTCTTCCGGCGCGCGATCGCCTCGTCCACCATGCGCGGACTTGTCGTACACCGGCACACGCGTGGTCTCGCCTTCCTTCAATGCCTTGAGCGCGCGAAGGGTGCGCTCGCCCAGCGCCACATCGTGGGTGCCCGGGTACCCGCGATGCTCCAGGTACGGATTGCCGGGATTCGCCGCCGCGAGTCGCAGCTGGTCTTCACGCGTGAGATAAAAATCGTCCACGGACACGCCTGCCCCGCGCAGACCCATCGCCGGAAGCCCTTGCAGGAAATGCGTGACCAGGGTCGTCTTGCCCGCACCTTGCGGAGCCTGAAGACCAATCACCAGCGGCCGCCGAGACGCTGCCGCAATCTGCGCAAAACAAAACTCGTGAACAGGCTGGTGAAGTGGAAGAAAGCGCGCGTCAGACATGGGGGTAACGATAGACGATTACCGATTCGCGATTCCAGATTGCCAATTCAACCACCCCCACACGAGCGGAATCCACAGCAGGTTGGACACAAGCAGGTGCGCCATCTGCAGTGTTAGCGGCGCAAGTAACAGGAGATTGATGACGCCCAGTGCGCATTGACCAACGATGAGCATCATGACCAGTTGGCGGGGTGTGGCCTGCGTTTCACCGGCAAACACGGGGCTGCGCCAGGCGAGCCAGAACAAGTAGCCCGCGATGGTGACCGCGAGGATGGGATGCCAGATGCGGAGCCGGATCAGGAAATGCGCCGTGGGGTCGAGATCGGCCGCAATGCCTTCAGCCAGTGATGCGTGTGGAAACAAGGTGTCGCCCAGCGCCACGATCGCCCCCGTGGCGGCCACCGCGAGCATGGCCACCATCGCGATGGTGAACCCAGCGCCGGCCCCGCCCGCAGAGACCGGTGATGCGTCGCGGTTGGAGGCCGGAGGCCGCGCCGCCCAAATCGTGGTGGTCATGGCGGCCACAAGCAGCAGCGTGTTCACCAGATGCCCGCCCACGTAACCCGCACGCAACGCGGAAGCGTTGTCTTCCACCAGCCTGAGCAGGACGATGCCTGCGCCGACCGCCGCTTCGATGACCATGAAGACCAGCGTGATGGCCGCCCACTTGCGCGCGGCATGGCCGGCGGGAAACGTGCGGCGGGCGAGCACCACCAGCCCCAGCGCCATCACCATCACCAGTCCGCTGGTCACCCGGTGCACAAATTCGATGACCGTGCCCACCGCCGGCGCCAGTGGCACGACTTCCCCGTTGCACAGCGGCCAGTGGCTTCCACACCCCGCGCCAGACCCGGTGGCGCGCACCACGGCGCCCCAGACGATGACGAGGATCGTCACCCCGAGGGTCAGCCAGCCGTACCGGACAAATGCGCGAATTGGGTCGGAAGTCATGCGACGAACTCCGAATCGATCATACAGAAGGTAATCTACGAGGGTGACGCCATCGCCCATTGCGGATGAATTCCGCTCGCGCCTGTCTGCGCGGCGCGAAACGCTTGCCCGCATGGAGCGGCGCAATACACGCGTGGCCGGCGTTCGGCTCGTGCTGGGCCTCACCGGCGTCGGCCTGCTGATCTGGCTCGGCCTCGCACCCTGGAAAACCCTGGCCGCGCTGGTCGCCCTCTTCGCGGTGGTGGCTGTCGGCCATGGCCGGCTGATCAACGCGCGCGACCGGGCGCGGTCCGCCGTCCAGTACTACGAGCGGGGCCTGGCACGCCTGCGGCATGACTGGCCTGGCAAAGGCGACGCGGGCGACCGCTTCGTGCCGGCCGACCACCTGTACGCGGCAGACCTGGACGTGTTTGGCCGAGGCAGCCTGTTTGAACTGATGGCCACGTGCCGGACGGAAGCGGGACGCGCCACGCTTGCGCGCTGGATGCTGGCGCCCGCGACGCCGGAAGTGCTCGTGGCCCGGCAGGCCGCCGTGCGGGAACTGGCGCCCGATCTGGACCTGCGGGAACAGCTCGCCGTTGAAGGCGACCAGATGCGGGCCGCCGTGGACCCGGCAGTGATCGGCACTTGGGCCGTGATGGCAGGCACGCTCCCTGGACGTGGCATCGAAGTGCTGGTTCGACTGGTCACGCTGTCGTGCCTCGGTGCGCTGATCTGGTGGCGGCAAGGTGGACCAGTGGCGCCCTTCCTGGTGCTGCTGGCGTTGCAAGGACTGGTGGCGCTCGCCCTTCGGCCACGGGTGCTGCGCGTGACCGAGGCAGTTGATTCGGCGTCACGAGACCTCGATGTGTTCGTCGAAGTGGCACGCCTGCTCGAACGACGCCGCGACACCAGTTCCCTGCTCCAGGCGCTGCGCGGGCGACTCGCAACCGATTCAGGCGCCGCGTCTTCATCCATCGCACGGCTGTCGCAACTGGCGACAATGCTCGCCTCGCGCAGCAATGTGCTCTTCGCACCCATTGCCGGCCTGCTGATGTGGACCACGCAATTGGCGTTTTCCATCGAGCGATGGCGCGCCCTTCACGGCGCGCAGGTGCCGCAGTGGCTGGACGCCGTGGCGGAGTTCGACGCGCTGTGCGCGCTTGCGGGGTACGCCGCCGAACATCCGGCCCACGTCTTCCCTGTGGTGACACCGCCCCCGTCACGGCTGGAGGCCACCGACCTTGCGCACCCACTGCTCGGCGACAGCGCCGTCGCCAATACGGTGCGGCTCGGTGGCACTGCACCGTCCCTGCTCATCGTCAGCGGCTCGAACATGTCTGGCAAGAGCACGTTTCTGCGCGCCATTGGCCTCAACGTGGTGCTGGCACAAATGGGCGCCCCGGTCAGGGCCGCGTCATTTTCGTTGTCGCCGATGTCGGTGGGCGCATCGATTCGGGTGCTCGATTCCCTGCAGGAAGGGCACTCGCGGTTCTACGCCGAGATCCTCCGGCTGAAGCACATTGTGGATCTGGCCCGCGCGAATGGCGGGGCCACGATGTTCCTGCTCGACGAGGTGCTCAGCGGCACGAACTCGCACGACCGGCGGCAGGGCGCCGAGGGCCTGCTGCGGGGACTGATTGGGTTCGGCGCGGTGGGCCTGGCCACCACCCACGATCTGGCGCTCGGTGACATCGCGGCCGGGTGGTCACCGCAGGCCTCGAACGTGCACTTCGCGGACAAGTTTGATGGAGGGTCCCTGGCGTTTGACTACGTGCTGCGCGAAGGGCCGGTCAAGACCAGCAACGCCCTGGCCCTGATGCGGTCGATTGGGCTCGACGTCGATCCGGCCTGATGTGAGCCACTTACGGAACTCTTACAGTCGGCCGGCGCGAGGCTTGTTATCGTTGCAGCATGAGTCTGACGACCACTGTTTCGACCAAACATGTGCCCCGCAAGTCCGGCGGCACGGGTAGCCTGGCCGGCGCCAATCCTGACCGATTTGCGGGCGTCTCATGGACGACCGCCTTTTTCATGACGCTGTTCCACATCGGCGCGGTCTGGGCGCTGATCGATTTCACCTGGTCTGGCGTGGTCGTAATGCTCGTCACGTACTACATCGCGCTGGGGTGGGGCATCGGCATGTCGTATCACCGGCTGCTGACCCACCGGGCCTACAAGACGCCGAAGTTCGTCGAATACTTTCTGACGATTTGCGCCACCACCGCCCTGGAGGGCGGGGCGCTCTTCTGGGTGGCCACGCATCGGCGGCATCACCAGCATTCAGACTCAGACATGGATCCCCACACGCCGCGTCACGGCGGATTCTGGGCGCACATGGGCTGGATCATCTTCGGCGAGGCGCAGCACAACAACGTCACCATGACGTCGAAGTACGCGCCCGACCTGAGCCGCGACGGCTTTCACGTGTGGCTGAGCAAGTATCACTGGGTGCCGCTGACCATCCAGGGCCTCGTGCTGTGGGCGCTCGGCGGGTGGAACTGGGTGCTGTGGGGTGTGTTCCTGCGCGTGACGCTTGGCCTGCATGCCACGTGGCTCGTCAACTCAGCCACGCACCTCTGGGGCCAGCGCCGGTTCCTGACGCGGGATGACTCACGCAACAACTGGTGGGTGGCGGCGCTCACGTTCGGCGAAGGCTGGCACAACAATCACCATGCGCACCCGACGTCGGCCGCGCACGGCCTGGCGTGGTACGAAGTGGACCTCACCTACCTGCACATTCGCGCCCTCGAACTGGTCGGTCTCGCCACCGACGTCCGCCGCGTGAAGGTGGACGACGCGATTGAAGAAGCGGCCTAGTTAGAAGTCGGGGTCCTGGGGTCCCGGAGTCCGGGGCCGCAGGTACAATGCCTCGATGTCTGTGTCTACAGGCCGCCGGGGCGCGATCGCCTTTTTCGTGATCTTCTGCGTGTGCCTGGTGGCACTCGCCGTGGCGCTCAACGTCGGCTGGATCGTGCAGAACCGGCGCCAGGCCGTGGCGTTGCTGTTCGGCGTGCCGGTCTTCATCGCCATCATCACCGGCCTGATCCTCAATACGATCTTCCTCGTGCGGGAAATTCGCCGCAACGACCAGCAGGACGCGTTCGTCAACGCGGTCACGCACGAGTTGAAGACGCCGGTGACGTCCATCCGTCTGCATCTGGAAACCCTCAAGGCCCATGAGGACACGATTCCGGACGCCAAGCGGCGCGAGTTCTACGACGTCATGCTCGACGACAGCGACCGCCTCATGCAGACCATCGAACAGGTGTTGCGCACGGGACAGGCCGGCCGGCCGTCCACCCATCGGGAGCGCGTGAACCTGCGCACCCTGGCAGACGAGTGTGTGGCGCTGACGCGCACGCGCCGGCACCTGACCGAGGCGCAGTTATGCCTGCTGCCGCTCGGTCCCGATGACCGGCAGCCTGAAGTGATGGGCGACCCCACAGAACTGCGCGGCGCCATCCTGAACCTTCTCGACAATGCCGTGAAATACTCGGGCGACGATGTGCATGTGGAGGTGTATGCGGTGCTCGTGGGTGACTGGTCGGTGATTCGCGTGTCCGACCGTGGCGCGGGACTCGCCGCGGGTGAGGCCAAACGGATCTTCAAGCGCTTCTATCGCACACCCGGCTCGCTGACCCAACGCATCAAAGGCACCGGCCTCGGCCTGTTCATCGTCTACAGCACCGCAAAACACCATGGCGGACGGGCGTACGCCGAGAGTGCGGGCGTGGGCCGTGGATCAGTGTTTACACTCGAACTGCCCGCGGTGCCTGCAGCGGCGCAATAACCCTCCATGTCTCATCTGCTGATTGTCGAAGACGAACCCCATATCGCGTCGGGCCTGCGGTTCAACCTTGAAGCCGAGGGGCACGAGGTGGAAATTGTTGAGGACGGCGAACGTGCCCTGCAGGTGATTACCGAGCGGCCGCAGAGCATTGATGCCATGGTGCTCGACGTCATGCTGCCCGGGATGGACGGATTTGCCGTCGCCGCGGCGTTGCGGGCACGGGCCTGGCTGCACCCCATCCTGATGCTGACCGCCAGAGGACGAGCGGAAGATGTGCTGCGGGGGTTTGAGGCCGGTGCCGACGACTATCTGCCGAAGCCGTTTGAACTGACGATTCTTGTGGCGCGCCTGCACGCCTTGTTGCGCCGGCAGGCGTGGAAAGCGGCTCCCCCACCGCCCGACCAGTTCACGTTCGCCGGACGCACCGTGGATTTTTCGGCGCAGGAGCTTCGCGTGGGCGCCAAGGTGTATCCGCTGACGTTGATGGAAACGAACCTGCTGCGCTACCTGGTGCGCCACGACGGCCAGACGGTGTCGCGCAAACAGATGCTGGAAGAGGTCTGGAACCTCCACGAAGACACGGACACGCGCGCGATCGACCACTTCATGTCCCGCCTGCGCAAGTACATCGAAGCGCAACCATCGCTACCCAAACACCTGCTGACGGTGCGTGGCGTCGGGTACAGGTTCGAGTCAAAAAACGACCTCTGAGGTCGTTTATTTTTCCCCTCTGAGAAAATAAACGACCTCAGAGGTCGTTTTGTTAGACTCCTCCGCATGTTGATCAAACGATCTCTCCTGGCGCTCGGCATGGTCGCCTTGTCTGCGGCGGGCCAGCCGGATCTGGCCGCGCAGGGCGCGGTCATCACCGTCCCGCTGACGTACCACGCGCCAGGAACGGGGCCGAAACCCAACTTCAGCCCCAAGGGCACGCAAGTCACGCTCGCAGAAGTGCCCGCCGGCCAGGCACTGCCGCCCGGTGCCGTCCGTCCGGCCAAACGAGGCCTCCTGCAGGTGGGTCCGGCTCGGGGCTCGTGGATTCCCGTGCTCGCCACGGCGAGCGCCGCGCACCCGGCGGACCTGAATCAGTTGTTCGTGGACCGCAACCGGAACGGGAACTTCGGAGACGATGGGCCCGCGGCTGTGGCTGTGCCCACCCAGAACGCCAAGACCAAGGCCTGGTGGAGTTCGTTCAACGCCATTGAGTTGCGCGTGGCTTTTCCGGAACCTGAGCGCACCGAACCGTACTTCGTGAATTTCTGGGTGGTGCGCGAGGATGCCGCGCCGGCGCCCGACGTGATCCGGTATTCGCGCGGGTCCTGGCGATCGGGCACCGTCACGGTGAATGGCGTGCCCGCCCTGGTGGCCGCGATGGACGGCAACAACGACGCGCTCTACGGCCCGGGCGATTCCTGGAGCGTGATTCCCGCGACGGCGAAGGATGCGACAGCGGCGGTTCTGTCAATCAAAGAGGCTCGCGACACCTCGCGCCTCATGTTCCTGGAACGGAGCGGCGCCAAAGACCTCGTGCTTGAGTTCAAGTCGTTCAAGAAAGACGGGTCGGCCATTGAGTTTACGGTGGTCGATCGCCCGGTCACCAAAGCCGAAGACCGTCTGCCCGACGACATGCTCGCGGACGAACGGCCGCGGCCCCGCACGAAAGCCGCGTTCGCGTGGTCGCACGACTTCGATTCGGCCGTGAAGCAGGCGCGCGCCTCAGGCAAGCGGGTGTTTATCGACTTCGAGACCACCTGGTGCGGCCCCTGCAAGACGATGGATGAGTGGATCTGGAACGACGCGGAAGTCGCCGCCGCGCTGAACGCCGGCTACGTCGGGCTGAAACTCGATGGCGACATTGAGAAGGCGCACGTCAAGCGTTTCGGCGTGACTGGCTATCCGACGATGGTGGTCTTTGATCCGGCCAAGGACACTATCGTGAAGAAGGTCAGCGGGTATCAGTCGTCGGCGCAGGTGCTGACATTCATTAAATGAGATCGGGGCTCATAGGGGGACGGGTGTCGATCTGTGGAAAACTCGACTGAGTGTTGCGAGTTTTCCACAGATCGACACCCGTCCCCTTCTCATCTCAACTTATACAGCTTGGTCGCTGTGCGGATATACAAGCTATTGGCGTCCGCAGCGGGCGTGGCGAGGCTCATCTCGCCCAGGCTGTTTTTCGCCAACTCCTTGTACTCGTCGCCGGCCTCGAAGACCACCACGTCACCGTCCTCGCTGACGGCGTAGATGCGGCCGTTGCTCGCGAGCGGCGAACTCGAGAACGTCATCCCGCCGCCGCCCACGCGCGCCTTGTAGAGTTCCTTACCCGTTGTGGCATCCGCCACCTGCATGATCCCGTTGTCGTTGATCACGTAAACGCGGTTGCGATACAGCAGCGGCGACGGTGTGTAGCCTGAAAAGCGCGGCTGGAACCAGGCGACAAAGTCGTTGGTCGTCTGGTTGGGCGTGAGTGAGATGTTGCCGCTCGCTCCCGGCTTGATCGCAAACAGCGGCCGGCCGGTCTCGCCCTGCGACCCGGATCCGACATAGAGCAGCCCGTTGCCTGCCACGGGAGATGGGGTGGCCTGGGTCATGCCGCCCAGCCGCCACAGTTCGGTGCCGTCGAGGCCGTAGGACACGACGGTTCCCTTCCCGATCGTCACAATCTCGGTACGCTGTCCGTTCTGCCAGATAAATGGCGTGGCCCAACCCGACTGCGCCTGCGTCTTGAATCCGTTCCGCCGAACCGTCCACACCTCGGCTCCGGTCTTCGCGTCAAGCGCGGCCAGGAACGACTCCGCTTCGTTGTCGAACATCTGATACACCCGCCCGCCGTGCACCACTGGAGACGACGCGGTGCCGAAGTCGAGATAAACGGGCTGTGGCGGCCAGGTCTTCTTCCAGACAAGGTCGCCGGTGAGGCTGTAGGCGAACAGCCCGACGTTACCGCCGAACGACGCATAGATACGCTCGCCGTCGGTGGTGGGTGTTTCTGACGCGTAGGTGTTTTTGCGGTGCCGGCCACCCACCGGCAGGCCCTTGTGCGCCTCCTGCTGCCACGCGACCTTGCCGGTCGCCACATCCAGGGCGTAGACCATGTAGCGAACCTCGGTGGCCTCGGCACTCACCTCGATGTCACGAGCGCTGACGCGCTTGATGATCTCCTCCATCGACAGGCCCTGTTTGGCCAGCTCACCCGCCAAGTCGTTGCCGTAGATCCCGGTGGACGGCGCCTTGAATGCGCCGGCGTTGATCGCCGCCGTCACGAACACGCGCGGCCCCCAGATAACCGGCGATGACCATCCACGGCCGGGAATCTCTGTGACCCAGGCCACGTTCTGAGTCGTGGACCACGTCAGAGGGAGCGTCGATCCGTCTGCCACACCCGCCGACCCTGGCCCGCGGAACTGCGGCCAATCGCTTGGGCCTCTGCCGGCCACCGGCACCAGGCTCGCCGCCAACGCAGCCGCCACGCCCACCGCACCAACCCAAGGGTGTTTTCGCATGCAGGCATCGTGGCTGAACATGGCAATCCGCGCAAGCGTAGATAAAAATACGGGGACGGGTGTCGACCTGTGGGAAACTCGGTTGACTGGGATCAGGGGGACGGGTGTCGACCTGTGGAAAACTCGCCCCAGTCAACCGAGTTTTCCACAGGTCGACACCCGTCCCCTTTCTTTAAGGAGCAGCAATGGGTTTGATGGACTACATCAAGGGCGAGTTTATTGACGTCATCGAATGGACTGATGACTCGCGCGACACGCTTTCGTACCGTTTTCCCGACGAAGACAAGGCCATCAAAAACGGCGCCCAGCTCATCGTCCGTGAATCGCAGGCGGTGCAGTTCATGTACCTCGGCCAGTTCGGCGACACGTTTGCCCCGGGCAAACATACGCTGACCACCGACAACATCCCGGTCCTCACGAAGCTGAAGTCGTGGAAGTACCTGTTCAATTCGCCCTTCAAGGCGGATGTGTTCTACGTCACCACCCGGCTCTTCACCGGCAACAAGTGGGGCACCGCCAACCCGGTGATGGTGCGCGACGATGACTTCGGTATTGTGCGGCTGAGGGCGTTCGGCACATTCGACTTCAAGATCGTGAATCCGCCGCTGTTCATCAAGGAAGTGGCCGGCTCGGACCACCACTTCCGGCTTGATGAATTCGCCGACACGATGCGCTCACGCATGGTCAGCGTCTTCAGCGAGGCCCTCGCTTCGGCAAAAGTCCCGGTCCTCGATATCGCCACGCGATATTCGGAACTGGGCGAAGCCCTGCTGCCGGTGATCAATCCGGTAGTAGGCGCCAAGTACGGCCTGGAGATCGGCAGCTTCATCATCGAAAACGTGTCGGTGCCGCCGGAAGTGGAAACCGCCATCGACAAGCGGTCGAGCATGGCGGCCATCGGCAATCTGAACGACTACGTGAAGTACCAGATGGGCCAGGGCATGGCGACGGGTGGAGGCGGCGTCGGCGGCACGGCGGCTGAACTCGCTGTCGGCTTCGGCATTGCCCAGCAGATGATGCAGCAGGGCTTCATGAACCCGAACGCCCCGGCCACGACGCCGGTCACGGGTGGCGGCGCTCCGGTTGCCGCCGCGGCGCCGACGCTCGATCTGTTGTCGCCGGCCGACGTCGCGAAGGCGATCGGCGTGTCAGAGACGGATGTGATGTCGGTGATCGAGGCGGGCGAACTCAAGGCCAAGAAGATCGGCACGAGCTACCGCGTGACGCGCGCGGCGCTCGACGCCTACCTCGCCCAATAGGCAATGGACACACCCGAACCAACCGGGCCTGACCAGGTCTCGGCCCGGGAGAAACACGCCTGCCCGGCGTGTGGCGCGCAGGCGGAGTGGCATCCAGGCAAGCAGCTGCTGGTATGCGCGTTCTGCGGCGAGGAATCGCCGTACACCGGGCACAAGGCCGGCGGCGCGGTGGCCGAACTCGATCTGGTCGCGATGCTCCGCGACTTGCCGGCGGAGCAACGGGGTTGGGATACGGCGCGTCGCAGCGTCCAGTGCCAGAGCTGCAGGGCCGTGATGGTGTTCGACCCGGCGAAGGTCGGCAAGAACTGCGATTTCTGCGGATCGCCTGCGCTTGTGGACTACGAGGAGTTGCAGGCGCCGATCCGGCCGCAAAGCCTGCTGCCGTTCAAGATTTCACAGAGCGACGTGCGCGACCGGATGAAGCGTTGGTACGCCGGCCGCTGGTTCGCGCCCAACGCGTTCAAGCACAAGTCGCTCATCGATCAGCTGCACGGCCTCTACGTGCCGTACTGGACGTTCGACGCGCAGTCGCATTGCGAGTGGCAGGCCGAGTCCGGCACCTACTACTACACGACGGAAACGTATCGAGACAACAAGGGCCACACCCGGACCCGGCAGGTGCGTCATGTACGCTGGACGCCGGCGGCGGGCGCCATCGATCATTTCTTCGATGATGAGCCGGTGCCGGCCACCAAGGGGGTGGATGCGTCGCTGCTGCGACAAGTGGAACCATTTCCCACCAAGGAACTCGTGCCCTACGACACGGCGTTCCTCTCCGGCTTCGTCGTGGAGCGATATCAGATCAACCTTGAGACTGCGGCTGCAGCGTCAGTAGCTCAGATGCACGCCACTCTCCAGAGTCTCTGCGGACAGCAGGTGCCCGGCGATACCTATCGCAACCTCGTGATCCAGCCCACGTTTTCCAAGCAGACCTTCAAACACACGCTGCTGCCCATCTGGGTGCTCTCCTACACGTACGGCGCCAAAACGTTTCAGGTGGTGGCGAACGGATACACCGGAGACATCGCGGGCCAGTATCCGAAGAGTTTCTGGAAGATTGCGCTCCTCGTGCTGGCCGCGCTCGTGGTGTTGCTGATCTTTATCGCGGCGCAGCAGTAGGTCAAGAGCCGCGGCCTTGAGACCCAGGCCGCGCTACGTACGGAAAGAACCCGCAGCTACCGTCCCGCGGCGCCGAAGCGGCGGCCGAGCTCGATGGCCGTGGCGGGGTCGCCATCCAGCAGCAGGTGCCCCACGGCCTTGCGCGCATCGCCGGCGATGCTGACGATGGCGATCGTGTCGAACCCATGCTTGCGGGCACGTTCGGGAATCGTCACCAGATGGCTGGCCAGTCCGGGCACGCGGCGATCCCTGGGCACCACATCCACGACCACAGCGGAGACGATTCGATTCTTCTTGAGGAACGTCAGTCGATACCGGTCGTCCGAATCAAGCGAGATATCAAGCACCCGGCGTTTCAACTGATCCGGCACGGTCACGGCCAGCACGGTCTGGAACGTGCGCGACCCCGGTGCGTCCCACGGTGTGCCGTCGGGCTGGACGTGCGACAGGCTCTCGAGCGTCGTGTCCGCACCGTCAAACTTGTAGAACTGGCGATTGATTCGCGAGTCCAGTTGACCAAGATTCATACGCCAGATCGTACGCAGGCGGTCGCGTGACCAGAGCGACGGGTCGCGCACGACAGTGCGCAACGCGGTGTAGTACTCGGCCAGCCCCGGATCGCGCAGCAGATTGCGATCCTGCTGAACGCTCTCGCGATAGCCATCAGGAACCATGCGGCGGTAGTGGCCCGGCCGCCACTCTTCCTTCCACACGGCCGGCAGGCGCGCCATCAGCGGGTCGGCCAATGCGCATTCATCGAGCATGTACGTGCGTGGTCCCCACGACAGTCCGTCCGCCCCCATCAGACCGCATGTGTCCAGCACATGTTCGGGTTGGGCGCGCCCATCCCAGCGTGGCCATTCGGGCTCTGCGAATGACAGCCGGTCGGCTTTCATGAGACTCCACGTCTGAAAATAGATCCCACGCTCGTCCACGATGCCGCTGTGCGTCCCGGAGATATCAAACGTCCGGTCGCTACGCACGGGCAACTGGGGTGAAGCGATGGCGGCCACCGCAAGCACGGCCAGCACAGGCCACCACTCGGCCTGCGTCAGTCGCTGCATCCGCACCAACATCCACACCGCCACCAGCACCGGCGCAGCCAGGAACCGCCCGCTCATGAAGTCGCCGCCAATCCACACCACGTACGCCAGCGTGGCGACGATGCCGGCCGCGCTGAGCCACGCCTCCTTCGATCGCTCAATCGTCGCGACGATAAGCGTCACGCCAATGGCCGTCAGCGTGATGGGATCGCGATTGATGGAATCGAGCAGGTAGATCAGCCCCTGCCACAACCGCTCGTTCACATGGATGTCTGCGGCCAGCTTGGCGTATGCCGTATTGGGGAAGGCAAACCCGTAGTACACCAGCGAGAACAACGTCCAGAGGGCAGCCGGCACCAGGCCCGCCACCACGGCGAGTGCCGCCGTCATTCGGGGACGCACCTGCAGGACGGCCCAGAGCGCCACCGGCAGCACCAGAAGCACGGCATCCGGCCGGGTGAGATAGGCGGCGCTCACGCCCACCCACATCCCGGTCAGCCATCGGCCCCCACGCGCCTCGCGCGACGCCCACGCGAGCGTGGCGATGGCCACCAGCGCGGTCAGCGGATTCTCAAGTCCCGACGTCGAGTAGTCCACAAAGGCGCGCGACGCCAACAGGACACCGCCTGCGATCCACAACTGCGTCGCACTTCGGGCCGCGCGCAGCACCAGGCCGAAGACCACCAGAGAAGTGACGATCGAGACGGCGAACGCCGCATGGAAGATGTTGCCCACCACCCAGTAGGCGGATGTGATCAACGCGAGCCATAGAGGATGCGTGAACGTCTGCACCCGCTCGTGCAGGTTGTAGGTCAACCCATAGCCGTGGGTGACGTTCAGCACGGTCCGCAACGAAATCAACGCATCGTCGCCGAGCCAGGCCGTGCGAAAGAGCACCACCGCGAAAAGTACGAGCCAGACCCAACGGACGCGTGTCATGGGTGCAGAGTTTATCGTTCTTTGGCCTGGTCCATCGGCACCCATTCCCTGAGGCTGTTGATAAACCAGATCCGGGTGCACCTCTGCAGGTCATCAAGGGTCAGCACCCGTTCGTGAATGGTGCCGGCGTCGAGCAGTTCGCCTCGGAAGACACCGGCCAGGAGGCCACTCGACCGCGGGGGCGTCCACATCGCGCCCTCATATTCGACCACCACATTTCCCCGGGTGAACTCGGTCAGTTCCCGCCGGTCGTTCCAGAGCAACACATCAAACACATCGGGATGCGTCGTCTTGTGGTGGTCGTACATGTTCCGCCTCGTCGTCTTGTGGCATACGAAGCGATCCCGCCCATCGATGGGGGTTGAGGCCAACGCAAACGGCACGGGACCGGCCGCCGGGGCATCGAGAGGATGGCTCTCAACCTGGACCTGGCCACTGGCGTCCAGCACCAGGCGGACACGCGCCGGTCCCTGGCCCACCGGATGCGATGTGCGCGTCGAGGGTGGCCCGAACTGAAGCCAGATCGCAGTTAAAGCCAAAGTAGCTCGCAGAATCTGAAAGCCGAGCCAGGTGCCGTTCGCTTCTCACCAACGAGCCGTGCTCGAAGTCGCATGGTCTCTATCAGCCCAAATGGCGGCCTGACTTCCAGGCACGCGGCTTTGCTGAGTGCCTCGGCATGTTCGTCAGCCGGCGTCGAATCCCACGTGATGCCGCCTCCCACGCCATATTCCGCCGCGCCACTCACACGGTTCACCGTCAGGGTCCGAATGGCCACGTTGAACTCAGCGCGTCCATCAGGCGACGCGAAACCGATGGCGCCGCAATACACACCGCGAGGGCTGTGTTCGAGTGACGCGATGAGGCGCATGCTGCTGGACTTGGGTGCACCTGTAATTGAGCCGGCCGGAAACAACGCGCCAAACACATCGCCGAGTCCGATGCCAGGACGGGCCTGGCCCTCAACGGTAGACACCATTTGCCACACGGTCTGGTACGGTTCCACCTCGCACAACGCGGATGCCCGCACAGACCCAACGTCGCAGACGCGACTCAGGTCGTTGCGGCACAGGTCCACGATCATGACGTTCTCCGCGCGGTTCTTCGCCGACGCCCGCAACCCGTCGCCAAGCGCCGCGTCCTCTTCGGCCCAACGTCCCCGCGGCGCTGTGCCCTTGATCGGCCGCGTGACAAGGCGCCCATTCTCAAGTTGAAAGAACAATTCCGGCGACAGCGACAGGACCTGCCAGTCGCCAAAGTCGAGAAACGCGGCGTAGGGAACGCGCTCGACGCCGGCGAGGTGGAGATACAGCGATTCCAGGCCCGACGGATCCAAGGCCGCCCGCAGACGGAATGTGTAGTTGATCTGGTACGTCTCGCCCTCGGCGATGGCCTCCCGAATGGCGGCCACACCGCGCGCGTGATCGGCCGCAGACAACTCTGGCGTCCAGTCGATTGAAGCCGGCAGCTCTGTGTCAGCCAGCGGCGACGCCGTTTCCACAGCCGGAAACAACCCGAAATACACAAGCGGGGCACCCGGCGGGGCGTGAGCGTGGGTCGTCAGTGCTCGATCAAACGCCGAAGCGGTCTCGTACGCCACGTAACCGGCCGCATACAGACCATCGCGCAATCCCTCATCGACGGCCGCCATCGCCGCCGGCACTTCGTCGAGTGTCCGCGCAACTACGATCCGGTCGGGCGACCGGAACAACAGCGGCGAGCGATGGGCTGGGCTGAAATCGAAACGCGCCTGCACGCGATAAGTGTACTCATCTGCCGCGGCCGGTCATCCAACCGACAAACGCGCCGACAATCGCGTAGCGGACTGTATTAACCAACACGTCCACACATGCCGCGGTGAGATTCGCCACGTTCGATGTGCCGTACAGCACAAAGTCGAAGTTGATGGTCATCATCAACGCCATGACGGCGCCGACCTTGGCGCCTCCGGCTGCGGTACCCACCCTGGCCCAGCCCGCGATGACCAGCGTCAACAACGTGCCGCCAGCCAGCTCACCGACGACAATCGCCCAGAAATCAGCGGGTTCTTTGGTGATGCCCGTCGCCGAACCCATGTTCGCAGCGAAAAAATTCGCGAGCACCGATCCGTACACCAAACCGCCGATTGTGAAAAGCAGGACCGCGGCGAGCACTGACGTGACGACAAATTTCTGAGATTGCATGAGGTCTCCCCTCGGGCGCCCTGGATGGGCGCCGGATTATGTCCCATTTGCCGGGGCGGGTCCAACTCGCCGTATGATTCGCTGCGGTCATGTCCACCACTCCCCACGACCGCCCGGCCCTCGACCGTTGGCTGGCGCGACTCTTTGACGACGATGAGAAGACGACGTTCGGGAGCGGTTGGGCGAGCGGCACGATCGCGGTCTTTCTGGGGGTTCTGGCCGTCGGTGGAGTCGCGTGTTTCCACCTGCCGGAGGCCCTGACGTTTCCCGGCGTCCGGGCCGTCTACGCACTGAGCTGGATCCGGCCGCTCGTGGCCACGGTGATCGGCGGCGCGTTCTTCCTCGGGCTGCTGAGCGCGCTGCTTCGGCGACGTAAAGTGCTGGGCTTCACGGGCATGGGCCTGGCGCTCGTCGCGTCGCTCCTGGGTGGCGCGTCGGTGCCGGTGGCCGACGTGGGCGCGGGTGGGATCGGCCTGGGACTGGACTGGTTCCTGCTCAACCTGTTCCTGCTCGCGTTGATCTTCGTTCCACTGGAGCGTGTGTTCGCCCAGCGGCCATCGCAGTCAACGTTCAGGCCGGGCTGGACCACCGACGTCGCCCACTTCTTCGCCAGTCACCTGCTGGTGCAGGTGTCAGCGTGGCTCACGCTCGCGCCGGCAGCCGCGGCCACGCGCCTGGTGGTGGCTCCGCAGCTGCAGGACTCCGTGTCTGCCCTGCCATGGGTGGTGCAGTTCCTGCTGATTGTGCTGCTCGCCGATCTCGGTGAATACACGATGCATCGGCTGTTCCATCGCGTGCCGTGGTTGTGGCGGTTCCACGCCATTCACCATTCAAGCGAAGCGATCGACTGGCTCGCTGGATCGCGCCTGCATCTGGTGGACGTCGTGCTTACGCGCGGCTTCACGTTTGTCCCCATCGCGCTGCTGGGATTCGCCGACGGGCCGGTCTACGCCTACCTGGTGTTTGTGTCGTTCCACGCCGTCTTTATTCACGCCAACGTGCGCTTCCGCTTCGGCCGCGCCGAAGGCTTCATCGTGACTCCGCGTTTCCACCACTGGCACCACAGCTCCGAGACGGAGGCGCTGGACAAGAACTTCGCGGTGCACCTGCCGTGGATCGATCGACTGTTTGGCACCTACTATTGTCCCGGCGACCGCTGGCCCGAGCGATACGGACTGAGCGACACGCGGATTCCTGACGGCTACTGGCAGCACCTTGTTGGACCATTTAAGAAAATTAGGAAATTAGGAAGTTAGGAACTGGGGAAATGACGCGGACAGCTGATGTCGTGATCGTGGGTGGCGGGTGCATGGGCGCGAGCGTGGCGTTCCATCTGGCGCGGCGCGGTGTCACGAATGTGGTGCTTGTTGAGCGCGAACAGTTGCTGGGCACCGGTTCCACCGGTCGGAACGCGGGTGGTGTGCGGCATCAATTTTCACACGACGCGAACATCCGCCTGTCGATTGAGTCGATTGGTGTACTCGAGCGATTCAAGGAAGAAGTCGGCGCGGACATCGACTTCCACCAGGACGGATATCTGTTCCTGCTCTCGTCGCCGGCAAGTGTGGAGGTCTTTACCGCCAACGTCGAGCGACAACGGCGCCTCGGCATCGCGGTGGACTGGCTGGACGCGGACGCGGCGGCCGCCCTGGCTCCCGGGCTTGTGACAGAGCACGTCATCGGCGCCACGTTCTGCCAACGCGATGGCATTGCTGATCCCAACGGCGTCACGATGGGCTTCGCCAAGAGTGCCCAGGCCGCAGGCGTCTCGATCCTGCGGGAAACGGAAGTGACAGGGGTGCGGGTCGTCGGCGGTCGTGTGGCCGGCGTCGAAACCACTGGCGGCGCAATCGATGCGCCAGTAGTGGTGAATGCGGCTGGCCCGTACGCACGAGCGGTCGGGCGCATGGCCGGCGTTGACGTGCCGGTGGAGGCGTACCGGCGGCACATCTTCATCGCGCAGCCTCCGGCGTCAGGCGGCAACTGGAACGTGCCCGACTCCCGGATCATGGTGATCGACTTCGAATCCACGTTTTACTTTCATCGAGAAGGCGCTGGCGTCCTGTTCGGCATGGGCGACCCACATGAAAAGCCGAGCTTCGACCTCACCGTGCAGTGGGACTTCCTTGAGCAGATCTCACCTGTGGCGGCTCGGCGACTGCCGGCACTGGCTGATGCGCCCATCGCCCACGCGTGGGCCGGTCTCTATGAAGTGACGCCTGACGCCAACCCCATCATCGGCGCCGCGCGCGACCTGCCGGGCTTCTTCCTGATCAACGGCTTCAGCGGGCACGGCTTCCAGCACTCCCCCGCCGCGGGTCGCATCCTGGCCGACCTGATTGTTGAGCGCGACCCCGGGATGGACCTCACGCCGTTTGCCCTCGAGCGATTCGAAAACCGCAGCGCCGGGGGCGAACACTACGTGGTGTAGATCGGGCCGCCGTCACATCTCATGGAAGCGTCAACCGTCGGCCGGCCGCTCGGCCAGCCACGGGGCGGCACGCACGGTGACCCAGCGGATGCACACGGCCAGCCCGATGCCGATGGTCGCGATCACAACCAGAATGGCGTACATGTGGTCGATGCGGAACGTCTGCCACGAGAGCCACAGCAACGACCCGATACCGGTCTGCGAACCGACCATTTCAACGCCAATAGTGCCGTGGAACGCCACATTGGACGACAGCCGCAACCCGGTGAGCATCAGCGGCAAGCTGCCTGGCACCAGCACGCGCTGAAACATCTGCCATCTGGTGGCGCCGAAGTTCCGCGCGAGCTCGAGATGCACGGGATTCATGCTGTGAACGCCGGCCACCGTGTTGAGCAGCATCGGGAAGAAGGCGCCAATCGAGACGGCCGCCAGCTTGGATGTCTCGCCAACGCCGAGCACCACGATGAGCAACGGGAAAAAGGCCAGGCGCGGGATGGGATGCACGGCGGCTACCAGGGGATCCACAAGCCGGCGTAGTCGCGCTGACACCCCCATGGCCAACCCCAGGGTGACTCCCGCAGTGGCGCCCACCAACAGCCCGGTGAGAATGCGGACAAACGTGTAGCCGACATGCGTCGGCAACGTGCCCTCGGCAATCATGGCCGCCAGCGCGGCGCCGATCGCCGAGGGCGCCGGAGTGAAAAGGCCCGTCCACACGCCGGAGCGCACCAGCACTTCCCAGGCAACCAGCAGCACTGCCCAGACAAGCAGGAAACGCATCGACCAGCGCACAGGCGGCACGGCAGCAGAATTAGTCGCCAAGAAGGTCCCAGATCTGCGCGACAAGGTCTCGCGCGTCGGCATAGTCGCGGTGCCTGTCGCGAGGGCGGGACAGCGGCACCCGGATATCGGCCAGCACGTGTCCGGGGCGGCCCGACATCACGAGGACGCGGTCGGCCAGCACCACCGCCTCATCGATGTCGTGCGTGACAAACACCACGGTGCGGCGGTCTGCGGCCCAGATGCCAAGCAATTCGCTCTGCATGTGCCGCCGTGATTGCGCGTCGAGCGCGGCGAACGGCTCGTCCATGAGTAACAACGACGCATCCGTGACCATGGCGCGGCCGAGTCCGAGACGCTGCCGCATCCCCACCGACAGCTCGTACGGATAGTGACCTGCGAAGGCCGACAGGCCGACGCGCTCGAGAAACGCCGCAGCGCGCGTGTGCCGTTCCTCGCGAGGCGTGCCCTCAATCGCCAAGCCAAAGGCCACGTTCTCCGCAGCGGTGAGCCACGGGAATGTCCCATGCTCCTGCACGACCAGGCATCCGCGGGACGCCGGCCCCCGGGTGGGCACGTCAAACGTCAGGCGGCCAGTCGTCGGCGGCTCAAGCCCGGCGATGATTCGCAGCAAGGTCGACTTGCCGCAGCCGCTGGGTCCGACCACGCAGATGAATTCATGCTGTTCCACTTCAAAAGACACGTCGCGCAGGGCCTCGACACGCCCGCGGTCGCCGGCAAACGTATGACCGACGCTTTCGCAGACAAAGTGCCGCGTGGTGACCGTCACTTCACAAACCCGGAGTCAACCGCCTGATCGCGGGTCACGCTCCGGTCCATGAATTTTTGTGCGTTGGCCCAGGCCTGGAACCCTTCGACGCTGGTCCAGTCAATGCGCGAGTCCGCAGTGAACTCAATCCAGCATGCGGCCCGCGTGCGATCCACGGTCTCGCCGGTACCTTCGGCGATGATCGCCACGTTGCGGTCAGTCTTCCCGAGCCGGTACTGCACCACGCCCCGCTGGTACGCCCGAATGAAGGCGTGTGCCGTCTCGCGTTCGCGCACCAGCAGGCGCTCGCCGAACATGATCACGCCCCACTGAAAGTCGGGCACGGCATGCTGGCCCGAAAGCCACAGGCTTCCCACTTCCGCCATCCGTGATAGCACGGGCTCGGACGCCGCCCCGGCATCGATCGCGCCAGACTCAAGCGCCGACACCATCACCGGCTCGGGCAGGCGAACGGTTTCCACCGTGTTCAGCACCACGCCACGGGTCTCAAGCATCTTGCTCACGACGTACCGCGTCACGCCGTCCTGGCTCGCGCGCACCCGGCGAATGACGGGCGTGCCTGCCGGGTCCAGACCCGGCCGCAACGCGATGCCGAAATACGTGCAGCCCTCGCGGGCCAGCACACCCAGGCCGGCCGCAATGCGAATGGGAGCGCCCTGCGCGATGGCCGACAGGAATCCGGCATGCAGGGCACCGGGGCGCACATCGACGTCCCCGGTGATCAACGCCACCAGCGCTTCTTCCGGGCGCATGGTCGCCACAAATTCCACGTCGAGACCTTCGTCGCGAAAGAACCCTTCCGCCTGCGCGATCATCAGCGGCGCGAAACTGATGTGTTCGCTGAAGGACACGCGAAGCCGCCGCAGTCCCTCGTTCTGGCCGCGCCCGCAGCCTGCCGCAACACCCGTGGCGAGCACCAGCGCGACGACCAGCCGATGGAGGCGTCTCATGACGCTCGTTTCCTGATGTCGAGCGGCAGCAACTTGCCACGGCCCGTCATCGTGGGTGCTTCCCGTCGAATGCGAAGGGAGCCGGCCGCCTTCCAGGTGGCACTGACGATGCCGCCGGCCGAGCCGGTGTCCTCGAGCGCCTGAAGGACGCAGGCAATGGCCGCGGCCTCGTCGCCCAGTGCGACGGATGGCGCGACCCGCAGGATCAAACGCGTGAACCCCTGAGCGTCTTCTTCCTCGGCGAACTGATAGTCGAGGGCGCTCCCACCGTAGCGGGACGGCAGCACCTCGTCGAGAATCCGCTCCATCTCACTCCCCACCATCGTCACGCCTTCGCCCGTGAGTTTGCGGAACGACCGGATGTCGCGAAGGTGCGTGGTAAACCCCAGCGCCTCCCAGGGGCAGCCGCAGGGCGTGGTGTCGACCGTGCCGTAGTCATCCGACTCCACGTTGAGCATGAGTTTTGGCGCCGTCGCCAGGAGCGTAGTGAAACAAAAGGCCGGAACCTCGAGCGCAAAACCGGGCACGGGACGCGTCGCCTGAATCATCGCCAGATGGTCCTGCATGAAATGTTGATCGTTCGGCCCAGTGGCGTTCAGGCACGCCGAGCCCACAGTGCCCACTTCGCTGAACGCGTAGCTGGAATAAAACGTGGCGCCGGTGCGCCGTATCTGCGCGACCTTCGCCAGCGTCGGTGGTTCGGCCCCTCCACGAAGCACAGTCCCCGTGAGATCGATCCCGTGCTCTTGAGCGGCCACGGCGATCCGCAGGATGCGGCTGACGGATGCATGCACCGTGCAGCGTCCTGTCCGTTGCACCTGGTCGCGCGCCCACCGGGCCAGTTCGACCGCCTGATCGAAGGGCAGAAGTTTCGGCCAACGCACGCGTCCGCCCGAGAGCCTGGCCACCGACAGCGCTGCGGTCGTTGCCATCCGGAAGCGCAGCGGCACCGTGCTTGCCCCGCCTCCCCGCGCGCAATACCAGTGCGTGGCATCTTCGCCGGAGGCCGCATGCAGCAACACGCCCATCAGTCCGCCGGCTGGCGGCAGGTCCGACCACGAGGCCGCCGGGATTCCACGCACCCCCTGGACATGGCGCACCATGATGCGGCCCGGCAGTTGCGCTTCCATGTGTGCGAGGTCAAGCTTCACCCGCCTGCCCATCCCCGTGCTGCCGCCGGTGGTGGTGGAATAAAACCGACCCGCGGCTGGGTTGTCGAAGTCAGCCGGCGTGGTGTGAATGGTGGTGCTGCCTCGCACGATAGGCTGCACGCCCTTGAATTCCTCAAAACTCACATAGACGCCGTCGCGCCGAAGTTGTGAAAGCGTGGGCTCCAGCCCCTGGCGCAGCACCAGGTCGCGGATGCCGGGGAGCTCGTAGCCGGCAGACTTGAGTAGCGCGAGATACGGACTGGTCGGGCTGGCGTACACACCACGCTCGATGACGGCCAGGAAGTGGCGATCCCGATTGCGCAAGCGGGCCTGCACAATCTCGAGCGCTTCCGCGAGCGTCATGCGTAGACGTATGAGTCGTGGAAGTCCGGCCAGGAACCGAGCAAACGCCGTGAGCTCCGCGGCTCGGTCATCGCGGTGAGGCACCATGCAATCGTCCCGGCGCGTCGGCTAGCGCGGCGGCGTGGCCTGGGCCAGCGGCACCAACTGCAGCACAATGTCCGTGGCCACTTCGAGACCGGTTGAGGCCGCATCAATCGCCAGATCGTATTGGCGTGCGTCCGTCCAATCGGTGCCGGTCAGCGCACGCATGAAGCCGGCGCGATCGCGATCCGACTCGCGCACGACGTCGCGCGCCTTGGCCTGATCCACGCCGCTGCGCTCGGCCACGCGATCGATGCGCCACGCCTCTGGTGCGTGCACAAACACCCGGAGCACACCTGGACGCCCCTTGAGCACATGGCCGGCACCTCGACCGACGATCACGGCTGAGTGGTGTCCAGCCATTTCCTCGATAATGCGGCGCTCGAGGCGGGCCGACTCGGCTTCCTGCATCGTGTCCACCGGCAACATGCCCAGGCC
This sequence comes from Acidobacteriota bacterium, assembly GCA_016716905.1. NCBI lineage: Bacteria > Pseudomonadati > Acidobacteriota > Acidobacteriota bacterium. The sequence continues at coordinate 724,866 of JADJUS010000004.1, read as the reverse complement.
GCTCATGCCGCCCATGGCGAGCGCCCCGGCCATCGTGTCCCACCACGTGCCGATCCGTTCCTTGACCTTCTCGAGATTCGGGTCGTGCACCAGCAGGTATTCCGAGGCGTCGCGCAGGAGGCCGCCGTCCACAAAGCGCATGCCCCGCCGCTCTGCGACGACCTGTCCGATGTGGGCGCCACCGCTCCCCTTTTGCCTCGAAATGGCCACAATGGTCGTACCTGCCGTCATGTCGCGCTCCTTCAAAGTGAGCGCCAATCTATCATCTGCGGCCTCACCATTTCGACCCGGCTCGGCAAAACTCGGGTACTCTTCTCGGCTGTGGACCACCCACTGCCCGAGGCGATCGTTCGGCGCTACCGGGTCGAAGGCCAGATTGGCTCCGGGGGCATGGGCGTGGTCTACAAGGCCACCGACACCCGGCTGAACCGATCCGTCGCCATCAAGGCGATTCATGACGGCCGGTTCCGCCAGGGTGGAGACCCCCTTCGCACCGAGGCACTTGCCGCCGCGTCAATCGACCATCCGTATATCTGCAAGGTCTACGAACTGATCGAGGAGGGCACCGAAGCGTACCTCGTGATGGAGTTCGTCGAAGGCGAAACGCTTGCGGCGATCCTGCGGCGCGGCCGGCCGCCTCTCACTCAGGCGGTGCAACTCGCCAGCGAAATCGCCGAAGGTCTGGCCGCCGCGCACAGCCGCGGCCTGGTGCATCGTGACGTAAAGCCCTCCAACGTCATCGTCACCACCGACGGTCACGTGAAGCTGCTCGACTTCGGACTCGCACGCGAAGATGCCGTCGCGAAGCCGTCGGATCAGACGCGCACCTCTCCTTCGGATCGCACCGATCAGGCCGCCGGCACACCGCAATACATGTCGCCCGAGCAGGCCGCCGGACATCCGGTGACGTTCCGCGCGGATCTGTTTTCCATGGGCGTCGTGATGTTCGAGTGCCTTACCGGACAGCTGCCGTTCATGGGGCTGTCGTCCTACGACTATGTCCGGCACCTCCTGACCGATGCACCGCGGCGTCTCGACAGGTTGGCGCAGGGTGCACCCGCTGGCCTGGTCGATCTCGTGGAACGTTGCCTCGAGAAGAACCCGGCCGATCGACCTGAGTCGGCCGCAGCGGTGCTCGCCGAGTTACGGCACATCTCCGGCGGGTTGACCGCCGCCGGCGGCACGTTCAACACGGTGGGCGCTGAGCAATCGAAACGGCGCTGGCAATGGATCGCCGCGGCCGTCGCCGTTGGCGGCCTGGCGGTCGCCGCCTGGCAGTGGAGCGGCCGGACGCCGGACGCCGACCCGCTCCGGCGCTCACGGCCCGTGGTCATGTGGTCGAGCGAAGAAACCGCCAGCCGGTTGTCGGCCGACGGCAAGTGGCTGTCGTTCGTTTCAACGCGCGATGGCGCGCCCCAGTTGTTTGTGCAACCGGTCGCGGGCACAGAGGCCCGCCCCGTGACGTTGTCTGCGGGGCGCATCCTGAGCCACGCCTGGTCACCCGGAGGCGACCAGCTCGCCGTGGCCCTCGGCCGGCGCGACAACACCGTCTTGCAGGTCGTCCCTGCGTTCTTTGGCGGCGTCGCCTCCCAGAGTCTCGTCCTGAATCCTGGCCCGAATGAGGTGCGGGTGCTCCGCTGGATCGGCCGGCGGATCTTCCTGCAACTCACGAGCAACTCCGCCCGGTCGCTGAGTGTGGCGGACCTCGACGCTGGCACCGTGACCGACCTGAGCGCCTCGTGGTCTCTCGCCGGCGTCGTGAACAACCTGGACGTGCATCCAGACGGACGCCGCGTGGTGGTGGCACTGCGATCGGGTGATCAGGAAGACCTGTGGGAAACGGATCTGGCGGGCGCGTCACCGCGGCGGCTGACCAACGATGCGTTCTACGAGCGGATGCCGATCTGGAGCGGCACAGGCGAGGCTGTCATCTTCCAGACAAACCGCGGGGGACAAAGTGACCTCTGGGAACGTGACAGCAGTGGCCGGCTGAGGCCGTTGACATCGAGCCAGACCGAAGAGACGCCGGAAGGCACCTCGGCGGACGGCTCGATTGTGAGTTTCCAGCAGGGCTCCGACGAAGCCAAGTTGTGGCTGATCGACCCTGCCACACGGGTCGGCCGGCAGCTGGCGTCCGACGCGCTGAGTGATTTTGCTCCGGCCGTGTCGGCCGATGGCCAGACACTTGTCTTCCAGCGCAGCGAGCCGAGCCCGTCTCAGGGATACCGCATCCTCGACTCGCAGTTGTTTGTCGCCGGCCTGGGCAACAACGGCCTCACGGCGGCGGCACGACCGGTGACGGCTGGATTCGCCGGTCAGTTGTCGCCGGACGGCGCGCGGCTCGCGTTCATGCAGCGCGGAGACAAACCGGGACTGACATCGCTGTCTGTCGCCGATCTCGCCACCGAAGAAACATCCCGAGTGCTGGGCACCACGCGGCTCGCCATCCTCCAGCAGTACCCGGTGGAGTGGGGCGAACAGCTGATGGCGTGGCAACCCGGCAGCGACGTGCTCTATTTCGTTGATCATGGCACCGTGCAGACCATCGTCAAATATCGTTCGACCGCCAGAAAAAACGAGGGCCCCATCTTCACGGCGGCGGCGAACTCGTTTGTGCGCGACCTGTTCGTCTCCATCGATGGTCGACAGTTGGCGTTTCTCACGCGCGCCGCTGGGCGGTTCGGCGTGTGGGTCCGTGACCTGGTGAGCGGGCAGCAACGTGAAGTCGCGTCGCTGACAGGCTCCTTTACCAGCGTCTACGGCAGGGGGTGGTTGGCGGACCGCCGGATGGTCATCGTGCGATCCGTCGAGGTCAACCAGGACTCGACCTCGACCATGGAGGTGCTGCTCGTAGGGGCCGACGGTGCCACCACCACGGCCGGCACCATTTCGAACGCGATTTTGATTACGGCCAGGCTCGACCCGACATTCGGCACCCTTTACCTCACCCGCGCCGAAGGCGGCGTGCATAATGTCTACGGTTTTTCGATCGCATCCGGTCGCCTGACGCAGGTGACGGATAATGCGTTGCCTGGCGTCAGTTTTTCTGGTGTCAGGCGCGCGGGACGTTCCCTGATTGCCGTCAGGAACCAGCGCGCGCGTGACATCTGGTTGATCGAAACCCAACCGGAGACCCCGGCCGGAGGCCGGAACTAGATTCCCTCTCACCTACAGGAGCTGACCCGATGGCCAAGGCACAAGGCAAGAAAACCACAACACGATCGCACGGAGGCGGCCGGCACCGTGGCGGTGACGCGGCACGGATGGCCGCGGTGCGATGGCTGGTCATGAAGATCGAGCAACTCGGCATCGAGATTCTCGTGACCAGTCCCAGCAAATTTACTGTCGTTGAAAACGCATTGCGCGCACAGGTGCAACTCCTGCAGCAGATCGGGCGGCCGACCCTCGCCGCCGGAGATTGCCCGGACGGCTACATCCTCTGCCGCGACGGGCTCTGCGCGCCGATGTGCGACGACGAGATGCAGTCTGCGGTCAGCGCCGCGAAGACGCGCAAGCGCCGGTAAGACGGGAGGCCTCGGGCTTGAGGACCGGCCTGGTTTTCAAGGCCGAGGCTAAAACTTGTAGCGAATCCCGAGCGACGGCAGCAGCGGCAGGCTGTTGCGCCGCTCGTACGTCACCTGCGGCCGATCAGCGGCAGGGTCATACGATAACTGCGCGTCGAAGCCCGACGCGTTGTTGGCATTGAGCAGATTGATCACGTCCAGGTAGAACTGCCAGCGGCGATTCTTCCACCCTGGCCGGAACGTGACACGGACATCCACACGCGAGAACCTCGGCAGCCGGGCTGAATTGAGGTTCGACGCGCCACCATGGTCAAACGTCCACACCAGGAGACGTCTGGAGACCTGGGGTATCAACTCGCTGCGGTTACCGTCGCGATCGGCATCCGCCAAATCCTGCACCGCCGCCACCCGCACGCCCACCGGCGGCGAATACGGGAACCCGGACTGCACGCGTACGGTCGTCGCGACTTCGATGGTCGTGTTGAGGCGCAGATTCGCCACCATGCTGAACGCATGTGGCCGGTCGTAGTCGGCCGGCATCGTGATGCCGTACATCGTCTTCTCTGCGCGGCTGCGGGTGTATGAGATCCACCCGGTCAACGCCCGGCCGGCGGGAGACACGGACTGCCGCGCGAGGTACACCTCAATACCGGCCGCCTTCCCTCGCCCGCCGTTCACGGGCGCGCTCAGAATCTGCGCCTCACGCGGCACTTCCCCGACCAGGCTCGACGGAAAGTCGTAGACCGACGTGCGCGCGTCAACCTCTTCCGGGGTTTCGAGCCTGCCAATGACCAGATCGCGGAACTGCTTGTAGTAGCCCTCAACCCGCGCCACTACACCTGGCGCCAACGTGTGTTCCAGACCAACCACCGCGTGCCTCGCCCGTTCGGTCCCGACCCTTGCATCGTTTTCACTGGTGAGATTGACGAAGTAGTCGGACTGCAGCAGTTTTTCGTAGCCGGGGCTCTGGGTGAACGCGCCACCGGCCACGCGCAGGCGCGTGCGGGCGGTCAGGTCAGCCAGCAGCGACGCGCGCGGCGAGAGTGATGCGACACCGGTCACGCTGGTCTTGTCGAGGCGAACGCCAGGCTCCACACGAAGCCATGGCGTCACCATCCAGACATCGGACAGCCACGCGCCAAAGCGCCATGAGTCACGCGACGAGTCCAACAACGCCGGCAGCCCGGCCCCACCCTGGATGCTTGAGCCGTTTGCCACGCCGGGATTTCGCTCGCCGTCAATGCGCCATCCCCACTGCGTGGCCAGCACATGCGCCTCAACGCCGGCATCCAGCAAGTGTGACCGCCCGACCCTGATGGTGGTGTCCTGCCGAAGGGCCGTGTCCCGCACGGAAAGCTGGCGGGTGAAAATGATATTGGACAACGACTCCGAGTTATTGCTGACCGGCGCATTCGTCCGCCGCGCGCCTGTTTCGAACCGGCCGTCGAAGTCGATGTCATCGCGGTTGAGGTACCACGACGCCACAGTGCGGCTGGACACGCGAGAACCAAACGCCCGCTGCCACGAGACCGCCACCAGATCATTGCGGGCCTTGGTGCGAATCACCGCAGACTCACGCTCGGGCTCTCCAAACTCCGCGTCGGTGCTCTCACGACTCTTCAAGCCAAACACCGAGAGTTGCCCTCCGCCCGCCACGCGCCAGACCGCTTTGGCCTGCAAGTCCGAAAACGACGGCAAGTCGGCGTCGACAAATCGCTCTGCGACAACGTCGTAGTACGTCCTGCGGCCACTCAAGAGCCACGATCCCTGTGACGTGCCCGGCAGGCGCCCTTCGGCAATGATGTTGGCATCGGTCAGGGCCAGGGTGACGCTGCCCATTGCGCGACGCGCCGAATTCCCGGCGCGATTGTCGATAGTCAGGATGGACGACAAGCGGTCGCCGTATCTCGCGGGAAACGCGCCCGCAGTGAGTTCAAACGCCTCAACCGTTTCGGGGTTGAATGCACTCGTGAGCCCAAACAAACGGTACGGGTTGTGGATCTCCACGCCATCCATCACCGTCAGGTTCTGGTCTGGTCCGCCGCCGCGCACCGAGAGCCGGCTGTCGAAGTCATTGACGGCCGTGATGCCCGGTAGCGTGTGCAGCACTTTGAAGACGTTCTCGGCAGCGCCCGCCACGGTGGACACCTCAGCCGGCGTCAGCGCCAGCATGGACGGCGCCGTTGACGCACGCCCACGATCCGCGCTGACCGTCACCGTTTCGGTGACACCGGTTACGCGCATGTCGATGACAACCCGGCGGGTCTGCCCCGCGACAAGGGTGACCTCAATGGCCTTGGTGATTGTGAATCCCGTTGCGAGCGCCGTGATCGAGTAGCGGGCCGCTGGCAGATCTGCGACGAGGAAGCTGCCCTGCTCGTCGGTGGTGGTTTCGCGCCTCAGTGCGGGCGTCGTTCCAATCACGGTGACAAACGCGCCCGGAAGCGTAATGCCCCCTTCGGCCGCCACCGTTCCCGCGAGCGTGCCTGTTGTCTGTGCCGCCACGAGCCCAGGGCACAACCCACTCAGGAACAGGGCGATGCCCGCCAGACGCGACAGGGCTAGCGGCATTCGAACAGCACGATGTTGACGTTGGCGCGGTCCAGGCACCTGCGCGCGAGCAGGTTGCGCACAAGGACATCGGCGGGTCGCATTCGCGGCAGCGCGTGATACGCCACCAGCAGCCGGTCATGCTGGCGGAGGAGGCCGTCCATCTGCGCGGGATCAACAACCAGCGGCAGCGGCTTGCCCAGGTAGAAGTCGAACATGAAGGCATCCTGTCCAACCGCAGCCACAGGGCTGTCGGCCCAGTCTGCAGAAGGCGTGAGCCACGTGCGATAGTCGGCCGGGCTCACTGGTGGGTCCCAATCGAGCCACGTCTGCGCCACCCAGAGACCGCCGGTCACCGTGGCGATACCTGTGACCATGCCGACGGCCTTTTGCACCCGATTGGTCGAGCGTCGCTGCCACTGAAACGGCGCGAGGATTCCCGCAGCCAGGAAGATCGCCAGCATCGGCAGCCAGAACGAGAAGAACCGGGGATACACGGTGACCGCTTCGCCGGCCAGCCACAAGGTCAAGAGCGGAAGGCCGAGGGTCGCGAGGCCGAAAGCAGCCTCTCCCCTGGGCAACGTGAGAAGGCCAATCAGCAGCAGGACTCCGGCGATGGCCATCAGATTCCAGGATCGGATGGACAGGAGTTCGTCGGCGAAGCCCGACCATTGCACGCCAACCGTCATTCGCGTGGTCCTTGCGACGGTGCCGGCCGTGGCGGCAGCGGTGGCGCCGGCGTTGGCAGCGGCCGGCTCGTGAGACACGGCGAAGACGGGAAGGTCCGACACCAGATCGGTGACGCTCGGCAGGAACATCACGAGCGTGATGGCGCCGATTGCCAGGAATGAGCGATGCAGCCGGCGAGTGCCGTTGGCGGAACCGTCCGTTGATGGCGTGCGGCGGGCGGCGAGACTCCACGCCCAGAAAGCGAGGTACTGAATCGCGAGAATCCAGAACCCAAAAAGGTGGAACAACGGCAGGACGGCCGTGGAGATCGTGTGCACGCGCACCTGGCGAGAATCTCCGGTTCGAAGCACTCTGAAAAATGCATCAACAGACAACCAGGCCATGCAGGCCAGACCGGAGTAACCCCTGGCGGTTTGCGCCCAGACCATGAATGCCGGCGCCGCAGCCAGCAATGCCGCAGCACACAGGCCGACGGCCGGGCCCGCAAGGCGACGGCCAAACCGCCACGTGACCACGATCGCGCCGAGCGCGAGCAGAAACGCGGGAAGGCGAATCGCCCATTCGTAGGGCCCGAACACACGGACGGCCGCCGAGGCCAGAATCGAGTTTCCAAAGTGATTGTTGGACGTCTGCACACGCGTCGCCGACTCCCACCACGACCGGTCGACGATGAATTGGGACGCGGAGTACATCTCGTCGTATTCGAGCGAACGGCTGAGACCGGGAATCACCATCCACGCAAACGCCGCCATGATGCCGGCGAGCGCCGTCAGCTCCATCCACCGTGGTCCGGGCTGCGGTACCTGCTCCTCGGCGGGCGACGGGGATTGATGAACGGGCAACCAGCGGCGCGCCCACAGATGGAAGACCGCGAAGACCGCAAACGCCAGAAGCAGCAGGGCCGGCAGCTTGAGCACCTTGGCCCACTGCACCGGAGCGCTCGTCGGGCGGTAGTGCTTTGTGCCAAGCGATGCGACCTGCCCGGTGACGTCGCGAGCCAGCGCGTAGTACGACAGGACGCCGTCCGGGGATCGAGCGCCGGTCGGCACTGACACGACCGCCGTCCAACCGGTGTCTCCTTCGTGATCAAATCCGGGAACGGCGGCGGCCACGTCGGGTCTGGCGTTGACGTGCAGATCGGCCTGCGCGACACGAGCGCCTTTGCCGTCCGCGCACCGCTCCTCGCCCGGAATGGCGTCGCCCACCCGGCACACTTCAATACTGCTCAGGCCCACATCGTCGAGCGCCCAGCCAAAGAGCCGCACCGGCCCGGCAGGCACGTCGCCGTCAGCGGGCGCGTCGATGAACCCCATCGGCGGGTTGTCGGTGGCGGCCAGGGACGCATGCACGGTGACACGCTGACTGGGAGCCCCGTTGACCGCGATGATGACTTCGCCGACGGCCGGGCTCCCGACCAGACGTGAGGCCTCAAGCTGCACCTTGAGGCGGCCTGGGCCCGCTCCGCTGGCCGGCGTGATCGTCAACCACGGGACCGTTGCTTCGGCGCGCCAAGGCACAGCCGCTGTGTCTGTGCGATCGAGACGGATGGTCCGAGGGGGTGTGGCCTGCCAGCGACCGTCAGGCGACTGGATGGCGCGCAGATGCAGCACCACGGGGTCGGCGACGAGATTCTGCGCGCGGGCGGCAGAAACAGGGCCCGCCAAGGCGACGACCAACCCGATGGCCATGTGCACTCTGGAACGTACGCAGCAGCCGGTCATCCCACATCATGATGGCATGCGAACACTCATTGCAGCACTCATCGGCGTGGCGGTCATGGCCGGCACCGCCGGCGCCCAGACGCTCGATCCCAAGAAGGTCGAAGCGGGTCAGAAAGTCTACGTGGCGCAGAAGTGCTCCACGTGCCATGCGATCAAAAACACCGGCGGCAAGATGGCCAGCGCGCTGGGCGGCGTCGGCGCGAAGCTGACGGAAGCCGACATGAAGAAGTGGCTCACGGACACGGCTGCGATGGAGGCGAAGGTCACGCCGAAGCCGAAAGCGTCAATGACGTCGTACATGAAGACGCGCAAACTGACCCCCACCGACGTGGACGCGCTCGTCGCGTTTCTGATGAGCCAGAAGTAGGCGCGAAACAAATAGGGCGGCGAGGAGTCTCCTCCTCGCCGCCCTTGTAGCTTCGCCGGGTCTGAAGACCCGGCCTCCGAAAACCAGGACTCTGGACTCTGGACCCTGGACTAGTACCGGTAGTGATCCGGCTTGTACGGCCCGTCCACCGGCACGCCGATGTACTTCGCCTGCTCGGGCGAGAGCTTCGTCAGCTTCACACCCAGCTTGTCGAGGTGCAGCCGCGCCACCTTTTCGTCCAGGTGCTTCGGCAGCACGTAGACCTTCTTCTCGTAATTCGACGTGTGCGTGAAGAGTTCGATCTGCGCGATCACCTGGTTGCTGAAGCTCGCCGACATCACGAAGCTCGGGTGCCCCGTGGCGCAACCGAGGTTGAGCAACCGGCCTTCGGCCAGCACCAGCACGCTGTGGCCATCCGGGAACACGAACTCATCGAACTGCGGTTTGATGTTGATGCGCTCCACGCCCTGCTTCTTCAACCCGGCCATGTCGATCTCGTTGTCGAAGTGGCCGATGTTGCCCACGATGGCCTTGTCTTTCATCTGGGCCATGTGATCGACAGTGATGATGTTGTGGTTGCCGGTCGCCGTAATGAAGATGTCCGCCGTCTTCACCACGTCGTCGAGCGTGGTCACCTGGTACCCTTCCATTGCCGCCTGCAAGGCGCAAATCGGATCGATTTCGGTAATCACCACGCGTGCGCCCTGGCCCTTGAATGCCTGCGCGCAGCCCTTGCCCACGTCGCCGTAGCCGAGCACCACGGCCACCTTGCCGGCCAGCATCACGTCGCTCGCGCGCAGGATGCCGTCCGTCAGTGAGTGCCGGCAACCATAGAGGTTGTCGAACTTCGACTTCGTCACCGAGTCGTTGACGTTGATCGCGGGGAACAGGAGCGTGCCCGCGTTCATCATCTCGTAGAGGCGGTGGACGCCCGTGGTGGTCTCTTCGGTGACGCCCTTGATGTCCTTCGCCACCTGCGTGAAGCGGCCGGGGTTCGCCTTGAGCTGCGTGCGCAACAACTCCAGGATGACGCCCCACTCTTCGGGCTCCTTGTCTGCATCAAACGCCGGCACTTTACCGGCCTTCTCGAACTCCACCCCCTTGTGCACCAGCATCGTGACGTCCCCGCCGTCGTCGAGGATCATGTTGGGGCCGGAGCCGTCAGGCCACATCAGCGCCTGCTCGGTGCACCACCAGTATTCGTCCAGCGTCTCACCCTTCCATGCGAACACCGGGATGCCGCGCGGGTTTTCCACCGAGCCATCGCGCCCCACGGCCACACCGGCGGCCGCGTGATCCTGCGTCGAGAAGATGTTGCACGACACCCAGCGCACATCAGCGCCAAGGATGTCGAGGGTCTCCATGAGCACTGCCGTCTGGATGGTCATGTGCAGCGAGCCAATGATCTTCGCGCCCTGCAGCGGCAGCTGCCCTTTGTACTCGGCGCGGATCGCCATCAGGCCCGGCATTTCGTGTTCGGCAAGGCGAATCTCCTTGCGGCCCCACTCAGCCAGACTCAGGTCGGCCACCTTGAACGGAAGTTTGCCGGCGGCCTTCGCCAGGTCAAACGCGTGTGCAGTCATCGTTGCGGTCGTCATCACTCTCTCCTTGTCAGTCAACAAACACTCAGCTCACGACGGATCACAGGAGGCACGGAGTCGCAGAGTTTCCAGGTCTTTCAAGAGCCTTAACTCTGTGTCTCAGCGTCTCCCTGTAATCCGACGTCTCCAACTCTCCCTTTACGTCTTCCGGTTGCCACGAACAGCCCCGGCCCGCGGGCACCGGGGTCTTCGGGCAGATTCGTCACTCGAGTTTTTTCGAAACCCGCCTGCGTCAGAAACTTGCGCATCTGGTCGTCGCCGAAGCCCAGCCACACGTGCCCCATCTGCTGGCGGTAGTCCTCGCGATGGTGTGCGGCCATATCCACGATCAACACGCGGCCGCTGGGCTTCAGCACGCGAAAGGCCTCCGCCAGAGCCGCGGCAGGTGACGGCACGTGATGCAGCACAAGCAGGAGCACAGCTGCGTCGAGTGTGCGGTCTTTGATCGGCAGCGCCTCGAGCGCGCCCGTCCGCCACTCCACGTTCTTGAGCGCAGCCAGCCTGGACCGAGCCGCACCCAGCATCTCTTCAGACGCGTCAACGCCAATCACGTTGCCCACGTGTGGTGCCAGGGCGGCCGTGGCCAGGCCCGTGCCGCACCCGAGGTCGCCCACCACCCATGTGTCATCAAGCAGGCTCAGGAGAGACGATGAGAGGAAGTCGCGGCCGAAGAGATCATCGCGGACCAGGTCCCACTGACCGGCGGCAGATGCGAAGAACTTCTGCGAGGCGGCGGCGCGCAGTTTGAGCACTCGCTCCAGACGACGGGTATCCTGCGCGGCACTCGGCCGATCGGCCACCTCGTCACGCGTAATCCGCCACACCTGCGACCGCGACTCATCGTCGAGCGCCAGCGCGTAGTAGCGGCTGGTGCCGTCGCGGCGTGAGGCCAGCCAGCCTGCGTCGGCCAGGATCTTCAGCTGGCGGCTGACGGTGGATTGGGGCAACTGCAGCACCGTGCAGAGTTCCGACACGGTCAGCTCATGAGCCTCGAGCATGGTCAGCATCCGGCACCGGGTGGCGTCGGCCAGAGCTGAGAGCGAGTCGAGGAGTGGCGTGGCGGTGGCCATATAAATCCGTAAATCCGGATTTAAGGATATACACTGGTCGTGCTGCTGTCAAGGCGTCGGGCGATGGCGGGTCTCTCGGTCCGGACCGAGCACACTTCTTGCGTACGGCCGCGGTGGCACTGTCCGCTGGGACACGTCAAGAGTACCGGCGAGTCGCTATACTCAACGCGTTGAGTATGGGAACCCGCGCCCTTGGTCCCACGCTGGCCTGTGTTGTGGCGGTGTTGTCATCGTCAGGGCTCCGCGGCCAGAACGGCCTTTCCGGAAATGACCCCATCGCCGTACTTGATGCCCGCATCGCGGCCGGCGAATTGACCGTCACCTCGCGCGGAGTCCACGGGTACCTGGAAGGGCTGCTCGAGGCTCTCGACATCCCCCTGACCTCTCAGGGGCTGGTCTTCTCGCGCACCAGCCTGCAGACGGATCGGATCAGCCCCCGGGCGCCGCGCGCGCTCTACTTCAACGACGACGTCTACGTTGGCGCGGTCCAGGGCAGCCCCTTCCTTGAGGTGGCGTCGATCGATCCTGACGAGGGCGCGCGTTTCTACACCGTGAACCAGGACGGCGGGCACCGCCCGGTCTTCCAGCGTGAGACCACGCTTTGCCTGATGTGCCACGATTCAAAGGCCGTCACCGGCGGGGTACCGGGAGTGATCGTGCTCTCGGTCTTGGCCGACCGGCTCGGCTACACAATTGGGTCGCGGCAGGAAGGGTCGGTCACCGACAGCACGCCGTTTGTACGACGATTCGGAGGCTACTACGTGACCGGCACCCACGGTGCGCCGGGTCATGCGGGGAACACGATCTCGCCGTTGCTGGCCCACGAAGTGACCGGGCGCGACGCGTACGTGCGATCGTTCACCGACGCCAAAGCGGACAACGTCACCGATCTGTCACGACGGGTCAATACCGGGCGGTACCTCACTCCCCACAGCGACATTGTCGCGTTGCTGGTGCTGACACATCAGGCGCAGGTGCACAACCTGATCATCCAGGCGCACCGGGCCGGCCACTCGACGTCCACCGTGCCGTCCCTGCTGGAGGGCGCCGTGGACCGGTTGCTCAGCGAAATGCTTTTTGTGGGTGAGGCCCCGCTGAGTGGGCCCGTGCGGGGCACCACCGACTACGCGCGGGAGTTTGCTGCGCGCGGACCGGAAGACAAGCAGGGCCGTTCGCTGCGTGATCTGGAGCTGGACCGCCGGCTGTTCCGGTACCCGTTGAGTTTCCTGATCTATTCGGCTGCGTTCGACGCGCTGCCTGACAACGTGCGGCACCTGTTCTATGCGCGACTCGACGCCGTCCTGTCCGGGCAGGACCGGGACCAGGACTTCGCCCATTTGTCCACGGCAGACCGGGTGGCCATTCGTGAGATTCTCGATGCAACCAAGCCAGAGTTTGCCGCCCGGCGGATCGCTGGACGCTGACTACGGCACGTCACGCAGGTCGCTCGGCCCGCGACGCGGTGACGCAACAGCGCCGGCTGCCATACCATCCGCGTCTCGCCGTCCGCTCAGCCGGTGATCAGCTCGACCGCGCGGCGGAATGAGGGTGGATCAATGGCCGGAAAGCGGAAGAGCTCTGGCTCGATGGCGTCAAAGTACTCACGCAGGCGGCCCCGCTCCACCAGGCCGCGTTCGATTAGCGCAGCCACATCCCTCCGGTCTGTCTCATGGCCGCGTTCGATCTTGGCGAGGGCCTGCGCATAGAGGTCGTAATGGCGAAAGGTCACCGTGCCTTCTTGCGCAATGAACGGGCTGCGATCTTCCCACCCCGGCTTCACGGGAATGAAGTCGGCCGGCGACGCCAACTCCACATTGACGTTGAGTGATTCCTTGATCGCAGGAATGGCGCGCAGCAGGGCGTCGGCGCCTGGACCAAACGCCAGATCGATATCGATGGTGGAGTCGCGCCACCCTTCGGTCACCGCCGTGGCGCCGCCGACGAGATAGACCTGCAGGGGACCGCGTGCGGCCTTCGCCAGGGCGGTCATGAACGCACGCAGGCGCTCCGCGTCTACGGCCGCACGCATGCCAGGGCCCGTTCAAAGCTGACAAGGCGGCGGACGAGCGCGTTGTGGCGGCTGTGCGCCGCCAGGCCGTGCGTGTCTTCCAGCCGTGCGTAGAGCTGATGTTCGGGCGCCACGGCTGATGGGCTGGCCGGCACCGTCAATCCGAAGGACCGCAACTTCGACGCACCAATCCGGACGAGCAGCGCCTCAATGGACTCGGTCCCGTCCTCGAGATCACGCAGCCCCTTGAGCACGAGGTCGGCTCCCGGAAGTGCCGTGAGTGTGCGGGCGTCCACGGGGCAATTATAGCGACCAGCCGGTGCGTCGTGCCCTTGGAGAATCATCTGACCCGCTGGATAAAATATATCCTGATGGTTTAGTGCTTATTAATACAACTTTTAGCTTATAATCAGGCTCATTAATTTCTAAGGAGCCTTTCCATGCCCACCGCCCTTCGCGACTTTCTCGAAATCCCCTACGACAAGCTTGAAGAGATGAACCTGGCCACCAAAGAGGCCCGGCGCAAGCGCACGCCCGCCCACAAGGCGCGCGAACGCCAGATGAAGTACCTGACGGACGAAAAGCGCATCAAGGCCGTCACCGTGTGTTTCTCGGACCTCGAGGGCCGGATGCACGCCCTCGACTACGACAAGAAGTTCCTGCTCAAGAGCGCCGACAACCTGACGTTTGACGGATCCTCCATTCGAGGATTCTCGCAGCAGGCCGAGTCGGATCTGCGGCTCTCCATCGACTGGCCGGCGTTCTACATGCTGCCGTCCGACGTGTTTGGCCCGGGCAAGACGCTGGTGTTTGCCGATGTCATGGAAAAGGACGGCACGCCGTACGTGGCGGACCTGCGGTCGCAGCTCAAGGCCTACACCGAGAAGCGGTTCGCCAAGGACGCGTCGGTGTTCAACGCCGCCATGGAAATCGAAGGCTTCCTGTTCAAGGGGCGTGACGCCGAGCGGCACTACCACGAGACGGGCGCATTCGACCTGATCAGCACCGGTGGCTACTACCACTCACTGCCGGGTGACGCGCTGCGGCTCTTCATCGACAGCGCCGCTGAAGTGCAGCGCGCGATGGGGTTCGAAAATGAAAAAGACCACCCGGAGGTGGCGCCGTCGCAGTTCGAGATGAACTACTCGTACACCGAAGTGAACATTGCGGCCGACCAGGTGCTGCTCTACAAGTTGCTGTGCCGGCAGGTGGCCGCGCGCATGGATCTGACGGCGAGCTTCCTGCCGAAGCCGATGACCGGCGTCAACGGCAACGGTATGCACACGAACCTTTCGATTTCGAAGAACGGCAAAAACACGTTCTTCGACGCGAAGGGTCAGGACCAGATTTCGAAGGGCGCCTGGAACTTCATCGATCGCATCCTGGCCAGTGGCCAGGAGATCTGCCTGGCGCTCAACCCGAGCGTCAACGCCTATCGCCGGCTGGACCCGCACTACGAAGCGCCCAACCAGATCAAGGCGTCGGCCGTGAATCGCGGGGCGATGGTCCGCATTCCGATTGGCAACGAGAAATCAGCCCGCGTCGAAGTGCGGTCCATTGCGCCCGACGCCAACCCGTACCTCGCGCTCTACGCCCTTCTACGCACCGGCCTCGAAGGCCCGCTCGGCGACGAGGATGCCGAAACGCGGCGGTCGCGCACGAAGTTCCTGCCCGACAACATCTACGACGCCATCCGCCTTTTCAAAGGCAGCAAGTTCATGGCCGAACTGCTGGGCGACGAAGTGCACGGTCGTTATATCGACGTCAAAGCCGCCCAGGCAGACCGCTGCCCGAAGGCGCTGGGCTCACGCATCAAGACGGCGGAAGTCCAGTTCCACCACGAGGTCACGAACCAGTACCTCTGGTCGCAGTTTTAGAGGTCCAGGGTCCAGGGTCCAGAGTCCAGGGTCCTGAGGGCATGAAGAACAATCCGTTTGCGGGGCTTCGCGGACAGCTGGGGCTGCCTGAGGTGGTGGGGCCGGATTCAAGCGCTGGGCGGTCGGCGCCCAGCGTTCCAGCGGCGGACACTGGACCCAGGACTCTGGACGCAGGACCAATCCGAGCCGTCGTCCGCATGGAACGCGCCGGACGTGGAGGGAAGGAAGCCACGGTCGTCGAGCAACTCGGTCTCTCGGCCACTGAACTCGACGAGTGGCTCAAGGCCCTCAAGGCGGCGCTCGGGTGCGGCGGCAGCGTTGAAGGCGACGCCCTGATGCTGCAGGGCGATCACCGCAAACGCCTCCCTGCCGTGCTGACTGCGCGAGGGGTTCGCAAGGTCATCATCGGCTGACACGCGTGTTGCCCTCTTCGGAGGCCGGGTCTTCAGACCCGGCGCACGCCCTATCGCTTGACCATTTCCAGGTACGCCACGTTCTCGAACAAGTCCATGAAGACGCGCTGGGACGCGATCGACGCGTGGGGGATCTCTGACGAGAACTCGCGCACCTCGTCCGGCGTCCGGTACAGGAGCCACCAGTCCATCAGGGCCTCCATCCATCCGTCTTCCATCATGCGAACGAAGTTCGCAACGATCAGCGTCCCCCCTGGCCGGAGCGCGTCAAAGAGTTGAGCCGTCAGTCGTGGGCAAACCGGGGCGCGAGGTAGTCGTAGAGCCCCGCAGAGTAGATGAAGTCCATGCCATCGAGCGTGTGCCGGCCGGTAATGATGTCGCGAACCGATGCTTCCACTGGCGTGACACCGTCGTGTGCTTGTTCGTGCGCCACCACATCGAGGCTCGCCGGATCCTGGTCGATCAACTGGAGGGTGTCGAACGCCCGTGAGCGCACCGCGAGTGAGCGTTGGCCTTCACGAAAGTGGCCGCCGGCAATGACGGCAACCCTGGGTCGAGAGACGGTGGCCGCAAGCGCGTCCAGACGCGAGGCGAAAAAATCTCGGCGCCAGCGCACGCTCGCAAAGCCTGTGCTTTCGCGGCGCATCCACGACAGGATGGCGCGGCCGCGATCGGTCGTCCCTTCAGGCACGGGCGCACTGCCATAGATGTAGTCGAGCAGTACGGCGTCACCCGCGTAGCCTCGCGGCTTGTCGAACCCACGCCGCGAGTAGGGGCACTCGTGGGCAATCTGCCGCAGCTCGCGCGCGTGGGCGCTGGCACTCGCCTCCCGCCACTCGTCAACGCCGGTTCGGGCCTTGAGCGAATGCAGGCCCAGCCCGGTTGCTTCCATGGCCTGTGTGATGTTGCCGGCGGCAAACAAGCCGGCCCAGTGATCCCAGGCCGGGACCGTCGCAGCATCAGCCTGCAACAGCGATTCGGAGAGTGAGTGTGGATTCATAGGACGAACTCCCTGTTAAACGCGACGTCGAACGAAAACGATCGGGTGGTGCGCACGGCTTCCATGCGATCGGCGATGCGGTTGAGCCGATCGGGAATGGCGAGCAGTAATGCCTGGCTTCGTTTGCCGCGCTCGGTCCGCGGGGCCAGCGACTCAATCCGCCAGTACTTGAGCAACTCCTGGACGATGCCGCGGTAGTCGCGGAGCGTGTAGATGCCGGCCCGCGACGCCACTTCGGCAAGCTCACGAAACTGGGGCATTGAGCCTCCGGGCATCGCCATGAGCGGCATCACGGCAGCGGCCGACACCAGTGCTTCCTCCACGTCGCGCGCCAGAATTTCTGCAAATACGGTGCGGTAGAAGGCGTAGTGGCGCGCTTCATCCCGGGCCACGACTTTGAGGAAGCCTCCGATCGTCTCTTCGTATTGCCCGGTGATGGCGGCGGTTTTGGCGTGCGCCATCTGCGTCGCGCGTTCCTGCAGCGAGGTGTAGACAAACACGCGATAGGGATCACCGTCCCAGCCGGACTCCCAGCCATGGCGGACGTAGGTGAAGCGCATACGGTCCAGCTCGATTTCGTCCAGGATTCCGGTGAGACCGACGTACGCGCCGATCACCTGGGCGTGGCGATCCTCTTCGGCCGTCCACTGATGCAGCCACGTCCAGAAGTGCGCGCCCTTGGGCAACAGCTCGCCCAGCGCCTGGTGAAACAGCGGGAGTCCTTCCTCGGTCACGAGATTCAGCGCCAGGCAGGCGCGCGCGGCGGTGGGAATGCCCGCGGCCTCGGCCTGCATCTGCGCCAGGCGCGGTGCGTCATCGGGGCGATACGGCCGCGGCAACATCGCGCTGGGCCACCACTGCTCTGTTTTGTTTGTGTGCTGCGCCAGCAGTTGAGCGACGGGTTCTTCGATGTCCTTCAGCACGTCGGACGCGGCCCTGGAAGGGACCGGCGGGGTAATCAGCGTGGCAGCCATGCCCTGAAGACGGACGCGGCGCCGAGTTTCCTACGGGCGCTTGGTCACTTCGAGGAATGTGATGGTGTTCTGCGAATCACGGAACTGCCGCACACAAGCGACATCGGCCCTCGGCAGCGCATCGATCAGGTCGAGCATGTCCTGATCGGTCCGGTAGATCAGGTGCCAGTCCATGAAACTCTCCATGTAACCGACATCAGGGATGTCTGGGAGGAAGTTTGCCAGCAGCAGGGTTCCGTGTGGACGGAGTGCGGCAAACATGGTTGACGTGAGGCGTTCGGCGACCGGCTTCGACAGGTAGTCGTAGAGGCCGGCGGAATAGACCAGGTCAACTGGTTCGAGTTGCAGCTTCCCGCTGAGAATCTGGCGCACCGAGCCGTGAACGGTCGCGGCTCCCAGGTGAGCATAGGCGAGACTGACCACATCAAGGCTCTGTTCGTCGGCATCAATCGCCGTCACGCGCGCCCTTCCCTGCGCGGCGGCGACCGAGAGTTCCATCTCTCTGAGGTGCCCTGCCGCGATGGCGGCAACCTCGATCGGCCGCCCGGCAGTGTCGGCCACCGCGTCGATGGTCCTGGCGAGGACGCGACGACGCTCCCGGACACCCTCCGGTGCCGGCGCGTGCTGTGTGGTGTAGCGAAACACCTCATCAGCCGGCGTCTCCAGCTGTTCCTGCTGGTGACCATAGATGTAGTCCATCATCACGGCGTCGCCGGCATATCCGCGCGGTTTCGAGAACGCGCGGAACGTGAATGGGTCGGCATGCATGTATTCGCGGATGGGATGTGCCAGGGCCTGACTGGCAAATCGCTTCCAATCATAGGCTCCGAGCCTAAGCCACTGCCCGGCCAGCATTCGCACGAGTCGATCCGTGCCTTCATGTGCGCGTCCGGACTGAATGAGGTGGAGGGCTGTGTCCATGCACAGGGTGACGGACGTGGGCCGCAGTTTCCCCGAACCCCCGACGCGTCGTCACCTCATGGGAAATTGCTTCCGGTGTCCGTCACCTTGGAGCAAGGAGACTTCCATGACACTACTCGTTCGAATCATCACGTCGGTCGTCGCGCTGGCCGTTGTGCCGGCCTCATCGCTCGCGCAGGCGCAGTCAACCGTGACCGCGACCTCTGCATACTCAACAGTTGCCCCAGGAACCACCAGCGCGAAGGGGCGCTGGGACATCACATACACATTCAGCGGACTGTGTCCGACCTGTGGGGAAGGCGCCGTCGCGCAGGTTGTGATCGACGTAAGGCCTGCGGTCGTCCTCAGCGTCCTCGAAGACAGAGACCAGTGGCTGGTCACGGCATCGGCAACGGGCGCCCCAACGTTTACTCGCCGTGGGGCTTCCAGCGGATCCGTCGTGCTCAGGGTTCGAGCCGAGGCCTTGTTGTCCCAGGTCACCGCCGGAGTCGTCAATTGGACCGGTCGGCACAGTGGCTTGACCGCCGACGTCGCTGGGGCCATTGAGGGCCCCGTCGCAGCTGCCGCCCCGACGCCCAGATGGTCCACGCTCGTCGGAGGAGGTTTCAGCTTTCTTCGCGATGACTACACGGACTTCGACATTGAAGACGATATTCTGGGTGATCAAGAACGACAGCCAGTGGCGGGCCACCGCCTTAACGGGCATCGGCTTCGAAGTCGGCAAGAAGGTGGGGCTGTTGGTGGGCCTGGAATACACGGCTGGCACGTCGGCACTGGTGGATGCCTTTACCGCGGGCATCTCTTACCGAATGGGCAGCGACGCGTCGCTGGTCTTCGGCATCTCGCGGGCGAAGGGCCGAGAACTCAGCGCGGGATTTGAGCGCGCGGCGGCCGCTCATGTCAGTGCGAATGCGGCCAAGTTTCCGGCGATCTCTGCCAGGAGTGACGGGCAGGGACTCGAGAGGCCGACAGCCTACGATGGGCTGCCAATCAAGGACATTGCCTATGCTGGCCGCACGATCACCGACAGCTGGAACGCGCACTTCTTCGTGGGCGTGACGTTCCCCATCAGCATCAAACTTGGATTCGACAAGGACCTGAAGCAGTTGGCGAAGGACGACGGCAAGAAGTAGCGAACCTGAGCGCGACCGCACCAGCCGGGACCGGGGCCAGCTGCCCTGATTGACTTGCGAGCGAAACCCACGCAGAATCCACCGGGTTTCGTTCACAGGTCAACAGGCAGGCTGGCTCCTACCGATGTCATCGGCGTCACACGAGATCTATCTTGCCCACGCGGACCTGATTGAGCGTGCCTTAGCGACGGTGTGCCGGCGGAACAGCGTGTTTGGTGCCGACGCCGAAGACTTCTCAAGTACAGCGCGCCTGCATCTGATTGAGGATGACTATGCCGTGCTGAGGCGGTTCGAGGGGCGCAGTTCCCTGCCGACGTACCTGACTGTCGTCATCACCAGACAGTTCCAGGACTGGCGCAACGCCAAGTGGGGCAAGTGGCGGCCATCGGCTGAAGCCAAGCGCCTGGGACCGACCGCGGTGCGTCTAGAGACTCTCACAGTACGAGATCGCCTTTCTCTTGACGAAGCCTACGAACTCCTGCGGTCCAAATATGAAGTCACGGAGTCGCGCGCGGAGGTTGAGGCGCTGGCCGTGCGCTTTCCGATCCGACACAAGCGGTCGTTTGTGGACGATACCGTAATCAACACATTGCCGACGCCCATACCACCCCCTGATGACGATGTCGCTGGCCGGGAAGCGGCGGTCATGGCCCACCATGTGTCAGGTGTGCTGACCACCGAGGTCCGGAAACTCCCGGCTCAGGACCGTCTGATCCTCAAGATGCGGTTCGAAGATGATTGCCCTATTGCCGATATTGCCCGTGCCCTTCGGCTGGAGGCCAAGCCCTTGTATCGCCGCATTGAAAAGGTATTAACCGCACTGCGGACTTCATTGGAGGCCGAAGGCATAACGGCCGCCGCCATTGCGGGTGCTATGGCCGATCGGGGATTCCATTTCCTCGAAGCCGGGGAAACCCGGAACGACGTCCGTCCCTTCGATCGAAGCGGCCACGCGTCGGCCCTGACTGGAGGACACCGTGAGTGACGGTCGTCACCCGACGCCGGGTTGCGTGGACGCCGAGACGCTGGCCGCCCTCATCGACGGCCGACTGGAGCCGCGCGAGCGCGCGGCGGTCGAGGCGCATCTGGCCGAGTGCGCGGACTGCTACGAGGTGTGGATGGACGGGGTTCAGCTGAGTGCAACACTGGGGACTCCCGCCCCCGTTCAAGCGCCTCGTCCGGTAGGGTTTTCTGCCCGGGCGGCAAGGGCAGGAGCCGTAGCCGCAGCCGTGGCGTTGTTGGCCTTGACGGCATACACCTTTTGGCCAAGGGGACAACGCCCCGAAATAGCATCGCTCGTTGTCGCAGTCGCGACAGCTCGTCCGATTGAAGCTCGGCTCAGCGGCGGCTTTGCCTGGGGACCGGTGCCATCGGTCACACGCTCGGGCGCCCAAGCTCAGCCTGCCTCTGCTGTACAGATTGCTGCGGGCGAGTTGCAGCAAAAACTGGAGCGGAGTCGGACAGCGAAGACCCTGGCGGCCTTCGCTAGCGGGCAAGCGGTGCTGGCTTCGCCGCAATCGCTCGATGAGGCCATCCGGGCTCTCAAAGAAGCTACGGCTCTTGCGCCAAGCAACGGATCGTATTGGTCGGACCTCGCCGCAGTGCACTTCGCCCGCTATCAATTGTCTGGGGACCCGCTCGATCTGCCTGAATCGCAGGAAGCGGTTGAATTGGCCCTCGTTCAAGCACCTGATCTGGCCGAAGCAAGATTCAATCGTGCGCTGATCCTTGAGCGGTTGGGCCTGCTCGAAGAGGCGCTCCAGGCGTGGCGCGTTTACCTTGCCGTGGATAGTAGTTCTCCGTGGGCGGCCGAGGCGTCCAAGCACATAGAGGCACTTGCGCGAAGAGCCGACAAGGTGAGTGATGCCCCCGGCCCCTCGGCCATTCGCGACAAGCTCTTCGACAGCGTCATGCCAAGTTGGGCTGCGGCTCCCGACTCCAAGGCCAGGACGACGGCACTCGCTGAGGCGAATGACATTGTGGCTTCCCTGGCAACATACCCAGACGCCCTCGCCAGGGAGGTTGTTCGAACAGTGACTGGCGCTTCGCCCACGGCGGTCGATCGGCTTCGAGCGGGACACACCGCTTACGCGAGAGCCAGGAAATACTACCTTGCGAACCGGTATGGCGACGCGGCTAAGGAGTTCAGTGTTGCCTCCCAAGCCCTGAGTGCAGCAGATAGCCCACTTGCCCACGCGGCCAATACGTCGATTGCGGTCGCTCAGTACCTAAGTGGACGCGTGGCGGAGGCGGAGTACCGGCTCAAGATCATCCGAGGTCAGCTTCAAGATCGCGGCTATCCCAGCCTGCTGGGCAAAGTGGACTGGATGCTTGGAGTCATCGCACTGATTGGGGGCGACTACCGCAGTTCCGAGTCGTACTACGAGCAAGCCGCTGGGTTTTTCGAGGGGGTCGGCGAAATCGACAATTGGGCGTTCATGCAAGTGTTGCTGGGCGAGCGCTTCGATCGAGCGGGTGACGTAACTCGAGCCTGGGAAAAGCGGATACAGGCCCTCCCAATTACGCGTCGGAGTGGCGCACTTCTTGAGGCGGCGCGAGCTGCCCGCGCGTCAGGCTTCATCAGGACCGCGTTGATGCTGGAGACCGGGGCCGCCGACCGAGCCCGCTCTGCGAGCAAGCCTCTGGACTTGGCGGATGCACTCCGGCAACTGGCCATGAGCTTGGCCGTGGCCGGACGCCACGATGAGTCTCGAAGCCGGTTGCGGGAAGCGGCTTCGATTCTTGCGTCCGACGATCCGAGTTGGAATCGGATGAGAGCGGAGGTTGACCTCGCGATCGCGTGGTCCACCGATGCGGCCCATTTTCAGGAGGGACTAGAGGCCAGTAAACGTTCACTGCAGTACTTTTTCAACGCGGACGCCGTAGGCCGCCTGCCGGAAGTCCACCTCGCAAAAGCCAGGTTGCTTCAGATGTCGGGCGACGTTCAGGCGGCACGGATCGAACTCGATCGCGGAATCGCCCTGCTCGACGAACAACTGGAGACTGTCACAGAGCCCCAACTGCGCGCGACGTTCCAGAACCTATTGGCACGATTTGGAGACGAGACCATCCTTCTGGAGGTCAAAGCCGGACGCTACGATCGGGCATGGGAGGCGGCTGAGCAATCCCGGGCCTGGCGGGCGAACACTGCCTCTCAACGGACGGCAGCACGGCTGCAAATCACAGAGGTTCAGGGGCAGCTTCCACCCCGAGCGGCTACACTGTATTTCGCGGTTGCGGATGAAGAGACGTTTGTGTGGGTTCTGCGCAAGACCACTCTGAGTTTCGCATCGATCCGCATCTCCCGGACCGAGGTCGGCCGTCTCGTCGAAGCATTCACCATCTCGACCGGTTCGGAATCTGTTGGCCGTGAGCTCTGGCATCGGCTCATGGAGCCTGTCAGCAGTTCGCTTGACGGAGTCGATGATTTGGTCGTGGTACCAGACGGGCCGCTGCACTTGCTTCCATTTGCGGCGCTGCCTGGAGGGCACAGCAGATTTCTAATCGAGGAACACTCGGTATTGGTTGCACCGAACGTCGCAGTGGCACTCCGTCGGCGAACGGCTATTCGCCGAGCCGAAACAGTCTTAGCGATCGGCAACCCAGACAATGCCCGCACGGCATACCCATTCCTGCCTGACCTGCCTGGAGCCAATCTCGAAGCGCGTATGGTCGCGGACGCTTTTGGTGCGGAGAGCCAGCTGCTGACAGGCAGCGAAGCCACAGCTGAACGCGTGATGCCAGCGCTGGCTAACGCACGTGTCATTCATTTCGCGAGCCACGCATTAGTCAACCGTGTTGAGCCAGGCCAGTCGGCGCTCGTGCTGGCGGGTGACTCTACGATCACGGCCGACGAGATCGCCGCCACCAGTCTCGTCGGTACCCAACTCGTTGTGCTGGCGGCCTGTGAGTCGGCGAAGGGCCGCCTCACTCGAAGCGGTCCATTGGGGTTGGCTAATGCATTCTTGAGGGCCGGTGCTCACTTGGTGGTGGCGGGCTATTTGGCTGTCGACGACCGAGCCTCGCTGGAGCTCTTTCGCCGATTCTATGGTCACTTTCGCGAGACGGAGAACCCGGCCGCGGCTCTCAGGCGCGCTCAACTGGCTCTCCTGCGGTCTGGTGATCCAGCACTCAATCAACCCAAGCACTGGGCAACCTTGGGCGCTTTCGGCGAAATCAACTACGACGCAACTCGATGAGACAACAAGGGGAGAAGTAAATGTTGACGATTACGTTCCATGGTTTGTGCGGATTCACTAGACAAGAGACCGGCGAAGAATTGGTCCTGATGCCAGATGCAGCCGGCAACGGAATGGGGGTGCCGGTGCATCGGGCCGTACTGGTAGCGAAAGTCGACAACGAAGTTCTTGATAACACAAAGACAACCTGGATGCCTGACGAACTACTGAACACCCCGGACGGGGGCCAGTGGGGCAAGTGGGACCTGTCGGGTTTGGAATTGAGCTCAGGTGGCGGGACCGTCACCAACTGGGTCCCGATGCATAGGCTCATCGATCTGAGCCAACTTCACCCAGGCGTGCCGGCGGCCCATTTGAAGTCCGGTGCTTCCATACTACTCAAGGGTGGAACCCTGAGCGAGCACATCGCGTACCCGAACCAGCTGGAACTTCGCTCCAGGACGCAAAATGTCACAGCGCGTACCTACATTGAGATCATTCAGTGGCAATCAGCAGACTTGGTGATCGCCAAGAAATCAGGCGACAGAATCACCTTCAGGAAAGACGCCACAGTCACGCTAACAAACGCGGCCCCGACGTTCGGCCCAGGGCATGGGGGCCTTGGTCATTTTGCCGGGTACTACACAACGATCGGCGTGCCGGCGAACGAACAACTTGCGCTTACCGCTGGTCAGACGTCGGCGCCGCATGGAGGTGCCGCAGGCGGTGGGCACGTTCACACAATGAGTGTTGGCGGAGGCAACTGCGTACCGAATGTTCGCCTGCCGTAGTGACGTTAGTTAGGTGCCACCTCTGGCCTGCGCCTCCTTCAACTGCCCCGGCCGCATGATGAGCGCCTCTATCATGCGGCTGTTTATTCCCGAATTTGTCACCGCACTGCGAGGCCCCTGCCTCTGACCGCTCGGCTGACCCGCCCGTATCGCCACGTCACCGGGCGGTGTGGTCGCCATCTGGACAAGGGGCGGAAACTGCACAACGCGTCCGTCTACAGCGCTAAACCACTTTTCGAGGCCACCATGAACCACTACCTGTTGCGCACATTCTCTATCGCTCTTGTCATCTCCTCTACGACGGCAGTGCCGGCTATCGCCCAGAGAACCACGCCAGCCACTCAACGCGTTGAGATCAAGCAAGCCGAATCCGAGATCGTTGTCAGAAACCACAAAGGAGAAATCACATCCGGTGCCACAACGAAGTCAATCACCGTGCCGGCCACGCTCGGCACCGCCACCAGCGTCGTCATTCTCGACCCGAACCCTCTGCTCTTCACCTACACCTGGAAAGACGTCAAGGCCGAGGACAGCAAGGACTACACGGCCGTGTTGGCCCTAGCAAAGCTGCTGAAGGACGTCGGGGGGCTGGCGGGGAAGGTCGACAACCTCAAGGGGGGCCAAACAGAAACAGGCGACATCGCGACATTCGACGCGATTGCGCAGAAACTCGAGACCCTCAGGACCACTGAGCAGAAGGTGGCCGAACTGGATGCGCTGGCGGCATCGAAGCAGCAGATCTTGACTTTCTCAACCGGAGCTGCTGCCAAACTCCGTAGGCAGGAGCTGGATCAAGCGAATCTGGCTCTAAGAGCAAGAGAATCGGAGAAGCAAACACTCCTGAACGAGATTGCTGCAGAATTCCGCCGGATGGCAGTAGAGAGCATCAAGAAGGAGGGTGCTTCGCGCCGCACGGCTGCGGTCGCCGCACTGACCGCAGCGGGTCGCGATGACGAGTGGCTGAGCGCCCTGGCCACCGCTATGTCAGAGGTTTCCGCCATAGCCGAAGGGGTCCCCGCAATCCTGAAGCAGGCCGCCAATGACCCACAAGGAGCGAAGGTGGCCGCCGCACTTCTGACCGCCAAACTCGAGCAACATCGCAACGCCGTCGATCAAGGATATGCAGCCGCAGGCAAGGCGCTCAAGTCTGTGTTGGCGGCCATCGGCGACGGGACTGCTGACGCGACTATCGCGGCCTACGTGGCCCTACTGCGAACAGTTGAGCCCGATGCCCGGAAAACCATCGAGATACTGACGACATTCCAAGCCGACGCGCAGAAGATCGGCGTGCCCGTCACGTTGGGCACGGTTCCCTATTCCGCGACGCAGTCACAAACTGCGACAGTCGTGATTGCCAAGACGAAGGGCAACCCGAACAAGGAAACCACGTCCGAAGGCACGTATTCACTCACGATCGACCCCTACTCCCGGTACGAGGTTTCAATCGCGCCAGCCTACATTTATTCGTGGGTCAAGAACCAGCCAGGCGCATCAGGACAGACACTCGCCGCCGTGGTCAATTTCGCGATACGGCCGGAGAACTCCCGCATGCTGGTTCCCGCTTTGAACGTCGGCCTTTCGCCAAAGTCGACGGGCCTCGACTTCTATCTCGGCCTGTCCGTAAAAGTCGCAGATCTATTTCAACTCGGCGGCGGCCTGTCGTGGACAGACATTAAAGACGACGGCAAAGAGTACAAGCCTGGCGGCTATCTGCTGCTCAGCGTCGACCTGTTGCAGACGAAGAAGTGATGCGCCGGGGGACCTACCCGCCCTTCAACCGCTCCGGCCGCATGACGAGGTTCTCGATGAAGAACTCCATCATGCGGCCGTTGTTGACGCCCGTATGACCGGCGTCAGGGCCCACCTGCACTTCGAAGTTCTTGCCCGCCGCCTGCAGCGCCTTGATGAGCTGCATGGAGTTGTTCGGGTGCACGTTGTTGTCCGCCGTGCCGTAGTACAGGAGCAACCGGCCCTGCAGGTTCTTCGCCAGGTTCATCGCGTTGCCCGCCTCGTACCCCGCCTTGTTCTCCTGCGGAATCCACATGTACCGCTCGGTGTAGATCGAATCGTAGTGATACCACGACGTCACCGACGACGACCCGGACGCGGCTGCCCAGACGTCGGGATGTTTGAGTATCGACAGCGCCGACGAATAGCCTCCGTACGACGTGCCGAAGATGCCGACGCGATCCTTGTCGAAATACGGCCGGCTCCACAACGCCTTCACGCCCAGCGCCATGTCGTCCATCTCGGTCACACCCAGGTTGAGATACGCGGCATCAAGCGTCCGCTTGCCCATGCCAGGCGCGGATCGCGAACTCAGCTGCAACATCAGGAACCCGTACTCGGCCGTCGCGTTGGGTGCGGAATAGTTCTCGGTCGTCACACCTGACCCGGGACCGCCGTACACCGACGCCAGCGCGGGGTACTTCTTCGACGGATCAAAATTCGACGGGAAGCTGATCATCCCGTGGAGCTGCGTCTTGCCATCGGCCGCCAGATACGTGAACTGCTCGCTCTTCTTCAGCCCCAGCTCATTGAACTTCGTCAGATCGCTCGCCGCCAGTTCCTTGAGCACCTTGCCTGACGCGTCAAGCAGACGCGACGCCGGCGGATCCTTGTGCGTCTGGATGACGTCCACGATGAACTTGTTGTCGGGCGAGAGCGATACCGTATGCGTGAACTTCGGATCGGTCAGGCGCACATCACCCTTGCCGTCCAGGCCGACGCGGTGCAACTGCACCTTCATCCAGTTGTCGCCGGAGCGCGCCGTGTAATACACCACACCGGCAGCCTCATCCACCTTCGTCACGCCTACCACTTCAAAGTTCGAGTGCTGCGTCAGCGGCGCGATGAGTTTGCCCGACGTGCTGTACAGATACAGGTTGCGCCAGCCATTCCGCTCCGACGTCCAGATGAACCGTTTGTTGTCGCTCAGGTACTGAATCGGCGGCGAGTTCACCACCCATCCGGTGGGCCACTCTTCAGAAAGAATCACACGGCACTCGCCTGACGCAGGCGCACACCCGGCAAACTCCAGCTTGTTCTGCCGGCGATTGGTGCGGTTCATCAGCAGTTCGCTGCCGTCCTGCGACCAGTTGATCCGATACACGTAGTGCCCGACGTTGTCATTGGCGAACGCTGTCCCATCCGCCGGAATGTCGGTGAAGGGACGGCCATCACGCACATCCACCTTCGTCGTCGTCCCTGCCTTGGTGTCGTAGATGAAGATGTCGGCTACCGGATTTGGCGCGCCGGCCTTCGGGTAGGCCTCGATGTCGAGCGAGCTCTGGATGTCCGTCTGCGTCATCTGCAGGTAGAAATCCTTCACCTTGCTTTCATCGAACCGGTAAAACGCCACCTTCGTGGAATCGGGCGACCACCAGATGGCCGACGTCTGTCCGAGTTCCTCGCCATACACCCAGCTTGCCGTGCCGTACTTGATGCGCTTCTCTTCGCTGCCGTCGGTGGTGAGGGCTTTTTCACCCGTCCCATCCGCGTTGGCAATCCAGATGTTGCGGTCTTTGTGGTACGCACGCATCGCGCTGTTTGGCGATCCCACACACTCGGCCTGACGGCCTCGCTCCACCTGCGCCGCGGGACAACCGCCCAACGGCGCCCCGCCGCGCCCGCCTCTGCCACCACCCGCGGGAGGCCCACCGGCGCGCCCGCCTCTTCCGGCGCCCGCGCCCGCCGGCGCCGCCCCCTCATTCACCGCCGCCATGGTCATCACATCGAAGCGATAACGGCTGCCGGCAAAATTGTAGGTGAACGCCTTGGAGTCGTCGGTCCATGCCGGCGTGATCGCGCCAGACACCATGGCACCGCCGAGCAACGGCTGCATCTTGCGGAACTGGTCCACGCCCGGCATTTTCGCCAGCCGGTCCTGCGCGGACACTGGGCTGAACTGCAAGCCAAACGACACCGCGCCGACCACGGACAACGCAAGCACACGGGTGAGTAATCTCATCGAAGCACTCCTGAAGGCCAGAGTTTATACTCAGTTCAGCAGTTCCCCAGCTCCCCAGTTCCCCAGTTCCTAATTTCCTAACTTGCCCCTTCCTTCCACGCGCGTCCGTGCGATCAACGATCTCCCCGCCCGCCCCGACCGGACGTACGTCCTGTATTGGATGACGGCGTACCGGCGGTTGTCGTCGAACTTCGCGCTGCAGCATGCGGTGGAACAAGCCCGTGAATGGGGAAAGCCCCTGGTCATTCTCGAAGCCCTCCGGTCCGACTACCCCTGGGCCAGCGACCGGCTCCACCGCTTCGTCATCGACGGCATGGCCGATCACGCTCGGGCGTTGGCGGGCTCCCCCGTTCTGTACTTTCCGTACGTGGAGCCGACCCGCGGCGCCGGCAAGGGCCTGCTCGCTCAGCTGGCCGCTGATGCATGTGTGGTGGTGACCGACGACTTTCCGTCATTCTTCCTGCCGCGCATGGTGGCAGCGGCCGGACGCGGCATCGACGCGCGACTGGAATCGGTGGACTCGAACGGCGTGATGCCTGTGCGCGGCACCAGCAAGGTGTTCCTCACCGCGCATTCGTTCCGTTCGCACATGCAGGGGACGCTGCGCGACCACCTCGGGCAGTGGCCCGCTCCAATCACATTTCGCGACCTGCCAAAATGCCCGCCGCTGGCTGCGAACATCAGCGCCCGCTGGCCCACCGTGCCGTTGGATGTGCTTGAAGCACCCGACGCCCTCATCGCATCACTACCGATCGACCACTCAGTGCCGGCCGTAGACACACGTGGCGGAACCACCGCGGCGCGCGGCAGGTTACGGCGATTCATCGAACAGCGCCTGGCCCGCTACGCCGATCACAACTCCGATCCAGACGATGAGGGGACGAGCGGGTTGTCGCCGTATCTGCACTTTGGCCACATTTCCTCACACGAGGTGTTTGAGGCCGTGATGACGGCTGAAGGCTGGACGAGCCGGAAACTCGGCAGCGGGCGGCGAGGAAATCGAGAGGGCTGGTGGGGCACGTCTGCGTCTGCCGAGGGATTCCTCGACCAACTCATCACCTGGCGCGAACTGGGCTTCAACATGTGTGCCCTGCGACCGGATGACTACGACCAGTACAGCTCACTCCCGGCGTGGGCGCGCGCCACACTGGCCCAACACGCAACAGACCCGCGGCCGATTGTGTATTCGATCGAGGAGTTTGCGGCCGCCCGGACGCACGATGAGATCTGGAACGCCGCGCAGCGCGAACTGGCCGCGACGGGCACGTGCCACAACTACATGCGCATGTTGTGGGGAAAGAAGATCCTGGAGTGGACACGGACGCCGGAAGAAGCGCTGCACACCATGATTGAAATCATGAATCGCTTCGCGCTGGACGGCCGCAATCCCAATTCCTATAGCGGCTATTGCTGGATACTCGGCCGATACGATCGCGCCTGGGGCCCCGAGCGGCCCATCTTCGGCAAGATCCGCTATATGAGTTCGGCTAACACGGTTCGGAAACTTCGAATGAAGCAATACATGAAGAAGTGGGGCTCATCCGCCGAACCGCGGATTTACGACGTTGTTGAAGAGTGAGCCGAAGCTGTAGGTGATGCCGAACGAGAACTGGACCTCATACCCGCTCTGAAGTTCCCGCAGACGCAGCAGCACTTCCTCGGATGTCGCGTCACGGCGAGGCAAGGAGATCTGATCGCGAATCCGCGAGGCCTGCGCCTCGGCGGTGACAGAAAGCCCCCGGGTGATACGGAACGAGACGTCGGCTTGCGCCTCGAGCCGGTACTTGGACAGGTCGTGCAGGTACTGCCGCCATTCGAGGCCGAACTCCACCGAACCCCACGGTTGCTTCTGGTCGAAGTCTGCCGACAGCTCGTGCTGCCACAACGTTTCGCGCAGCTTGTCAAAGAGGGTGATCTCTTTGTAGCTGGCGCGCTGCAACCCAAGCTGATACTTCACCAGCAACTGCCGTGAGGCATATTCGCGGTACGGAAATACGCTGTACTCGACGGCGGGGGTCAGGGTCGTTGACAGCCGGGTGTTGCCGAATTCCGACGCGTTGACGCGGCCGCCGAGCCCCAACGACCAGTGCGGGCCCAGGCTTTTCGCTACGAAGCCCTCGAGTTCCCGATTGCCGCGACTGACCTTGAGCGGCGCATCTTCGTCCAGGTCGAAGCGCTCCGTGCTCTCCTCGATACTGGCGCCGAAGCTGATCTTCCACGCGTCGGTTACGCGATCGGCCGACGCGCTCCCCCGCCATTCGGTCTGGCGGGTCGTCTCCTGCGCTTCGAACGACCCCCCGCCGCTGAGGCGGAAGACCCAGAGATTCCACGGATCGCCTGCGGGCGGTGCGTCATCGGGTTCGGCAGATTTCGACTTCATCGACAACTCCCATCCCGGTGGCAGCCCGTCGATCGCCATGTAGCTGAGAAAGCCGACGGTCACGGCGCCGAGGACGCCCGTGCGGCGCAGCTCTTCGGGATCGCCGGTCATCGAGACCGCCCGCAGGTCCTTGTCGTTGCCCTGGAAGCGGCCGGCTCCCACGAACCGCAACACGTACTCACGGCCCCCGCTGCCCGTTTCGCGCGAACTCGCCAGCAGGTGGACGTCGGCATCCTGCGGCTGGCGGACGAAATCCACCCAGTCAATCTCGCTCCTCAGATACTCCGAGAAGCACGAGTCGCAGTCGAGATACACGCGAAGCCGGCGCGGCGCACCGGAGGCCGCCTGGGGCGCGGCTGTCACCGTCGCCGGTCTTTTGGTGTTTTTTGCGCCCCCCCCCTTTCCCCCGGGGCGGCGGGGCGACGACAACCGCCCCCCAACCGCGGGGGGCGGGGGCCTTCCTCCCTTTTTTCCGCGTTCCTGAGGGCGCGACCACTCAACCGTTCGCGCGTGACTCTCGTCTAAGTCCGGGCATGGACACATTCCGCCACGACCTGAGGTTCGCTATCCGGTCGCTGCTGCGGCAGCCCGGCTTTGCGGTCGTCACAATCCTGACGCTCGCCCTGGGCATCGGCGCCAACACCGCAATCTTCTCGGTCGTGAATGGCGTGTTGCTTCGCCCACTCGACTACCCCCGGCCGGATCGACTCGTCTTCGTCACCAGCCAGTTTCCAACGCTCGGCTTCGATCAGTTCTGGGTGTCGATGCCTGAGTTCTCGGAGTTCCGCGACAACACGCAGGCGTTTTCGTCCATCGGCGGCTACACGATCAACGCAGTGAACCTGGGAACAGATCCCCCGAGCCGGCCCGTCAGGGCGCAGGTCACGCCTGAACTGCTGCCGACACTGGGGGTCAATCCCGCGCACGGCCGATGGTTCAGCGCCGAGGATTCACGCCCGGGCGCCGCACCGGTGGCCCTGCTGTCGTGGGAGTTGTGGCAACGCTCGTATGGGGGTGATGCGGGCATCGTCGGCCGGTCTCTGCTCATCAATGGCACCTCCACGGAGATCGTCGGGGTCATGCCGGGTGGTTTCGATGTGCACGATCAAAAAGTGGAGCTGTGGCAGCCGCTCACGATCGATCCCGCGACCTTTCAGAACAGCCGCGGCGGCCACTTCCTCTACCTCGTTGGGCGTCTGAAGGACAACCTCACGATTGACCAGGCCCGCGCCGACACGTCGCGCCTTGTGGCCCAGTGGCGGACGATGGTGCCGCAGGGGCATGTGCCGAGTGTGCCAAGGCACCAGATCCGGCTCGATCCGCTGAAGGACGACATTGTGGGATCGATTCAGAAGGCGCTGCTGATCCTGCAGACCGCTGTCGTGTTTGTACTGCTCATCGCCTGTGCCAATCTGGCGAACCTGCTGCTCGCACGAGCCGAGGCTCGGCAGCGCGAGTTTGCCGTCCGGTCCGCGCTTGGCGCCGGCCGGGGCCGGTTGCTGCGCCAGTTCATCACCGAAGGACTGCTGCTCACGGCCATCGCATCGGTCGTTGGCACTGGCCTCGCCTGGCTCGGCATCAACGCGATGTTGTCGGTGAATCCCGATGCCATCCCCCGCTCCGCCTCGGTGACGCTGGACGCGAGTGTCCTCGGATTCACAGTCGTCACAGCCGCTGTGACCGGCGTGATCTTTGGTATGGCCCCACTGCTGCACCTGACGACGCGACTGTCGATCGCGTTACGCGATGGCAGCCGTGGCACCACCGCGAGCGGATTCCGGAAGGCGCTGCGCGGCACCCTGGTGGTGGCGCAGGTCACACTCGCCGTGGTGCTCGTGGTTGGCGCCGCGCTGCTTGTTCGCAGCTTCATCAATCTGACGCGCGTGGACACCGGGTTCGACCGGGCGCAACTCATCACATTCGGCGTCGTGTTGCCGGCGCCCAGTTATCCGCCTGAGCGTCGAGTGGCGTTTTTCTCTGACCTGCAGGAGCGACTCGGCGCAATCCCCGGCGTGCAATCGGTGGGGGCCATGACGGGGCTGCCGCCCAATCGCGCCGTCAACGCGAACGATACGGACTTCGAGCACATCACACCGCCGCCCCCTGGCGTCGATCCGGCAACAACGGGCCAGCCGCCCGAAAACGTCGACTACTACCAGACGGTCTCACCGGGATACATCGAGACCATGGGCATCCCGATCGTCAAAGGCCGCGGGTTTGAACGCGGTGATGTGGCCGGCGGACCGGTGGTGCTCATCAATGAAGCGCTCGCACGGAGGTTCTACAGCGACCGCGACCCGATCGGACAGCGTCTCCGGCCAGGTGGTCCGGCCCTCCCGTGGTTCACCGTGGTGGGTGTCGTCAAGGACGTGAAGCAGGGCGGGGTTGATCAGGATACGGGCACGGAGCTGTACGCCCTTGCGGACCAGCAGCCGCGACTCGCCGGCTTTGCTCCGACGAACATGAACCTGGTGATGCGATCGACGTTGCCGCTCGACAGCGTGGCATCGCAGATACGGGCAGCGGTGCGCGCCCTGGATGGGACGCTCCCAATCGTTCGGTTGCAGACGATGGATGACGTGTTTGGCACGGCGGTGGCGCGGCCGCGGTTTCTCACGGTGTTGCTTGGCGTGTTTGCCGTCCTCGCGCTCGTGCTGGCGGCCGTCGGCACGTACGGCATCCTGTCGTATCTGGTGACCGAGCGACAGCAGGAGATCGGCATCCGGATGGCGCTGGGCGCGGCGCGCGGCAGTGTGCTCTGGCTGGTGCTGCGTCAGGGCCTGTGGCTGGCGGGCATCGGCCTGGCCGCCGGAGTGGCGGGCGCCGTGGCCGTGGGCCGATACCTCCAGACGCTGCTGTTCGGGATTTCGCCCACAGACCCGCTGACGCTTGGCATGGTCACCGGCGTGATCCTGCTGACCGCGTTTGTGGCGTGCCTGATTCCAGCGCTCCGGGCGACGCGGACAGACCCGCTGACCGTGCTGCGCGGGGACTAAAAAAAACGACCTCTGAGGTCGGTTCTCTTTCCTCCTCTGAAGAAAGAGACCGACCTCAGAGGTCGTTTTTGTTGGTCATTCGCCCCGCAGAGCTTCGATCGGGTCCACGCGCATCGCACGGCGGGCGGGCACCCAACTCGCCAGGCCGGCGACCAACAATAGGAACACGGCGACGACGGTGTAGCTGAGCGGATCGGTGGGCGCCACGTTGTAGAGCAGCGACACGGCCTTCTGCGTGAGTGCGGCCGAGGCGGCCAGCCCCAGCACCACCCCCACGCCGGCGAGGATCACCCCCTGGCGGACGATCAGCGTCTGCACGCTTGCGGCACTGGCCCCCAGCGCCACCCGCACGCCGATTTCCCGTGTGCGTTGTGACACCGAGTACGACAGCACACCGTAGACACCAACTGCCGAGAGCAACAGCGCGATCACGCCGATGATCGAAAACACCCACCCGAAAATCGCAAACTGCCAGAAGCTCAGCCGCCGCCGCGCATCCATCGTCAACACGCTGTAGATCGGCAGGTCCGCATCGGCGGCCCGCACCTGGGCTCTGACGGCCGGCATCACCGCGCTCGGCTCTCCCGCCACCCTCATCGTCACCCCCGTCCCGAACGATTCCTGATATGGGTAAGGCACATAAATCGCCGGGTACGTCTCATCGTCGGGATCGATCTCGTCGTGTTTGATGTCCTCGATGACGCCGATGATGGTCAGCCATTCGTCGCTGTTCCCCGACTCGGTCACCCGCACCCTCCGCCCGATCGGGCTGCTCGCGGCGAAGTATCGATTGACCAGCGTGCGATTTACGAGCGCCACCGGCGTGCGCGACCAGCCCTGCGCGGCCGTGAAGTCTTCGCCGTCTGTCACAGCCAGTCCAAGGGTCTTCAGAAAACCTGGAGTCACGCCATACAGGTCCGTATACGGCTCCCGGCCGCTCTCAAACGACACACCGTCGATGTGCAACGAGCCACCCCCGCCGCCGCCACCGAGTGGCACCATCGCGGACGCAAACACCGCCTCCACGCCGGGGAGGCCTTCGAGCCGTTCCACCAGATCGCGCACCCGGTTGGTCACGGCATCCGGGCCCGAATAGACGTCAGCGGGCAGGTAGGTCCGGAAGGTCATCAGTGGCGCCGGGTCGAATCCCACCTCGTAGTCGTCGAGATTCACAAACGTCCGCACGAACAGCGCCGCACCGACGAGCGAGACAATTGCCAGCGCCACCTGCACCACCACCAGCGCGTTGCGCGCCAGGGAGCGCGTGCCGCTATTGCCGCGGGTGCCTTCCTTCAACTCGTCGTGCAATGTGCCGCCGGTGGCCTGAAACGCCGGCACCAAACCAAACACGACGGCGGTGACCACGGCGACCACCACGGCGTAGGAGACCGAGCGCCAGTCGATGCGCCACTGGATGTAGTACGGAATCTGATCGGGCGGCATGGCGGCAGTCAGCAACTGCGTCCCCGCATAGGCCAGCGCGAGCCCAAGGGGCACGCTGATGACGCCGAACACCACACTCTCTGTGAGCAACTGGCGGATGATCCGGCCGCGCCCTGCGCCCAGCGCCGCTCGCACGGAAATTTCGCGGCGCCGCACCGTCGCGCGCGCCAGCAGCAGATTCGCGACGTTCGAACACGCGATGATCAGCACCAGCGTGGCGGCGCCCATCATCAGCCAGATCACCAGCGATACATCCGTCGGAATCAACTCGTCCCGAAGGTCGTGCACCCAGGCACTCCATCCCTTGTGCGTGCCGGGAAACGCCTCGGCGAGGCGCGCGGCGATCGCACGGGCCTCCTCATCGGCCTGTGCCACCGTCGCGCCGTCGGCCAGACGGGCATAGACCTCCAGGCTGCGGTTGTCTCTGGGCTGGGCGTGGACCAAAGGCGTGGCGGGCACCCACAGCTGCGCGATCTCGGGGAACTTGAAGCCCTTTGGCATCACCCCGATAATTTCGTGCGGCTTGCTGTTGATGAGCACGCGGCGGCCGATGGCGGCCGGGTCGCTCTGATACCTCAACCTCCATACCTCTTCACTCAGCAGCACCACATCGGGTGCCCCCACGGCATCGTCACCAGGCCCAAATGGACGACCGACAATCGGGGTAATGCCCAACATTGGGAATAGGTCCCACGATACGGCCTCACCGCGGTAGCGCACGGGCTCGCCACCATCAGACAGCGTCAAGCTTCGTCCGGAAGTGGTCGCTATTGAAGAAAGCCGAGTGCTTTGAGCCCGCC
This sequence comes from Acidobacteriota bacterium, assembly GCA_016716905.1. Taxonomy (NCBI): domain Bacteria; kingdom Pseudomonadati; phylum Acidobacteriota; species Acidobacteriota bacterium. The sequence continues at coordinate 688,459 of JADJUS010000004.1, read as the reverse complement.
AGTCTCGAACGTCGAGATAGGACAACCCGGCCCAATCGACGTCCGCCTCACGGTTGGTCGCGTTCATGACCACCAGGCGGTGGGGCTCGGCATAGGGGAACGGCTGAATCAGCACCCCGTCAGCCACGGAAAAAATCGTGGCGTTCACCCCAATTCCGAGACCGAGACACACCACCACGACGGCGGCAAAAGCCTTCTGAGTGACGAGGGTTCGGAGCGCGTAGCGCAGGTCTTGGGCGAGCATCGCGAAGGTATACGGACTGGCCTGTTGTCCGTTCTTGGAAAATATACTCCCCCCCTACCACTGCCGACGTTGACTTCCTGAGTCGTAGGCTCCTACAGTCGATCAGTTCGGGTCCGTTCGAAAGCGATCGTCTGTATGAAGCGCACGATTAGGCCCGGCTTGGAGGATGGAGTCTATGAAAGACCGTTACGTCAGTTGTATTCGATTCGTCATGCTCGCCCTGCTGCTGGTCGTCACCAGCACGCCTGCATTCGCGCAGGCTACCTCAGGCTCAGCCCTCTCGGGCGTGGTCCTGGATACCGACGGCGGTGCCATTCCCGGCGCCACCGTCGTTGTGAAAAATAACGCTACCGGCGTCGTCATCGAGGCGGTCAGCAACTCGACCGGCCAGTTCTCGATCCCCGGTCTGAATGCCGGCACCTATACGGTGACGGTCTCGCTGTCGGGCTTCAAGACGTTCGTCGCCAACGAGGTTCGTCTGATTGCGGGAACCCCCGCGGCGATCACCGCCAAGCTCGAAATCGGCGCGCTGACGGAGACGATTGAAGTCAAAGGCGGCACCGAGATGGTGCAGACGCAGTCGCCCACGGTTTCGTCCACGCTGCTCACCGAGCAGTTGAGCCAGCTTCCGCTGGCGTCGCGCAACGCGTTGTACTCCCTGGCCATGCTCCCTGGCGTGTCCTCGGTCGGCAACAACCTGCGCAGCTCGATCATCAACGGCCTGCCGAACAACACGGTCAACATCACGATTGATGGCATCGGCACCGGCAACGCGCTGCAGTCGGGTGACGGCTTCTTCTCGATGGTCACGCCCCGCATGGACGCGGTGGAAGAAGTGACGGTCACGGGCGCCGTGCCCGGCGTGGGTGCCGGCGCGGGTTCCGTGCAGGTGGCGTTCACCACCCGCTCGGGCTCGAACCAGTTCGAGTCGAGCGCGTACCTCTACTGGCGCGATCCGAAGTTCAACTCGAACTACTACTTCAATGAAGTGGCGGTCTCGGCGGCCAACCCGAACGGCCTTCCGAAGAACGACGTCAAGCTGTACACGTACGGCGGCCGCATCGGCGGCCCCATCGTCCTGCCGGGCTACAACGGCCGGGGCAAGGCGTTTTTCTTCTTCAACATGGAACACCAGCGGCAGCCCTCGTCAGCCACAAGGGACCGTACGATTCTGAAGGACTCGGCCGCAGCGGGCATCTTCACGTATGACCGCGTGGTTGGCGGCGTCACGACGCAGCAGACCGTAGACATTCTGGCGCTGGCGCGGGCCAACGGTCAGATCGCCACGCTCGACCCCACCATTCAGTCGATTCTCTCGAGGATCAAGGCGGCCACACAGATCGAAGGCGTCGTCAGCCAGACCACCAACCGGAACGTGGACAACTACCGGTTCCAGCCGGGCGGCCGCGGCGATCAGTACGCGCCGACCGGACGCATCGACTACAACCTGACGGACAAGCACCGCATCAGCGCCACGTACTACTGGCAGCGGTTCAAGAGCAATCCTGACCTGCTCAACAGCGCGGAAGTGCGGTTCCCCGGCTTCGCGAACTACGGCACGCAGAACTCCTATCGCACCACGGGTTCGCTGGGTGTGCGTTCCACGCTGACGTCAAACATGGTGAACGAGTTCAAGGGCGGCTGGCAGTGGTCGCCGAACGACTTCTTCTCCAACATCACCCCGGCCATGTTCGAAGACCAGGGTGGCTACAGCCTCGGCCTGCCGCTCATCACGGGTGCGACGACTCGCAACGACGCTGCGCCGCGTAACACCACGACGTGGAGCGTGAGCGACGACCTGAGCTGGCTGAAGGGTTCGCACAGCATCACGTTCGGCGGTTCGTTCTCGGGCGTGCACAACCGCCTGAACGGGTACGACAACGGTGCCCACAGTGAACATCGGGTTCAACGAGACGTTCGACCCGGCGGCCGGCCTGTTTAGTTCAGCCACCGGCGGTGCGTTCCCAGGCGCGACGGCGCAGAACCTGACCGACGCCCGTGCGCTGTATGCCCTGTTGACGGGTCGCGTGAGTTCAGTCAACGGCACGGCACGTCTGGACGCGGCCACAGGCAAGTACGTTTACCTCGGCGACCTGAAGCAGCTGGCCAAGGCGTACGCCTTCGCTGGTTACGCGTCGGACTCATGGCGCGTGTCGCCGACCCTGACCATCAATGGCGGCATCCGCTGGGATGTGCAGTTGCCCTTCGTGCCCGTCACCAAGACGTTCTCGACGATCACCATTGATGACCTCTGCGGCATCTCGGGTGTCGGGGCGGGTCCGGATGGACGCGCCTGCAACATGTTCGACCCCACGGCCAAGAGCGGCAAAGCCGTGCCGACCTACATTCCCTACGAAGTGGGCAATGAGTCGTACAAGACCAACTGGACGAACCTGGGCTACAACGTGGGCTTCGCCTGGCGGCCGAATGTGCAGGACGGTTTCCTGCGCTCGGTCCTCGGCAACCCCGACCAGGCCACGGTCCGCGCCGGCTACTCGATGACGTATAACGTCGAGCGCTTCGACCGCTTCACGGTCAACGCGGGCAGCAACCCCGGCGGCACGACGTCGGCCGACCGGAACGCGACCACGGGATTCTGCCTCGTGTGCCCGGGCGAAAGCTGGCCGGTGCTCTACAGCCAGAAGGACCGCCTCGGCGCGCCGGCGTTCCCGGAGTCGCCGGTCTATCCGATCGTGGCGACCACGGCGAACAGCCTCAACATGTTCCAGCCGAACCTCAAGACACCGCGCGTGCACTCGTACTCGCTGGGTATCCAGCGGTCGCTTGGTGACGACATGGCGCTTGAAGTGCGCTACGTCGGCAACAAGAACAAGTACGCGTGGGCGGAAGAGAACTGGAACGAGCGCGTGCTCTTCGAGAACGGCTTCTACGACGAATTCCTGCTGGCGCGAGCCAACCTGGCCGCCAACATCGCGGCCGGCCGCGGGAACACGTTCGCCTACACAGGCGCGCCGGGCACCTCGCCCCTGCCGATCCACCAGGCCTACCTGAGCGGCCGGTCGGGCGCGGACGTGACCAACCCAGCGCGCTACACCGCAACGCAGTATGCGAACAGCGCGTTCTACAACCGCTTCAGCACGCTGAACCCCGCGCTCGGCGGCGCCGCCGGCGCGCTCGACACCACGGCCTTCCGCGCAAACGCGCTGACCGCCGGCCTGCCCTCCAACTTCTGGGTGATGAACCCCGCCACGGGTGGCGCGTTCATCGTGCAGGATCGCGAAGGCACGCGTTACAACAGCCTGCAGTTGGAACTGCGCCGTCGGCTCTCGAAGGGCCTGCTCGTCAGCGCCAACTACACGTACGCCGTGCGCCACAATCTGTCGCTCCAGTCCATCCGGATGGACTACATCGAGGTCAACTCGACAGGTGTTCCGCACGAGTTCAAGACCAACTTCACCTATGAAGTTCCTGTGGGTCGCGGCCGTCGTTTCGGCTCGGACATGAACCCGATTCTCAATGGCATCCTCGGCAACTGGGAATTCTCGGGCAACGCCCGCTTCCAGACCAACCGTTTCCGCCTGACCAACACCAAGCTGGTGGGCATGACGGCAGAGGAACTGTCGCGCGAATTCAAGATCCGCATCTACAAGGATGCAGTGACGGGTTCCACGACGGTGTACAGCATGCCGGCGGACATCATTGCCAACACGCGTGCCGCGTACAGCACCGACCCGACGACCGCCACTGGCTACAGTGCGGCGCTCGGCGTGCCGACCGGCCGTTACCTGAAGCCCTCGAGCGACGCGAGCTGCGTGGCCGTCTACCGCGGCGACTGCAACGCGCCCGACATCGAGATCAACGGTCCGCTCTACACGAAGGTGGACCTGCGCATCAAGAAGTTGTTCCCGTTCCTGAGCAAGGGCAGCATCGAAGTCAACGTCGAAGCCCTCAACGCGTTCGCGAACATCAACTTCAACCACAACCTGACGCCGGGCTCCGGCGCGGGCACGTTCCAGGTGACCTCGGCGGCCACCGACATCAACACCTCGGGTGACCCGGGTGGACGTGTCGGCCAGATCGTCTTCCGCATCAACTGGTAACAACTCGTCTCTTGTCAGACCGCCCGGCCGGGAGCAATCCCGGCCGGGCGTTTTTTTTGTACTGCGTTATTGAGGGTTGAGGATGGAGCGATCGAGGATCGGGATGGGACGGATTGCTGATCTCTGATTGCTGATGGGAATTGCGTACAATCTCGTCGTGACCGAATCCTCCCCTCGCAGAGCCTGGATAATTGCGGCCGGACTGGCGGCGATCACTCTGGCTGTGTTCGCGGACGTGCGGGACTTTGCGTTCGTCTCCTACGACGACACCTGGTACATCACGAACAATCCGAACGTGGCGGCCGGACTTTCGTGGCAGGGAGTCTGGTGGGCGCTGACGTCGGGCTACCTGTTTTACTGGCAGCCGGCGACGTGGCTATCGCATATGGCCGACGTGGAGATGTTCGGCCTGAACGCCGGCGGGCACCATGTCACGAATCTGGTGCTGCACATTGCGGGCACGCTGGCGTTGTTCGGATTCCTGCGGCGAGCCACAGGCGCTGAGTGGCGCAGCGCGCTGGTCGCAGCGCTGTTCGCCGTGCATCCCCTTCACGTGGAATCGGTCGCCTGGGTCGCCGAGCGCAAGGATGTGCTCAGCACGCTGTTCTTTTTTCTGACGCTCTGGGCGTACATCGCATGGGCGCAGGCGCGCACGACGCGCCGGTATCTCGTCGTCGTCGCCCTCTTTGCTATGGGGTTGATGGCGAAACCCATGCTCGTCACGCTGCCGGTGGTGCTGCTGCTCCTCGACATCTGGCCGCTTCGCCGCCCGCCGACGATGTCGCTGCTTCGCGAGAAAGTGCCGCTGTTTGCGCTCGCCGCCATCGTCAGCATCGCGACGCTGACTGTGCAGTCTCAAGTCGGCGCGGTGGGCACACTGGCGCAACTGTCGCTCGACTTCCGCGTGTTCAACGCCGTGCTGTCGTACGTGAAGTACATCGGCCAGATGTTCTGGCCGTCTGGCCTCGCGGTGTTTTATCCCTATCCGCCCGTGTTGCCGCCGTGGTGGCAGGTGCTCAGCGCGGGCGCGGCGCTGGCGCTGGTCACGACCGTCGCCGTGCGGCAGAGAGACCGACGGCCGTACGTGCTGGTCGGTTGGCTCTGGTACCTGCTCACGCTCCTGCCGGTGATTGGCCTGTTTCAGGCCGGCGACCAGTTGATGGCGGACCGCTTTACCTACATCCCGCTCGTCGGCCTCTTCGTGATCATTGCGTGGGGCGGCGCCGAGTTGATCGCACGCCGACCGCAGCTACAACCCGCGGCGGCCGTGGCGGCCCTGCTCGTCGTTGGCGCCTGCGCGTTTGCGGCACGACAGCAGGTCCAGCATTGGCGCAACAGCGAGACGTTATGGAGGCGAGCCCTCGCCGTGACCACCGGTAATCACCGGGCGCACGCGGGTCTGGCTGAAGTGTTTGCCAAGGTCGGCCGCAACGACGAGGCGATCGATCAATACCGGCAGGCGCTTCGCATCGTGCCCGATCAGGCAGAGTGGCGCAACAACCTGGGTCTGCTGTTCACCCTCCAGAACAAAGTGGCCGAGGCCATGGGCCAGTTCGCGATTGCTACAAAAGTCCGGCCGGACTTCGCCGAGGCGCACAATAACCTCGGGGCGATGCACGCGCGAGCGGGCCAGCCGAAGGCCGCCATCGCGGCCTACACCGAAGCCATTCGCCTGGCGCCCGACAACGCACTCGCGCACGGCAACCTCGCGCTCGCACTCGCCAGGGAGGGCCGAGTGGCTGAAGCGCTTCGCGAGTGCCAGGAAGCCCTCCGGCTCGATCCCACGAACGACGACTGGCGCCGCCTGGCCGCCACTCTCGCATCGCGCCAGGAACCATAGCGGCGATGCCCACACGCGCGCGGCTGCTCGTACCTGTCCTGCTCGCCCTGTTCGCGGCCCAGGCCGCGACCGCCGTCAGCACCAAGTCTGCCACGTGGGACGAAACGAACTACTTCGGCATGGGCGACTACCTGCTCAGTCACCAGCAGTGGGATGTGCCCTCGGCTCCGATTCATCCGCCGCTTGCGTACTACCTCGACAGCCTGCCCCTGCTCTGGGAGGACCTGGACAGGCGTGTGTGGAACTACTCTGCCGAGCCATCGAAAGACCTCGCGTTTCTCGGGGCGGCAGACATCGCCCGCGGGCAGGCGTTGTTGTCGTCAGAGGCCAACCGTGACGACCGGCTTCTGAACCGGGCGCGGTTCATGGTCATACTGCAGGCGCTCTTGCTGGGCTATGTCGTGTATCGCGTGGCCGCCGCCCTCTACGGCCTCGCCGCCGGCCTCATCGCGCTCGCGTTTTTCGCCCTCTGTCCCAACATGCTGGCCCACGGCGCGCTCATCACACCGGACATGACGCTGACCGTCTTCTGTTTCACCACGATGGCGCTGTTTCGACAGGCCCTGGTCCACGACACCAGGCGGTACCACGTGTTATCCGGGATCTCGCTCGGCCTGGCCCTGCTCTCGAAATTTCCGGCGCTGCTGCTGCTGCCGGTCGAAGCAATCATCCTGGGCTTCATGGCGTTCGGCGGCCGTCGACTGCCGATCAAAGGCCTGCTGCTCTCGGCGGCGTGCACGATCGCGGTGTTCCTGGTCGGCTATGGCCTGAACCCACAACCGTACCTGCAGGGACTCACCATTCAGAGCAGCGCAGCCGGTCACTGGTCGTACCTCATGGGCCAGCTCTCAAGCGAGGGCTGGTGGTATTACATCTTCGTGGCGTTTTTACTCAAGACGCCGATACCCCTCCTGCTCTGCTTCGGCGGCGCGCTCTTTCTGGTCATGGCGAAGCTGTTCCGGCGCACGATCACCCTGGACGACCTCATCCTGTGGCTCCCCATCGTCGCGTTCTTCGCCTTCTTCAGCGTTGAGCTGCGCTCGATCGGTCTGCGCTACGTGCTGCCCGTTTACCCGTTCATCTTTGTGGTGGCGGCGGGCGCACTCATGCACCTCAGCAGCCGGTTCAAATTCCTGTTGATCCTGCCGTTGCTGTGGTACCCCGTCACGGCGTGGACGACATGGCCGCATCATCTGGCGTACTTCAACGAGTTCGCCGGCGGTCCAGCACACGGCTACCGCTACCTGGTTGACTCAAATCTCGACTGGGGACAAGACCTCAAAGGCCTGAAGCAATTCATGGACAGCCGCGGGATCGACCGTGTCTATCTCAGCTACTTCGGCACCGATTCGCCCGATCGCTACGGCATCAAGTACGACTGGCTGCCGAGTTACCAGCTCAGAAACCCGAATCCGGCGGCGACCAGCATCAACATCCAGCGAAAGAGCTACGTCGCCATCAGCGTGACCAACCTCCAGGGTGTGTATCTCGAGCCACAGACGATGTTCCGATGGCTGGACAAATACACGCCTGTCGCGCGAATCGGCCATTCCATCTTCGTCTACTACATCGACTGAGCGCGGAGTATCCTCAAGGGGATGCCCTTTCGCTTTGCGTCGCTGCGGCTGATGGCCGCGTCTCTCGGGCTCCTCGCGCTGGCCACGGTGCAACCCGCCGCCCAGCAATTCGTGTTGTCATCACAAGACCGCGCACGGCTCATCGCGGTGGATTTTGCGGTGGTCGGCGCAGATGGCCAGCCGGTGGCTGACCTGCGCGCGGACGAAGTCACCCTCAAGATCGACGGCCGCGCACGGCCGATCCGTTCGCTCGAATATGTGTCGCTCGCATCGGCCCCCGCAGGGGACGCGGGCGCCGGTGCGGACGCTCCGCTTGCTCCGTACGGCACCAACGCCACCGGTGACGGCGGCCGAAGCGTCGTGCTGATTCTTGACCAGTACACCGTCCGTCCTGGCCGCGATGCCGGCGTCAAGGAACAGATCATCCAGTTTCTGCGCCTCCTCGGCCCCCGCGACCGTGTGGCGTTGATGACCATGCCGTATGGCGGACTCACTGTTGACCTGACGACCGAGCATCACCGCATCAGCCAGGCCCTGACCCGCATTGGCGGGCAGGCCCCGCCAAACGAGGGCGCCGAAGACGCCACGTGCCGCACGACTGCCACACTCGCGGCGTTGCGCGGAACCCTCGATGACCTCCGCGGCGGTGAAGCACCGGTCGCCATCGTGTTCTTCTCGGCACAGCTTTCTGTGCCCACAGGCCCGACCGCCGCGCCCGCGCCCACGCCGGCGATGCGGATACTTCCGCCCTGCCAACTCCGAACCGACCAGTTCAAGCAGGTCGGGGCCGCAGCCGCCTCCGCACGCGCCCAGTTCTACGTGGTCCAGCCTGAGTTGGCGGTGACCGATGGCGGCAGGGCCGGCCTCGAGCACTTGACCGGCGCCACGGGTGGTCCGTTGCTGCACCTGGGCGATGCGGCAAATTCGGCCCTGTCTCGCGTGGCGCGCGAGACGTCGGGCTACTACATCGCGCGCGTGGAGCCGGAGCCTTCTGAAACCACCGGAACGGTCCGGGGATTCTCATTGGCAGTGACGCGGGCTGGCACGACCGTGCGTCAGCGTCCTCAGCTCAGTGTGATGCGCACAGCCGCGCGGTTTGTGAACACCGGCGCACCGACACCACTGGACATGATGAAAGACGCTCGGGTCTTTCGCGACCTCCCCTTGCGCATCACGGGGTTCAGTTCGCGCGAACCTGGCGGGCAGATGATTCGCGTCGTGGCACTCTTCGATTCGCCCGATGAATCAGCCGCCCCATCGTCGGCCATCGTGGGCCTTTTCAACGATGAAGGGAAGCTGGTGGCGAGCACGCAGCTTGGCCCCGCCGAGCTCACGGCGTCACCGGTCGCGTCATCGCTGATTGTGCCGGCAGGCCACTATCGCCTTCGCGTCGCGGCCACGGAAAGCTCGGGCCGCGGGGGAGCCGCGGACGCGGAGATCAACGCCGAGTTGGCCAGCGCAGGCCCGCTCACGATGAGCGCGCTTGTGGTGGGGCTGTCGCGCGAGGGCCGGTTCCAGCCGCGTCTGGATTTTGGCCGCGAGGCATCGGCGATGGCTTACCTGGAAATTTATGGCGCCCGCCAGGGGGCAGCCGTCGGAGCGGTCTTTGAAGTGGCGCGGACTGCCAACGGTCCGGCTCTGGTCACGATCAAGGGAACGTTCGCTGCCACAAGTGAGCCGGATCGCTTTGTGGTAACGGCCGCAGTGCCTGTCGGGGCACTGACGTCGGGTGACTACGTGGTGCGCGCCATTGTCGCCGCCCAGGATCAGCCAGGGGGCCGTGTCCTCAGGGCCATTCGAAAAAAATAGCCTGCAACAAACGCCGTGACATGGGGTTCTAAGGAACGAGCCCGAGCGCGTGAACCCAACGGTGACAAAGACCGATCGCCTGTTCTCCGAACACCGGCAGGGCGTGTTCCGCTACTTGTGCCGGCTGGTCGGCCAGTCTGAGCCCGCCCGCGACCTGACGCAGGAGGTGTTTCTGCGCGTGACCCGGGCCGGTGTGCCCGACACCGATGCCGGCGGCGAACGTGCCTGGGTGTTCAGCGTGGCCAGGAACCTCGGCCTCAATTTCCTGCGCGATGGCGCGAGGCGGCCCGCGACAGGTCCGATGGTGGAGCGCGCGGCGGCCCCGACCCAGGAACTGGCGGTGGCCCTCAATCAGGCCCTTGAGGCGCTGGCAGACCTCGATCGTGATGTGTTCCTGATGCGTGAGGTCGGCGGCCTGAACTACGACGAAATTGCCGTGGCGTGTGACTTGACGCCGGCTGCGGTACGGTCCCGTCTGCATCGGGCACGCCAGGAGCTGCGGGCGACCCTGGCGCCGGCCCTGCGGCGCACGCCGTGATCAGGAGTAACGTGTTGAAGGAGAGTCCGATGGACACACATTTGGAAACGCTGGCCGCGTGGGTGGACGCAGAGCCCGTGCAGCATGGCGACGTCATGCGCGCACTGGAAACCGCTGAGGGCCGCGCGTACGTGGTGGACCTGATGGCCCTGCGCCGGCTCGTGGGCGCAACGATGCCGCAGGATGAGGCGCAGACAGTGGTGCGACCGCGCCGATGGCGTGTGGCCGCGGCGGCTGCGGCGGCTGTCGCGTTCATGGCCGGAGGATTCGCTGCGGGCCGACTGGTGACGCCTTTCGCGCCCGCCCCCGCCGCCGAGGTGACGCCTGTCGTGGTGACAGTGCCTACATCTGCGCCGCAGCCGACGCGGGTCATTCGACTCGAAGAGGGCGTGGACTGGCGCGAGACGATCGGAGGCAACTGAGATGTGGAGCGCTGCGCTGGTCGCGCTGCTGACGGTCGGCCAGGCCGCGGTTGCCCCACCGCAGGGAGGCGGAGGGCGCGGTGGCGTCATCGCCATGGCGAACCGGACGGATCCGTTCGAGCTCACACTGGCCTCACCTGTCCAGCTGCCGGACGGCCGTCAGATCGGCACGTCGGTCTCTGGTGTGGCAGGCGCCCCAGGCAGCGACCCGTGGTTCGTGTATAGCCGTGGCAGCTTGTGCCAGTCAGTGATCACCCGGGGCACGCCGCCGACGGATGCCACTGATGGATGGCGGGTCACGGTCACAGAACGGTCGCGAACGACCACCCAGGTCTCAGTGGGCGTCACATGGTTGCGCCTGTGGGAACGCGGCCGGGCGGTGGCCACCGGGTCCGGTGGCACAAACGAACTCACCCTCCAGCGGGGAGATCGCATCGGCCTCGATCAGATCACGCGCCCGTCGCAGAGCACCTGCGCCGCAACGGTGAAGGGACTGGAGTTACGAGTGGGCGCAACGATGCCGATGCTGGTGTCGACCGATCCCGAAGCGGTGATCGATGGTGCCGTGGATGCCGAGTTGTGGATGGTGCACAAGGCTCCCAACGGTACAGAAACTGTGGAGCATCAGGTGGTGCGATTGATCGCGGGCACCATCGGCTTCACGTTCCGGGGCCGCGCCGTTGACACCACCGACGGACCGATGATCATCGAGGTATCGGGCAAGCTGAAAGCGGTTCGCCGAGCCGATGGCACACGAGCGCTGTGGGCGGGTCTGCAGCGACTGGTGACGCACGAGCCCACGGGGCGTCTCGTCTCTTCAGGCAGTGCGCCAGGCAAGACCGTGGATTGGGTGTCGCCCGGCCAGTTGGTGTCATTCGACATGCCCGATCCGTACGTGGCGGCCGGCGCGTATCTGGGCCGGGGCGGTGGTGCGGGCGGCGGCGGTGCCGGCGGGCGCGTCGGTGGTGGTGTGATGAGCAGCGGCGCTGCGGGTGCCGTGAGCAGTGGATCGACCGCCACTGTGGTGGCTCGCGGATCTGGCGGAGGCACCGCTGGTGCGGGCGGCGGCGCTGTCACGGCGGTGCCGCGCGGGCCAAATGTCCTCGACGGCCATAGTCTTTCGCTGCGCCTCCGCCTGCTCGACTCGAAGTAGCGCGCTTCCCTTCTGCGACGATCGGCGCTCCCAGGGGTTCTTTAGACGCGAAGGGAGCACAACATGCGCAATCTGTGTATGGGCGTGACGGCAGTGATCGTGTGCGTGAGCGTGAGTGGAATGACGGCGGCGGGACAGGGACGGAGCTTTTCAGGCACCTGGGTCGTTGACGCGGAAAAGACGATGGAGGCGCGTCGCGAGGCGATGAGCAGTTCTCCGACCGGTGTCATGGTGGCCGGCGGCGGAGGCGGCGGCCGGGGTGGCGCCGTGGTGTCGAGCGGCGGCGGCGCTGGGGGCGGCACGATGGTGGCCAGTGGTGGTGGCGGCGGCGCAGTCGTCGCACGCGGTGGCGGTGCTGGTGGGGGCACGATGGTGGCCAGCGGCGGTGGGGGCGGCGTTGCTGTCGCCGGTGGTGGCGGTGGTGGTGGAGGCCGCGGTGGCGTGATCGCAAGCGTCGGCGGGACGCCGGCGAACGCCGAGACGATCATTGCGCTGGACTCATCCACGTTCTCGATCGAAATCGGCGGAGTGCGGACCGCCTATCCACTCAACGGTTCAGATGTGGTGGTGCAGATGCGCGGCGCCGAAGGCCGGGCACACGCCTCATGGGCCGGCGACAAGCTCGTGATTGAAACGACGATGGACACGGCCAATGGTCCGGTGGTGAACCGCACGTCGTGGTCCATCGAGGGCGATGCGCTCGTGCGCGAAACAGCGTCGAAGACGTACTACAAACGCAAGTAGCTACGAGATTCACTACCCCCACAGCCCGACGGCGGCAGAGATGCGGCCGTCGGGACTCATCTGAAACACGTTCGTGCCCCGGCCCCGTGGGGTTCCGTCGCTGGCCACTGCGGTCCAGTTCGCGACGACCGTGCCCTGACAGTGGCGGACGTCGCCGTCGCGTTTCAGGCGCAGGCCCGGCATGAATCGCTGCGCCGCCGCAATGTGCGGCAGGAGTTCGGCCAGGCCATCCACGCAACTGTACTGATCGCGAAACTGCACTTCGGACACGGCCACGTCTGACAACATCGCTTCGCGCGCGGCGGCATCCGGCTCGGCCCAGGCCGCGAACCACGTATCGACCTTGTCGGCGGCACCACTGTGCACCACGCCGGCCACCACATTGGCGAACAGGGAAAGCTGATACCGCCAGCCCTGAATGTGTTCATCACGCGCCGCCTCGGTGGCCAGCGCATGATGCAGCGTCACTCGTGTGGCGCCCGCTTCGCTCTCGCAGGAGATCGTCACGCGTGATGCGCCAAGGGGCATCGGCACGCCGCTGGCGAAGCCGTACGAAAACACAATGCGCCGTGGCGCCTCGATCTCGAGCACGGTGCCGCCAGCCTCGATGCCGTTGGGATGCCGGATGTACACCTGGCCGCCGACGACCGGGTCGATGGTCGAACCGGCGCCCCACCAGGTGGCCCAGCGAGATGAATCCGTGAAAAACGAAAACACCGTGGCGCGCGGGGCGCCAATGAGAATCGACCGGTCAAGGGCGAATGGCAACGGGGCAGCAGTCATGAGCGTGTCCTTTTGCGCGAGGCGGCGCGTGGCCCCCGGCGCGAGTGTTCGAGTTCCGCCAGCAGTTTGAGTTTCCAGAGGCTGTCGCTCCACATGCGTTCCAGGAGCGGCGCCATGGGCCCGCAGGCCTTCCGGTTGGCGCGATACCGCCGGTACCGGCCATCCACCCGGCTGTCGAGCAGCCCGGCCGACACCAGCGTGCGCAATTGCAGCGACACGGCGCCGAAGGTGACGTCGCCAAGTGCCTGGTGAATGTCCCCGGATGCCAGTTCCCGCCGCCACGTCAGGCGCAGGATTTCCTGGCGCCGGGGCGAGGCCAGGGCGGACAGGACGGGCGCGGACAGCCTCACGCCGTGACTTTAGATCAAACTAAAATGAGAAGTCAACGGGGCAGCTCGCGCAGCCAGCCGCGCACTCGCTCCTCCCACTCGGCCTGCCGGGACCTGTGCGTGCCGTGTATGGTCTCGCGGTCGTACTGCGCCTGCACCGCCGCATCACCCACCAGATATGGCGCCACCAGACGGTCGCGCACCTCGTTGGGCAATTCGCAGGGTGACTTCAGCGCCGCCAGGCCCTGCCGCGCGCGTCGCGCCTGCACCTCGCTCAAATCGAAGTGGGTGCGTTCGTGCTGCAGGGTGCGGTCGGAGGCTCGCTCCAACAAGTGCGCCGACTTCACCCACGACCGCGCCGGCAGGAAATACGACTGCACACGAAACGTGAATCGTCCCTCGTCGCACCGGGCCTCAGAGGTGATGGAATAGGCCGTCATCGCGGCCGCAGTGCTCGCCATGTTGGGCTTGCCGCGAAAGTCGGACCAATCAACCACGCGCGCCGGAGACCACGCGAACGCGTCCGACATCACATCCGCCGAGGCGGCGGCGAAATCGATCGCGCCAGGCATCTGCACCGCCGGGCCGGCACAGGCGGCGGCCAACAGACCGGCACACAGAGCCAGGACAAAGCCGCGCCCTTGAGACCCAGGGCGCGCTACGAAACGCGGGAATGCACGCAATCCAACTGCCCTTCAGCGCCCTTGAAGGCGTGCCAGCAATAGCGCTCGGGCGCGTGTGAGCGAGGGCAGTTCCCTCGTGTCGGCTGAGACGACGGCGAATGTGGAAACCAGAAGGTGGCGCACATTCTGGTCGGCCGCGCGCTCGGCAGCAGACGGCGGCGTGGTTCTGGGCGGCGGAGAGAGCGCCTTCAACCAGGCGGTGAAGGCAGCCTCGTCGAAGTCGGGCCGGGCCGTAATCGACAGGACCGCCCTGGCCAGCCGCTCATCTTCGCCATCCACCAGCACCGTCTCTACCGCCCGGAGTTTGGCGGTCAGCGCCGAGAGGATCATCGCCTGCTGCTCCACCCGCAAGTGCCGGCTGCGCGCCAGGAACTTGAGGAGGTCCGCGGTGTGGGCCACCGAGTGCAGCCACCCCATGGTGCCGTCAAAGCCACGAACGTCTTTCTCGTTCTTCAAATACTCGAGCGCCGCGGTCAGGAGCCCGTCGAACTCGTCGCGCTCCAGATAAGCGGCTTCGTTGTCGAGAATGGCCAACACGCCAAGCGACAACGCTGAAAACGATCGGCGCAACACGGTTGGCGTTCCCTGCTCTCCGATGCCGCCCCGAAGAGCCATCGTCCACTCACGCAACAAGCGCCGGCGCTCCTCGACCGGCACAAGGCGCTGGCGGTACAGCCACTGGGTCAACGTGGTGTACGCGATGTCATCGCGCACTTCCGGGTCGGGCGAACCGAGCATCGCGGTGAGCTCACCGAGCAACACAGGCAACGCGGCGCCCGCGGGCACGGCGAATTTGTCGGTGGCAATCTGCCGCCAGAACGCTTTGTCATGGCCGGGCGTCGCTGCACTGGCTGCGGCCGCCCGTGCCGGCACCTGATTCCCGGCGATCCACACTGACGCAATCGACCGGGTATTTCGGATGTCCTCGAGGGGATTGCGATCCAGCACCACAAAGTCCGCCCACGCCCCTGGCGTTATGGTCCCCACGTCGCTGACCCGCAGCGCGCGCGCGGCGTCACTGGTCGCCGATCGCAGGACCTGAGCCGGCGTCAACCCCGTCGCCGCCATCATCGCCATCTCGACGTGTTCGAAGTAGCCCTGGAACCGCTCTGGAAACGGACCCGAATCTGTCCCCATCACCACGAGCAGGCCCGCATCAGCGGCGGCTTTCAGGTTGCGCTCTGCTACGACGAGTGCGGCCTTGTAGGCCTGCGCGCTCTTCGACTGCTCCATCACGCGCTGGCGCGCCGGCTCCTTGAGCCGGGCCACCATCGCTGGGTCTGCCTCGGTCAGGAAAAACGGCTCGTCGAAGAAGGCGGGCGTCGATTCGTACACAAACGTCGACAGCTCCCGCGTCAGTGTCGGGCAATACGGCACATTGGCCGCTTTCATCAGCGCGATGAACTCCGCGTCAATGTCTTTGTCGCGAACGGAGTGCGCAATCATGTCCACGCCCGCCCTCAGCAACGCCTTCGCATCGTCCAGATAAAAGATGTGCGCGGAAACCCGCAGGCCGCGCTTGTGGGCTTCGTCGATCACCGCCTGAAACACCTCGGGCGGCATCTTCCGCGCCGTGCCGAGGTTGTCGTCCACGCGAATTTTGATCATGTCCGGCTTGAGGGCGGCAACGCGCGCCACCTGCCCGCGGGCGGCGTCGGGCGTGGCGGCGGTGACGATGTCGCCTGAGAGGAAGATGCGCGAGCGATCCAGTGGAACGGAAGCCTGGCCCAGGCGCGCCGTGAATGCAGGCGCCTGTTCCCCGCCCAGGCTCAATACGCTGGTGATGCCGTACCTGGCGAACACGCTCAGCTGGCGCTTCGTGTTTTCGTCGGTGTAGGCACGCGCTTCGGGCCCGGTCACATCCGAGACGTGCACATGAGTAGAAATCAGGCCCGGCAGCACGAAGCGTCCACCAAGGTCCACGCGCCGTGCGCCCGTGGGCACGGCAATCGATGCGACCGGCCCTACCGCAGCCACTCGGCCGTTACGCACCATGATGGCGGCGTCGGAGACCCCTGGAGTGGCGCCGAGCTGAATCAGACGAGCATTGCTGAATACCGTGACGATGTCGGTAGGGGTCTGCGCCGGCGTGGAAACCCCGGTGGCACCAAGGGCCAGGAGGACGGCGAAGAGAAGGCGTGTTCGACCAGTCATGGTGTCCTCAGGAAATCGCGAGCATCCGCTCGAGTGCCAGTCGCGCGCGCGCCTGAATCGCCTCGGGCACCTCAATGACGTATTGCGTCTTCTGCAGGGCCTCAAGCGTATCTTCGAGCGTGATCTCATTCATGTGAGGACACCGAACCGAGCACATCCGCAGCATCTCTTTGTCCGGGTTGGAGGCGGCCACATTGTCGCCCATCGAGCACTCCGTCAGCAGCAGGTAGCGGGGAGCCTGCGTCTCTTCCACGTACTTGATCATCGCGGCGGTGCTGCCGGTGAAGTCCACGGCGTCCACCACGGCGGGACTGCACTCCGGGTGCGCGAGAATGACGGTATCGGGGAACTGGCGGCGCACGTCCTGCACATCCTGCACGGTGAACTTTTCGTGCACTTCGCAACGCGCGGTCCAGCCGATGAGGGTGTGAGTGAGGTTCGGCTCGTTTGTCGCCGGCCGTGCACGGGTTGGAAAGATGATCTGGCGCCCGGTGGCCCTTGCCACGTTCGCGGCCAGGTATTCGTCGGGGAGGAAGATCACGGCGTCGGCGTTGAGCGACTCGACGACCTTTGCGGCGTTGCCAGACGTGCAGATGATGTCGGACTCGGCCTTCACCTCTGCAGAGGTGTTGATGTAAGTCACCACCGGCACACCCGGGTACTGCGCTTTGAGCGCACGGACATCTGCGGCGGTGATGCCATCCGCCAGCGAGCAGCCCCCGTGGGCCGATGGCAGAAGCACCGTGCGGCTGGGATTGAGGATCTTCGCGGTTTCGGCCATGAACCGCACGCCGCAGAACACGATGATGTCCTTGTCGGTCATGGCGGCTTGCCGGCTGAGTTCGAGCGAATCGCCACCGACGTCGGTGATGGAGTGGAACAGCGCCGGTTCCATGTAGTTGTGGCCGAGGATGAGGGCGTTGCGCTCGCGCTTCAGCGCGTTGATCTGCGCGGCAATGCCCGCCTTGTACCGCAGTTCCACATCGGGCACCACATCGCGAAGTCGCTCGCGAAGGTAGTGATAAATGTCGTTCGCCGACAGGGCGGCGGACGGAGTCAACGTTGCGTTCATAACACCTGAAGACTGAGATCGAGCGCGCGCACGGAGTGCGTCAACGCGCCGACGGAAATAAAAGCGACGCCCGTATCAGCGTAGTCGCGGATGTTGTCGAGCGACACACTGCCCGACACCTCCAGAGGCACCCGTCCGGCGACAAGGGCGACGCACTGGCGAACCTGCGACACGGTCATGTTGTCCAGCAGGATGCGGTCTGGCGAAAGAGCGAGGGCCTCACGCACATCGGACTCTGTGCGGCACTCGACTTCTCGAGGTAAGCCGGCGTGCGCACCACGGCTGACACGCGCCAATGCCTCTGTGATCGAGCCACACGCGTCGATGTGGTTGTCCTTGATCAGGACCATGTCGAACAAACCCATCCGATGATTGTGCCCTCCGCCGGCCCGAACAGCCAGCTTGTCGAGCAAGCGCAGCCCTGGCGCAGTCTTTCGGGTGTCGAGGATGACCACGCCGGTGCCCTGGACGCGGTCCACGTGCGCGCGGGTCAGCGTGGCAATGCCCGACATCCGTTGCAGAAAATTGAGGGCCGTACGCTCACCGGCCAACACCGCGAGCGCCGGTCCGCTGATGTCGGCCACGAGCTGACCGGACTCGAGCCGGTCGCCATCGGACACACGCGGCTCCACCAGCACAGCCGGGTCCAGTTGCGCGAACACCTCGGACATCACCGAGAGTCCCGCAATCACGCCCGGCGCCTTCGCCACCAGACGCGCACGGATCGTCAACTCAGGCGGAAGAGTACTCAGGCTCGTCACGTCGCCGGAGCCGACGTCTTCAGCCAGCGCCAGACGGACGATGCCGGCCACATCAGGAGCAGTGAACATCCTATTTCTTCGTTGCGCGGTCGATAAACTCAGCCACGTTCTTGTGAAGCGCCACCCGGTCTGCATCCTGCAGATACATCATGTGGCCCGACGGGTAGTACTTCATCGTGATTCGTTTCTGAATATCCTCTGACACGCCGAGGTGCCGGAAGGTGAACTCAGTGGGCGCAAACGGCGTAGCCATGTCGTAGTAGCCGTTCTCCACCTGCACGAGCAACTTCGGATTGGTGATCATCGCCTGGGCCAGGTCCCGCTGGACATTAGGTGCTGGCGGGAACCCACCGCCAGCCGCCGCGCGCGTCCAGTTCCAGCCACCACCAAGGCGGGTGTTTCGGTAGACGCGGTCGCGACCGAACTTCAGCTCCTCGTGGTTGTAGTGGTTGACGGCCGCGGTGTACGCCCCGCCGACGGCAGCGTTGAACGGATCGGACTCGGCGTTCTCAGTCAGCAGGTTGAAGGTCGACGACGTAAAGCGCGCATCGATACGGCCCGCCGTCAGGCCGCGGCTGCGCATGAGCTCTGCGTTGAACTGGCCGAGCTTGACGCGCAGGTTCGCCCGCATCAAGTAGTCTTCGCCCAGACCGGTGAACGCCGAGAGCTTCTTTGCCACGGCCGCCTTTTCTGCCGGCGTCAGTTCGTCGCCTTTGAACAGCGCAGCGGCGTACTCGGTGGCGGCAAAGCGGCGAGCATCCTCCAGCAACACCTCGAGCGACGCAGGCCGGTTCGCAAGGACCTTGAAGTAATACGCCACGGCCGCATAACTGGGCAGATAGTGCACGTACACCCGATCGTCACCATCGGCGAACGTGATGGTGGACAGGTCCAGCACCGACGAGATCAGGTTGACGCCATTCAGATGCACGTTGTGCCGCTGCTGCAACAGGTTGGCGAGCACCGCCGATCGGAACGTGCCGTAGCTTTCACCAATCAGGAACTTCGGCGAGTTCCATCGACCATTCCGGCTGAGGTACGTGACGATGAATTGCGCGAAGGCGGCGGCGTCTTCATCGACGCCAAAGAAATCGGCTTCCTTTCCTTTGCCGGCCGCGCGGCTGTAACCGGTGCCCATCGCATCGATGAACACGAGGTCGGTCTTGTCGAGCAACGTCTCGGTGTTGTCGACGATGCCGTATGGTGCAGGCGGCGTAAACTCGCCGTTTACGGTGACGACGCGCCGCGGACCAAAGGCGCCCATATGGAGCCACATGGACGCCGAGCCGGGTCCGCCGTTATAGACGAACGACACCGGACGCGTGCTGAGGTCTTTCACGTCCGACCGTGTGTAGGCCACCGAATACAACAGTCCGGTAGACTCGCCCTCTGGGGTGGTCAGCATGGTGGTGCCGGCCGACGCCTTGTAGGGAATGGTCTGTCCGCCGACGCGAATGGTGTGGTCGGTGACGGACCAGGATTCTGAAGCCTCGCTACCTTGGGCCGGCGGCGCGGGCTGCGCCGGTGGTGGCGCTTGAGCGGCGACAGGCTGAACGGGTGCCGCCACGCCGGCGGCAAAGACGAAAATGGCGGCAAGCAGGAGATGTCTCATGTCGGCAAGGTTACTAGAAATTTCGGTGCGGGCAGCGCGCACGATCGTGTTGCCGGGGTCAGCAGACTTCTTCGTGGCCGACGGGGCCGCGGTGTGGGTCACCAACAGGGGCCGGATCGAGAAACTCGATATCGACCATGACGGCCCCGTGGCCACCGTGGCCATTCCCTCGCCGTGTGGCGTGATGGCCCTTGGATTCGGCTCCGTGTGGGTGGCGAACTGTCGCGACGCGTCCATCTATCGTGT
Source organism: Acidobacteriota bacterium (assembly GCA_016716905.1). Lineage (NCBI taxonomy): Bacteria > Pseudomonadati > Acidobacteriota > Acidobacteriota bacterium. Next base: position 668,431 of record JADJUS010000004.1, on the reverse strand, counting down.
GGATTTACTGACCCTGTCAGTGACCGCCGTGATTCCCACGGGCCTGGCCGACTCCGAGGGCGAACTGAGTCTGGCCGCCGGGGCTGGGTCGGTGTGGGTGCTTTCTGATCGGGCAGGCGTGCTCTCGCGCATTGACCCCGCCACCAATGAAGTATCGGCCCGCATCGCCGTGGCTCCTCTCTCCTACGCCGCGGCTTTCGGCTTCGGCTCGGTATGGATCACCAACACCGGTGACCCGGCATCGTCTCGCGCAGGCACCGTGCAACGAATCGATCCGCGTACGAACCAAGTGGTCTCGACCATTGCCGTGGGCCCAACGCCCCGGTTCCTCGACGCCGGCGAGGGTGGCGTGTGGACGCTCAATCAGGGCGACGGGTCGGTGAGCCGGATCGACCCGGCCACAAACACGGTCGTCGCCACGATCATGGTGCCGGGCGCTGATGGCGACGGCGGCGATATCGCGGTTGGCGCCGGCCGCGTCTGGGTGCGCGCGACAAAGACGCTGCTATCGGTGGTTGACCCGGCCACCAACGCCGTCACCGAACAGTTCGGACCGCCCGCAGGCAGCGGCGCGGTGCGCGTGGCCGGCCGCCACGTCTGGATCTCTGCGCACGACGTCCAAACGGCGTGGGCCATTCCAGTAGACTAGCGCGCATGCTTCCCGACGACTGTTGGCTCGTCACCGAACGGCTCGCCCTCCGACGGATGACGCATGACGACCTCGACTGGCTCGCCACGCTCTACAGCGACGAAGAGGTCACGCGGTATCTCGGCGGCCTGAAGACGCGCGACCAGGTCGAGGACATGCTGCGCACGAGGGTCATCGAGTACTACGACACCCATCCAGGACTCGGCATGTGGATGACGGTCGAACGCGCGAGCGGACAGGGTGTCGGATTCCACCTGATCAACAACATCCAGGGAGAAACGATCATCCAGATCGGATACGGATTGGCGAAGTCCGCGTGGGGCCGCGGGTATGCGACCGAGATGGCGTCTGCGCTGATGCGGTATGCCTTCGAAGATCTCAAACTGCCGCGCATCGCGGGCATGGCGAGTCTGCCGAACGTGGCGTCGCAACGCGTGCTGGAGAAGATCGGCCTCGAGCGTCGCGGTGAACGCTCGTTCCCCCATCCGGCGTACGCCGCTGGCGGACCGTTGGCGTGGTTCGAGCGAGAAGCTGACGCATGGCTCGCCGAACGGCAACCACCTACTGGAGGGAGTTTCGCGTGAACCACCGAGCATTGACATGGCTCATTGCGCTCGCTCTGTCGGCCGGGACGTTGGTCGCGCAAAGCGGCCAGCCGTCGCAGACCCCTCGCGCGACTGGGCTGCTTGCGGGCCGAGTGGTCGACGCGAAGGGTGAAGCGATCGCGGGTGCGGTGGTCGCTGTGCGCAACGACAGCGTGGCTCCAGGGCCGCGCCCTGCGCCTGTCGGCCGCACGGTGCCAGTCCGCACGAATGCCGAAGGCAGGTTCGTGTTCACTGAGGTGCCTGCAGGCAACTATCAGCTGGATGTCACCCGGGCAGGATGGCTCCCGGGCCTGCTGGGCCGCCGGCGTCCGGGCGGCCCCGGCCTCGCTGTGGCCATTGCCGACGGACAACCCCGCAACGACTTGATCATCACCATGTGGCGCCCCGCGATCATTGCCGGCAGGGTGATGGCCGACAATGGCGATCCGCTCGTGGGCGTCGAGGTGCGCGCGATCCAGATGGTGCACATCGCCGGCCGTCGGCAAATGAACATCCCGCAACGCCCTCAAACGCTGGCGCGCCAGATCACCGACGACCGCGGCGCCTATCGGTTTTCGGATCTGATGCCCGGTGAGTATCTCGTAGCCGTGCTCACCAGCGTGTTGTCGGAGCCCCCCGGATTTGCGGGCGCCATTCGCGCGGCCAACGCGACGCCGCGCGCGTATTACCAGACGATGACGGCGACGGGCGCGGCGCCGATCGTGTTCGATCGAGCGACTGGTGTTGCAGCGGGCGGCCGCGCACTGGTCGATTCGCTCTCGGGCCTTTCGGGTGTGCCCACAACGGAAGATGCGTGGCTGGCCTATCCCACCACCTACCATCCGTCAGCCATGACACACAGCGCGGCCACCATCGTCCGCGCGATCTCCGGTGAGCCACTGACCGCGGTCGATGTGACTGTGCGCATGGTGCCGACACAGCAGGTGTCGGGCGTGCTGACGGGACCCGAGGGGCCCGCGCCGTGGCACGCCGTGCATCTGGTGCCGGCAGACACAGGCGATGTGCCGCTCGTGGACGTCGGCACCGCTGTGACTGATGGCGAGGGGGCCTTCACTTTTTATGGCGTTCCGCCGGGGCAATACATCGCTCGCGTTATCCGCGTGCCGTGGCCCGGCCAAGGGCTTGAGCTTGGCGTGGTGGGCGGAACCGGCGCCATCCCTTACATCTCGGCATTTGGTCGCGGGCCAAGCGGCGGGCCGCCTGCTGCGCCCGCCGAACCACTCCTGCACGCGAGCCAGTCCGTGATCGTGGCCGACCGCGCCGTGACTGGCATCGCGCTCACCCTGAGCGAAGGACCGCGCGTGCGGGGCCGCATTCTGCTGGAGGGCACCGGTTCGCCACCAACGGCCGACCAATGGCGAGGCGCAAGTATTTCGGCCGTCGCCGCGAATGGCCGCGAGGACAGCGCTTCCTTTCCGAGCCCGTTTTCTGCTGCGGGACCATTCGCCACTCCAAGCCTGTGGCCAGGCAAATACCTCTTGCGCGTGAACCCGCCGCAAGGCTGGACCTTGCTTGGCGCCGCCCTTCAGGGCCGTGACATTTCGGCGCATGCGATCGACGTCACGACAGACATCGATGGCGTGGTCATCACGCTGACAAACCGGGTGCGGCGCGTGATGGGCGCCGTGCAGGTCCAGGCTGGCATGCGCGCCAGCGATACGGTGGTGCTGATGTTCCCCGTCGATCAGGCCGAATGGATCGACTACGGACGCACCAACCGGCGCGTGGCAAGCGCCAGAGTGGAAGAGACCGGAGCATTCTCGCTCGCGGCGCCGCCCGACGGTGAATATTTCCTTGTGGCCATCCCCGAGGCAGAGTCGGACGACTGGCAAAACCCGGCCACGCTCGCAAAACTCGCTGCGCTGGCCGATCGTTTCCGTATGCAAGGCGATGGACCAACCGCGCTGTCGCTCCGGTTGCGGAGGAATCAATGAAGCGCTTCCTCCTTCCCATTGCCTGCCTGCTGTTGGCGCTGCCCTGCCTCACCGTCGTCGCCGCCCAGGTTCGCGATGTGGCTAAGCCGGTGCCGCCACCCACCGGCAAGGCTCGAATCAGTGGCATCGTCAGAGACCAAGCCGGTGAACCCGTGCGACGCGCCAATGTGAAGATCAGCGGCGATATGCGACTCGACCGGATGACGATGACCGATGAGCAGGGTCGATTCGCGTTGTCCGACCTTCCAAGTGGCCGGTTTTCCGTGACTGCGAACAAGGCCGGCTACCCGCCGGTGTCCTACGGAGCCAAGCGGCCGTTCCGGCCGGGCGCAGGGATCTTCCTTCAGGAGGGAGAACACGCGGCCGACATTGCGCTGGTGCTGGCGAGAGGTGCCGTGCTGACCGGCACGATCTATGACGAGGATGGAGCGCCAATGCCCGGTGTGCCGGTGATGGCCTGGGAAGTGCGCACCTCGCTGGGCGGGGAGCGAACGCTCGACTATGCCAGCCCTGAACCCGTCACGTATGTCACTGACGATCGCGGCGCCTATCGGGTGTACGGGCTGGCGCCCGGAACCTACACCTTCGGCACCTCGTGGTACTTCGGTGCGCAGTTCTTCGACGTGCGCACGCCGACTCCTGCGGAACTGCGCGCGGCGTTCTCGCCAGCCCAGTCGCTGCGCCCGATCCTGACGCCGCCTCCAACGCCGCCGGCGCCCGAGCCAACGCGGTACAACTACGCCCCGGTGTTCTCGCCAGGCGTGCTGGACCCACTGTCGGCGGACACGTTCACGCTCAAAGCAGGTGAGGAGCGCACCGGTGTCGAGCTCCGTATGCAGTTCCAGCCGACGTCGCGAATCGAAGGCACGATCGTCGATCCTCGCGGGGTGCCAATCGACGTGCAACTGAGCCTGACGCGGCGGAGTGCCGTGAAAGCGTTGAACAACACGCAATCCGGTCCCGGTCACATCGACGACAAGTTCAGGTTCAACAGCCTGAGTCCGGGACTCTACACGGTGACCGCAAAGACGCGCCCCGGGGGCTCGGGGGCGGTGATGTGGGCGGTGGCCGACGTCTCACTGGTCGGCGGCGAACCCACGGCAGTAACCCTGACGCTGCTGCCCGCAGCCACCGTCGCGGGCCGGGTGGTCTTCGAAGGTATCGATCTGGCGCAGCCGCCAGACTTGTCTCGCGTGACCGTGAGGCTGGTGGATGTCGGACCCGCCGCCGGGAACTCTACAAGCGCGACGCTCGATGCCGCTGGATTGCTGACCGCCGCCGGTGTGGTGCCGGGGCGCTACATGGTGAGGGCCGCCGTTCCCGGCGCAGTGCCCGCCTCGGGACCCGCATGGACCGTGCGTTCAGTCACAACCGGAGGCCGCGACGTCACCGACGTGGGATTCGACATCACCGACGGCGGCCTGAACGACCTCATCGTCACGTTCACTAGCCAGGTGTCGGAACTCTCCGGCGCGCTGACCACGCAGTCTGGTGCGCCCGAGACCGACTACTTCGTGATCGCGATCCCGGCCAATCGTGACTACTGGATGCCCGGCTCCCGCCGCATCGTAAGCACGCGTCCGGACGCGAAGGGCCGCTATGTCTTTCGCGGCCTTCCCGGCGGCGAGTACCGCATCGCCGTCACCACAGACCTTGTGGCGCGCGACCTTCAGGAGATGAACGTCATCGCACAGCTCGCCGCCCAATCGATCCCGGCCACCATCGCCTTCGGCGAACGCCGCGTCGTCAACATCCGCACGCCGGAGAAGTAGGGCCGCGGCGTTGAAACCCACGCCGCGCTACGAAATGCGCGCCAGCACTCCTCGTAGGGCGACCACTCCCTCCTCGTAGGGCGGCCCTGAATCTCAAGGCCGCCGTTCCAGGTGCTCGCGCAAGAGCGCGAGGTTGCGGGTGTTGGCTTTGAACGCGATGTCGAACAGGTCGCCGACGATGGGGATTGCGCCGAAGAGGAGGTCTACAAACATGTTGGCCACCATCTGGGCCACCATGGCTTTCGGCAGTCCGTATTGCAGGCTGTTAAGGATGATCGCGCCGGCGACGGTGGCCGAGACGACGTCACCGGCGTACGGGATAAGGCCGAGGAGCGGGTCCAGCCCGATGCCGCCGACAACCGGCAGGCGGACTTCTGAATCCATCAGCCGCGCCGTCCGCTCAAGCCGCGCCAACAGAACGGCCTTGGCCTGGTCCACATTGATGCCTCGCGCTGCTGCGAGGTCCTGAATTTTCCGGCCGGCGGCCGCACTGGCCTTGCCGGCGCGGGCAATATGCGGCTGAGTCACCGCCCGCGTGACCGCGCTTTCGATGTGCACGGCCATCTGGGCTGACACGCGTTCCGCAATTCGAATGAACGCGAACCGGACAACAAGGTAGGCGATGGCCACAAGGGCCACAAACAGAAGCAGGCCCCCCAGCAGGTACAACAGGAGGGATTCGGACATCAGGATGCTTCCAGCCTCAGGCCAAGCCAGGCTGCGGCCTCGACCGGGGCCAGGACCCGAACGGGCGACCCGGCGAAGTCGCGCGTGTTGCGGGTGATGATGGCCGCGCACTTGGCGCGCTGGGCGGCCGCGGCGGTGACCGCGTCTTCAAAGTCTGGCCAGCCCAGCGCATTGGCCGCTCGAATCACGCTGTCGTCCACGGTGGCCACACCGAACACGGATAAAAGAGCATCGGTGGTCTCGCGGGCCATACGCGGCGCAACCGCTTTGGCATTCAAGTAGTGGATGGTCGTCACCGCGTGTGCGGAAAGGAGCCCTTCCGCCCGCCCCTCTTCGATCGCCGCCCATACGGCTGAAGCCGAGGCCACATGAGGGCGCCGATCGAGTAACACGTCCAATACGAGGTTGACGTCGATCAGAACGCGCGTCACTTGTACTTCTTGGCGAGGTACTTCCGGTAGTCGGCTTTGGATCCTCGCGCCAGGCTGCCACGCAAACGCGTCAGCACCGGCGGCGCTGATCCCTCGTCCGCCGACCTGGCCGACACCATGTCGAGCATCGTTTCAACGAGGCGCGACACCGACGTCCCCCGCGCCTCCGCGTAGCGCTTCGCGTTGGCCACAACCCCGGCGTCCACGCTGAGGGTGAGTTTGTGCATACGTATGAATGTATCACATTCATACGTATCACACTACCTGGCCACGGCCTGGTCGTAGGCTCGCAACGGTCGCACCCAGATGTTGCGATACCGCACGGGATTGTTGTGGTCCTGCAGCATCAACGGCCTCTGCGCTTCATGCGGCGCGTAGGTCGCCACGTTGCGATACACCGTGGCGCCCATCACTTCCTTGCGGTTGTGCACAATCACCCCATTCCAGAACACGGTCTGGTAGGCGGGCTTCACGAGCTTCCCATTCTCGAACGTCGGCGCCTCGAAGATGATGTCGTAGGTCTGCCACTCGCCGGGCTTTCGGGCCACGTTGGCCAGCGGCGGCCACTGGCCGTAGATTGAGCCAGCCTGTCCGTCGGCGTACGACCGATTCTCGAAAGAATCCAGCACCTGGATTTCGTACAAGCTCATCAGGTAGATCCCGCTGTTGCCGCGACCCTGGCTGTTGCCGACCACCACGGTTGGCGCGGCCCACTCCACGTGCAGTTGCACGTCGCCGAAACTCGCGCGGCTGTGCAGCGATCCCGATCGGGCGCCAGTCTCGAAGTACCCATCACGCACCGGCCACTTCGGCTCCAACAACTGGCCTGCATTCGCACCAGTGCCGCGCTGCGCCCACTGGGAGAGGTCTTTGCCGTCGAAGAGAACCGTCGCGTCAGACGGTGCCGCGCCAGGTGTGGCGCCCGGTGTCACCACCGGTGGATTCGGTCGCGCCGGGTCGTGCACACGCCACGGCTGTCCGGGCAGCATCGGCGTGTCCGTAAATCCGTCGTCGGCCGCAGTGCGCGGTGGCACGCCTCGTTGCGCCACGACGACAAGTCCGCCGATCGCGATTGAGACAATAGCGACGGCCACACTCGGCCGAAGGAAGTGACGACGGGTGGTGGTGATCATGGGGTACTCCTGAGCTCGAGGTGCGGGTCGCGGGAAAGGCTGACAGTCGATCGCGCAAACACGGACTCTGGCAGAAGTCGCACCGCCAAATTCCGCATCGTCGTAATCATCATGCTATGCGTGGTGGTGACCCGCGCCAGGCGCGGGCCCAATTTGATGAAGGCTCGTGTTCGCTGGGATCGCACGGCTTCGTACTGGCGGAGCGCGTGATCGATGGGCTGCCGGCCCGCCAAGGCCAGACCAAGCGCCACGGCATCCTCCAGGGCCTGCGCCGCGCCCTGTCCCGTGTGCGGCAACACCGGATGCGCGGCATCACCCAGGAGCGTCACGTGACCGACACCCCAGGTCGGCAGCGGATCGCGTTCGAATAACTCGTCGTACCTCATGTCTTCAGGTCCTGTGGCCGTCAGAATCGCTCGCAGCGGCGGCTCAAAGGCTGCCGTTCGCGCGTGCACCACGCTATCCGCTGTGGGTGCCGGGCCTGCGTCCCGTGTCAGCAGCGACATGTACCAGTACACGGCATCGCTGCCGGCACGCACCGTTGCCACCTCAAGTCCATCGTCAAAGTACCCGACACCGGAAAGGTCACCCAGTTGGCTCGTCACGCCGTACGCCACACCACGGACGGCGGCGAAGCCACTGGCGCGTGGCGGCTGCTCAGCAGGATGAAGCTGGCGCCGGACAGATGAGTGCACACCATCGGCGCCAATCAGTACGGCGCCGGCCTCCGTGGTGCCATCGCTGAGCGTCAGCACCACACCATCCTGGGTTTGCGTGAACGATACGGCCTCGCTGCCCAATCTCAAGGACTCGGGACCGACAGCGGACAACAGTGCGCCGTGAAGATCAGGCCGCAGGGCCACGACTGAAGGGCCGCCCACCTGAACATTGAGTCGGCGAAGGACGCGGCCGTCCGTGCGGCGAATTTCGACGTGTGCCGTGGGTGCCGCACGGCTGGTGACGGCCTCGGCCACACCAAGTTCGCGAAGCGCGGCCAGCGCGTTGGCCGCGAGGAGGACACCAAACCCCAGTTCGCGTGGGCTGTCTGCGCGTTCGAAGATCCGCACGTGCCAGCCGGCGCGGCGCAGGGCGACACCTGCCGCAAGTCCGCCAATGCCGGCGCCGACGATGAGTGCGGTGCGAGCCACGGCCGAGGCGTGTCTAGTCGTCCGAGATCTTGCTCATCATGTCGCCGCCGTTGAGCCCTGGCGTGTCGCCAAACCCGGACGCGCGGCCGGGCGACTTCGGCGCCACGATGTTCAGCCCGACCGAAGCAACCCCGCGGGTCCCACCCACCACCGTGTCCAATTGGTCTTCCGGCAATTCCTGCTGGTCGTCCTTCTTGGTCTCGTTCTCACTCATTGGACCCTCCGATCACTCGACCGTGCTGGCACCGAACGCTGGGGCCGCGAGGCAGTTAGCATAACGCCAGTTTTGGCCAACCGACACCCGCAATCGCCCGCGAGCTGGCAGCACACGCGTCAACGACAGGGTAGGATGGAGGACCTCTATGCAAATTTCTGAAGCCATCACCCAGCGCCGATCCATCAAACGTTATTCCGATCGCCCAGTGTCACGAGAGGAAGTCGAGACGGTCCTCGCGGCGGCGGTGCTCGCGCCCAACCACAGGCTGACGCAGCCGTGGCGCTTCTACGTCCTGGGTCCACAAGCCCGTCACGCGTACGGCCTCGTCCTCGGCGGGCGGAAAGCCAAAAAAATTGAAGACCCCATCGCCGCGCAAGCGATGCGCGACACGGTCGCGGAGGAGCACCGGCGCCTTCCGTCGATGATTGCCGTCGCGGTCGTGGACAACGAGAACCCCGAGATTCGCGAAGAGGACTATGCCGCGGTCATGATGGCCGTGGAGAACCTTGCCCTCGCGGCCGTGGAACTGGGCCTCGGCACACACATCAAGACAGGCGCGATCATGGCCGACCCTGCGGCACGGGCCGCGGCTGGTGTCCGCGACGGCGAACGCATCGTCGCCATTCTCAACCTGGGAGCGCCGGCGGAGGTGCCGGCGGCAAAACCTCGCACCGCCGCGCCGGCACTGACGACCTGGCTGGATTGAGCCCGCGCGCTGGCCTGAAAGCCCTGCCAGAAAAACGAAAGGACATCCTTACGTGAATAAGGATGTCCTTTTCGCGACGTCTTCAGGCGCTCACCCCTGCGTCAGTGGGTCGCTGAGCGACGACCGCCAGAAGGCGGCAGGAGCAGGGGTCATGAGCAGTGACGTCTTTCGTCCTTCGGTGGTGCACCTTCCGCTGAGGTTGCCATTCCCTGCTCACCTCCTGTTTCCGAGGCCGACCCGCGAGCCTCTTTCCGTCGGCAGACGAACGCTGGGTCTACCTCGAAATTAGACCTCTGCCATCTCAAAGTCAAGCATCGGCTACGTCCACCTCGTCGGTGTGCGAACTAACGCGTCTTCCGCTCCGCGAGCTGCTTGAAGTCCAGCACGTCGTGCTCGATCGCCTTCCTGATCTTCCCGGCCATCGTCCACCCGAGCGGCGACGCGAGCATGGACGTGAACGTGTGCGGCGCCAGACTGAACGCGATCGTCACGCAGGTGCCGGCGCCGGCTGATGCGAATTCGAAGTGCGTGTCCATCCGGGTGCCGTGCACGTCGTTCGTGATGGTGTAGGAGCGATTCAGCTCGAACGCCGTGACTTCGAGTTCCTCGGTGACGTCACGCCCGAGCACTTCGCGTGTTTCCAGCCACCGCGAGCGAAGGCCGAACGGCCCAGCGGTCAGCATTTCGATTTTCTTGATCCCGGTGACCAGCCCGGCGCAGTGATCGAGGTCGGTGAAGAGGGAGAAGACGCGGTCTACCGGTGCCGCAATCTCATTGGTGACGCGGATCGCAACCATGGTGCCACCTTTCCTTCGGGAAGACGGAAGGATACTTGGATCAGGATACCACCTGACGTCATTCGTCGCGGGCCCGACATCAAGCCGCCCTGTGGGTCAGTCCGCGCGGATCGCCGAGACGGGATCGATGCTCGCGGCCCGGCGCGCGGGGACGAAGCTGGCAAGGGCCGAGACGACAACGAGGGCCAACATCATCGGAATGAAGGCCAGGGGGTCGAAGGGCGAAATGCCGATGAACAGCGACCGTAGCGCGTAGGTCAGCGGCAATGTGATCGCGAGCCCGGCCAGCGCGCCCACCATCACCAACCGCGCGGCCTGGCGGACTACCAGCCTCGCGATGTCTGCCCGCGACGCGCCGATGGCCATGCGCACGCCGATTTCCCTCGTGCGCAGTGACACGACGTACGCCACGACGGCGTACAGACCCGCCATGGCGAGGAGCAGTGCCACGACGCCAAGCCCTCCGGCTGCCAGGCCCATGTAGCGAATGGGACTGGACTCGCGCCGCAGACGATCGAGCACCGTGGTGGACTCCAATGACGCGCCGCGCGGTTCCAGCGACGAGAGAGCCTGGCGCAGGGGTGCACCGAGAGCCGCCGCGTCGTCGGCCCGCAGATACATCGTGAACTCAAATGGGAGTGTGGCGCCAAGCGGGATGTAGATATCCCGATCGGGATCCGGCCGATCGGGTCGCTGGAACCCGTTCGGAACCACGCCGACGATCTGGGCGTCCACCGGAGGGATATCGACTTGCCCGCGCTGAACGACCAGGCGCTTGAGCGTCAGCATCCGGCCTACAGCCGGACGGCCGTCCGCTTCGAGCAGGCGCGCAAGTTCCGCATTCACGACAATCGCGGCTGTGCCGGCATCGGCAGCTGTCAGGGTGCGCCCGGCAATGGCCAACGCGCCCACCGCGTTGAAATAGTCCGGTGAGACTCGCTGTACGCGCGCAAACTGCCTGACCTCAGGCGTGTCGCCCACGTTCTGATACCGCCACTCCTCTCGCGCAAAGATGTCTGCGTTGCTTGATGCCGCAACCGCTCGAACGCGTGGATCCGCTCCCATCCGATCGATCAGCTGTTCGGCCAGTCGCTTGCTCGCCGGTTCGTCGAGTTGAGACTGCTGGAGATTGACGGTGGCCAGCAGCACTTCGCTGGCGTGGGCGGGTATGAGCTCCGCCATTCGCAGGAATGTCCGTCCGAGCAGCGCGCTCACCACAAGCAGCGTGAGCGAGAGCGCAACCTGGACCGCGACCAGCGTGTGACGCAGTCGTGTGTGCGGGCGGGCGCCTGATTGAGGTGTCTGCTTCAGACCCGCGAGTTGCAGCCGCGATGCCACACGCCAGGCCGGAGCCACACCCGAGACAAGACACGCCACCAGTGCCAGCACGGCAGCCACACCGAGTACGCGCCAATCGGTCTGAACCGGAAGCGGGAACAGACCGGAGACATATCTCAAGAGCACGTGCGTGCCCAGCCACGCCGCACCGACGGCGCCGATGGCGATCAGGGCCGACTCAAACGCTAAGAGCCGGACGATACGGCCCCGCGTGGCACCCAGTGACAGGCGCACCGACAGTTCCCGCGTCCGCTCCAGCGATCGCGCGAGTTGCAGGTTCGCGACGTTCGCGCACCCGATGGCGAGCAACGCGAGCGGGCCTGCCAGCAGCATTGCCAGCCCTGCGGCGATGTCGGCCGTGTCCTGAATCCCATGGCCCAGTGGTGTCGCCATCGGGGCCAGGTCTTTGTAGGGTCCGGCCGCCTCCATCTGCGCAAGGGACACCGCCAGGTCTTTCTCGACCTGCGCGCGCGTGGCCCCGGCGGCGTGTCGGACGGCGACGCCAACAAAGGCCTCGTCTTTCATCCCAGGCCAACCGCGCGCCAGAGACAGCGGCAGCCACAGTTCGAGCGGCGTCCACCCCTCCGACAGATTCGAGATGTCCGTGCCTGGAAACCCCGACGGCGCCACGCCGACGATCCGCAGATCGTGGCCGGCGATGGTGACCACACGTCCAAGCGCATCAGGTGAGCCCCCGAGATGCAGTCGCCAGAACCGCTCGCCCACCACCGCTGCCGGCGTCTGTCTCTCCTCGTCACCTGACGTCAGCAGTCTGCCGGCGACGGGCTGCGTGCCTAGCGTCTTGAAGTAGTCGCCCGAGACGAAGGCGCCGCTGGCGTTGATGACCTCGTCGCCGACACGCACGGGGAACGTCTGATCGATGTGGCCCGCAACCGACGCAATGGCTGGTCCATGGGCGCGCAGGAAGTCGAAGTATTGCGGGCGAACCGCGTTCATGTAGATCGGGCCGCCGGAAGACCTTCCACCCGGCCCGCCAGGTTCGGCACTGACCATTGCGCGGATGAACACACGCGAGACGCTGCTGCGGTCATCGATGCCAGGGAGTGGACCAAACAGCAGTGTGTTGAGGAGGGAGTACACAGACAACGTGGCCGCGATCCCCACCCCCAGGCACAAGATGGTGGTGACGATGTGGCCGGGGGATCGTCGGAGCTGGCGGAGCACACTTCCCGCATCTGCGGCCCATCCACCGCCGACAACAGATCCATGAGCGCGGTCACGCCGCGGCCAGTGCTCACGGATGGCGACGATCAGAATCGCCGCGACCTCCTTCACCCAGAGACTGATGCGGCCGGCGAACGATGCGGATGCGCGCTGCTCGGCGAAGACACGCGAGATGTCCGCGCCGTACCGAGCGCGATGACCACGCGGCATCAGCCGCAGCAGCATGCGGTGCAGCCAGGTCATGACCGTTTCCTGGTCGCGAGTGATGTCCCTCGTACGGTCCTGAGCAGCCGCTCGAGGCGATCCGCTTCGAGCTGGGCCGCCTTTCGTCCGCCCGCCGTCAGCTGGTAATAACGTCGCGCCCCGCCAGCTGGCGCCGCATCGTCGGGTCCGTCGATTTCTTCGATCCAGTTCTTGTCTACCAGACGCGCCAGAGCGTCGTAGAGCGTGCTCGCGGTCAGGTGAATCTCATTGTTCGTGCGTTCACGAATGTCCTGAATCACTGCATACCCGTGCCGCGGTTCTCGCACTAATGACACCAGAATCTGGAAGACCTGCGGCGAGAGTGGTGCGGGATGGCCGTCCCCGGTCTGGCGATACTTCATGCCGTCAGACGGTATACCGTGTGACGGCGAACGTCAAATGGGGCGACGCGCCAGGGCTGAACGAATATCCCACGCCACCAGCACGACAAGTGTCGCCGCAAGTGATTGCGTCGGAATTCCGTAGCGGGCGTTTTCTCCAAACTCAGCAAGGGCCTGCAGCACTGAAGCGCCCATCACGACGCAGGCTACGATCACGGGAATGGGTAGGCCGGCTATGCCCTTGAGTCGCCGCGCGACTGCACTGATCAACACCCAGGCACTCGCAAGAATCGCGAGCGCATTCATCGTCAGAACGAGCACCCGTTCAACCCGCCACACGGATTCAACAGCTCTCGCAGCGCCGGGCACCGAGAACTGATTGGAGCGCGTATAGAGCGGGGCCGCCCAGAAACGCGCCCAGGATTCGGCGACGCTCCTGAGGTACACGGCCGGATTGTTCACGAACAACTCCAGCGAGAGCTTCGTCAATTGCCGCGACAGGTGGACGTTGTCCAGCCCTGTCTTTTTCAGCATTTCACCCCGCGCGCTGAAGATCGTCATGGAATGGCTGCCCGTCTTTGCGATCTGCTGCTCCCGATATTTCAGGTAGATATCCCGGATCGTCGCATGCTGGTCGCCGGCTCTCTCCATAAAGGCGCCGCTGTGATTCGTCAGGTTGTACCCCGTCATGGTCGACAGGCCGAAATGATCGATCGTGACCTTGTTGAATGCCGCCCAACCCAGGACCGGAATCAGAAACGCCACGCCAAGACTGACCGCAACACGCCTGGCGTCCCGTTCGAAAAGCCACACGAGCAGGGCAAACAGCGGGCCGACGTAGACATAGACAACCCGGGTCAGCGTCACCACGGCCGAGACGACGCCTGCGGCGACACCGTACGCAGGCCGTGGACCATTCTTCAGGGCGCTGACCAGACACGCGACTGACAGCACCACAAGCAAGGTGCTGAACGTTTCGCTCAGGATGTTCGCCTCAAAGAACAACTGGTTCAGCGCGAGCGAGTGCAACAGCCCGGCGGCAAGTGACCAGGACGCGCTACCGGTGTGAATAAAGCAAATCCAGAACAGGAGAAGTGAAATCAGAACGCCCATCGCAGACTGCATGAGCCATACGGCAAACACGTCCTGACCCGCCAACAGCAGAAGAAGTGAATAACCCGGCGTCCGTACTCCGCTGTAATCGCTCAGATCGAAATGACGGAGCTGCGACGCCAGAGTGAAATACATGTTGGTGTCCGGGTACACCACCGGCTGATACACGAGGAACATCCCGGCCCTGACCGTCACTCCAATGACCGTCAGCAGCACGAGGGCTCGCGCTACAGAGACGGCATGACGGGGCTCTGGCAGCGGCATTGGCTCGCAGAGTTTACGGCATCTCGCGGGCCGGCCCCGGTCGGGCGCGCCACCTACGGCTTCCCGAAAAGTCCCTGCCTCGTAGCACTTCAGACTCAGGCCGGTCTCGCTGTTTCAGCCATCCAGGCAAGAAGCCGCGCCAGTCTGGCCTCTCGGTGAGATGTTTCGTGCTGTTCGACAATCGGCATGACCATAAGCCTTTGCGTGCTTGCCAGATCCAGCACGTGCCGGTGGATCATCGCGGCTGCTGGTGTCTGACCGATTATCCTGGGCCGGAAAACGGACCGCGCCAGCAGCCGCGACTTCTCCGCTCCGCTCAGCAGCCTCTGAGACTCCTGGTCAAGGATTATGATTCCGCCAATTGGATAGCTTTCGTCAGCGGCACGGTTACGCGGCCGAACCAAGAGCTTGCCACGGACATCTTCGGGGATTGGCCGCGTGCAGTGGTGGTCGATCATCCCGGCGACTTGCGGATAGAGGCGCATGGCGGGCCGTCCCCGCGTGGCCAGCGGCAGCCCCGCTTGCCAGCGCAGCACTGTCAGGTCATCAGCCAGGAGTTGCGCCCCTGCGCCGACCAGTTCGGCGGCCAGGGTAGACTTGCCGGCGCCGGAGGCGCCACCGATCAACACGGCACGGCCATCCAAGACCACACTGGACATGTGCAGAGGCAGCAGTCCCCGCCAAGCCAGCATGGTGGCTGCCACGGTGCTGTAAAACGTTGCCGGAAGCGTGCCGCACCATTGACTGCCCGGCAGAACATTGATCACCCCGTTTGTGAAGGCGTCAAATACCGCTTCGTCCTCCCAGCGCAGACGAAAGCCATCGTCTGCCAGCTCCATCCGCGGGCTGACCCGGCGCAGCCTGCGTTCGCCCAAAAAGGGGACAAGCCGTACGTGAATGGTCCCGCTGCCCTTGCATGGCGGTGCCGTATCAAAGAGGTCCAACTCCAGATCGGCCTGCCAATCGGTGCCAAAGCAGCGCCCGCCAAAGCACCCCAGTGCGGTCACGCCGGTGAGCCTACCCAGGCTTCAGTCCATTGATCCATGCGCTCAGACACTTCAATTACCTACATTATTGCGGAACATCGCGAATCGTCGCAGAATGACATCGTTTGCTGTTGCGCTGCCGTTGCGAGGCCACCATGAAGCTTTCGAGGGAGCTGTTCCCCGACGTCGTCGAGGCGGTGAAGCCCGAGACCGAGCCATATCGGTTGTGGGATTCCTGCGTGCCGCAACTGTTCGTCCGCATCCAGCAACGTGCGAAGGCTCGGCAGGCAGGCACTGACCGATCGGCGGCGGGTAGCCGCATGCTCGGATAGCCGCCCGTGCGCGTCGAATATCTCGAACTGCTCAAACGCACCCTTACGAATTTCACGAACCTCGGGGGGGCCGATTCGTTTGAAACGTTCCATGCGATTCGCTATTGCGACCCCAAACGGGGCGATTGGCTGATTGAGCCAGTGGCCCGTCCGTTGACTTTTCTATCAAAAGGGCAGCTGGATCTTATCGAAGTGCTCTTGCTTGAACTCGAGCAGCGCAAAGTTCCAGGGGACCTGATCGAAGCTGGTGTATGGCGCGGTGGTGCAATCATCTTCATGCGCGCATTGCTCAATGCCTATGAAATCGAAGGGCGATGCATCTACGCTGCGGATTCATTCTGCGGGATTCCGCCGAACGAGACATTCCGCCATGATCCCGTTGATAGCTGGTCGAACCGTTGGGTTGCCTCGATCGAGGAAGTGAAGGCCAACATCGCGCGGTTCAATCTGCTGGATGAGCGAGTCGAATTCGTGCCGGGCTATTTTGCTGACAGTCTGGGCGCACTGGCGAACAAGCGCTTCGCCATGGTTCGGCTGGATTCGGACGCGCACGATTCGATCATGACATCACTCGAACAGCTCTATCCTCTGCTCACGCCAGGCGGAGTCTTGATCATTGACGATTGGCACCTGATCGGCTGTCGCTTCGCAGTCGAGGAATTCCGCAAACGCCACGCGATAGCCGGGGAAATCGCGGTGAAGGCAGGCAATGCCTACTGGTTCAAGCCGGATCGGGAAGAGGGAGAAAATGCAGGGACCCGGACGGGCAACGCATCAGGCTGACGGGCGGTGTGTTTTCACGCGACATCGGACGGCTCAGGATTTCTCCCCCTCTGCGATCACACTGGCGCGACCAGCCGCATGTGCACCATCTGTTCAAGGCACTTGGCCACGCTCGCTTCGCAGACGGACCGTTCCACCACGAACTCCACCGCCAGGCCATCGACGATTTCAGCCGCAGTCTGCGGCGCGGCAAGGCGATCCCAGATCGCCGTGGCTGTGGCATTCAAGGCCACATAGTTGCCGTCATCAATGTGGAGCAACACGAAGCTCTCATCCACCTGTGAGCCTACCCAGGTGTCAGTCCGTTGGTATCGGGTCATCTACGAGCCAGCCCTTCTCGGATACGTTGGTGATCCATGCGCCCAGTTCCTGCAGCGGGTGCTTTCGCTTGTCAAACCGCAGTTCCCAGATCGGCGTTGTGCCACTCAAGACGCTCGCCATATCCATGCTTGCCTGCTGCCTGCCCACCAGTGAAGGCACCCTGGGTCGATGGCGATTCTGCATTATAGTGAGGAAGGCCTCGATGCCGCGCAGGGGACGCATTGCGAGATCCTCACCGGGTGTCAGTACCACGATGGCCGCAAGCCTTCTGGCCTGACCTTTGCTGGAGTGCGTAGACGATGTGGCCTCAAAGCGCCTCCTATCGTGGGGACCTTGAAACAAGCCGCCAGACAATCCCTGGCAAAGAGTCCTCTCCTTCATCAAGTCGATCGCCAGCGTATCGTCACCCACCAACTGGGCGCCCTGCTGAATGAAGCGGAGAACAAGTGAGGACTTGCCCGAGCCCGATGGCCCCGTGATGGCCACGGCGAGCCCGTCGGGTGTCAGGGCCAGCCCAGCCGCATGCAACACAAAGAGGCCCCTTAGCCATAACAACGCTGGGATTGCAGTTGCGACCAACAGCCCGCTGACGGCCATGTGGCTGGCCAATGGGTGCGGGTGGACGGTGATCGCGTCGCGAGTGATCTGGAACCTGGCAACGTCGGGCGGCGCGAAAGCCAGCGTGGTTCCGTCCCAACAATAAAGGTCCGGCCAGGGCTCCAAATCGCAGCAACCGCCCCAGGAGATAGTCACATCCGCATCGGCGTTAAGACCTGGCCAGGGAATGGCGCCAGGGATTGGGATCACACTGGCAATCCGCAAACCCCAGCCCAGGACCAGAGCGGAGGCAGACGATGGCGCGGTGGACGGTTGCATTGCCTGTGGCGTTGGCATGATCGAGGGAATCAGGCAAAGCTGTGGGTTGAGGCGCTCCCGCCGCGGTAACAATGGGCCGGCACAGTCTAATGCACAAGACCATGTTATGGACCTACCGTAAGTTTTGCGCGGCAATGCTGTTGCTGATCATCCTGGTGCTGCTGTCGCTGACCCAGTTGCTGATCCGGCTCGTGCCATTCCGTTCCTATGTCAGACTGCTGCGTCGGCCGGTGTCCGGTCCCGCTGCCCCCATGGCCTTTGTGCGGTCGCTGCGGCGCAAAATATCGCTAGGAGCGCGCTGGCTGCCGTGGCGTCCGCCGTGCCTGCCGCAGTCGCTGACGGGCCGCGTGATTTTGTCCGCCTGCGGGTATGCCAGTGTCCTGTATTTGGGGGTGCAAGACGACGGCAGCGCTTTGGCTGCTCATGCCTGGCTGAAGAGCGGTGATATGTTTGTTTGCGGTCAGCCCGAATCGGTGCACTATGGCGTGGTGGCCAAGTTCTAACATCAGGGACCTTGTGCGCAGTTGAGCGCCATTATGGCATCCGGACCCATGAATGGCGGCTTCACCTTCGAGACAGATGTTCGCAGGGCCATCAGGACCGTTCTGGCGCGGCAGGCCTACCAAGACGGCGTGGTCCGGCAGGTTGTGGCGGATCTGACCGGCTATACCTGGCTGGTTTCTACCCATCGCGGTCTGTTTGCCGTGTCGCTAACCCAAGTCACCCAGGTGGCGCAGGGCTGGTTCTTCGGACTGCACTGCGAAGGTGAGCACATTTACCTGTTCGAGAACTGCGGCGAGCGACTGCAAGGCGCCAATCTCGGGCGGATCATCCAATTTGCCTGGCGCAATTGCCAGCTCACCGATCCGCATATTCTCGTCACCGGCTTGCATGGCAACGGCCATCAACTGAAGATGATCGACGGTCTGCTTTGCCTGGTGGATACAGCCAACCAGCGTATCCTGCGCTTTGACCCCAGTGGCCGTCTGCACGACATCAAGACCCCGTTCCCGCCCGCCCCCGATAGCGATACCAGCGGTGCTTATGTGCACATGAATGGCATTGCCAAGGTGCATGGCCGAGTGGTGGTGATGTTGCAGAATGGCAAGTCACTGGAACGGCGCAAGAGCGAACTCGCGTGGCTGGACGAGGATTGGGCTGTCGCTCAGCGCAGCACCCTGGAGGGTTTCATGTGCCATGACATCGTCCAGGACGATCAGGGCACTATGTGGCACAGTGCTTCGGAATCAGGTGAAATCATCGCAGCAGACGGGCGACGCATCAGGCTGACCGACGGCCTGTTTTCGCGCGCCATGGCTTTTGCCGGCAGGCATCTGCTGGTGGGCTTATCCAGCTTTGGCCCGCGTCAAAACCGCGATGCTCTGAAGGGTGAAGTGGCGATTCTTGACCACGCCAAGCGCGTGATTGTGCGGCACGAACTGCCGTCTGGCCCGGCGGACGCCATCGCAATCGCCCAGGTACCGATGCTGGCGCATCGTGCCCAAAGATGAAAGCTCATCTCAGAGAAGACCGGCCCGTAAACCGGGGCCGAACAAAGCCAATCGCCGATCGGACGGCTCAGGATAGCTGGCAATCGGGGAAGGGATTACCTCCCACGTCGGCCCCTTCACCCGGGAAGGCCATGGTTTCGCGCACATTCAATTCGCGAATTTCCGGTTCCACCCACAGCTTCCCTGCGCTGGACTCAACCAAACCATTGGGAGCCGGAGTCATCGATTTGGCCGTCATATTAGATTCCTCAAAATCACGTGACTGGTCGAGAGCGTAATATGGCACAGCAGGCTGAACTTCCGCCAGCATTAAATTCCATCCGGTATGAGCTGAAACGAGCGCGAAGGGAGCAAGCGTTATGACCGCAGATGCGCCATTTCGGGTCGACCAGCACGGCGCTCGCGATTTTGCCGATCCGCTTGATTGGCGGCGTCGCTTTGCTGCCGACGGTGTGCTCGCTTTGCCCCAAATCCTGGCGCAGCCGTTCCTGACAGTGCTGCTGGAGCGAGTGGACCAGAGCACCTTTGGCGAGGATGTTGTGGGCCGAATCGGGACCCGCCACGTGGAACGTCCGCAACGCGTCGGGCGCATTTTATCGTTGGCTCTGCACGGGCGGCCGCTGCTTGACTGGCTGGAGGTTGTAACAGGTTGCGTCCCCTTACGCGCCGTGACTGGACTCGTGGCGCAACACGGTCCGAATAGCGCGGATGCTCTGCACTGGCACGACGACATGAACGATCGCGCTCGGAAGTTGGCCATCGTGATCAACCTGTCCGGCCGCCCGTTTCAGGGCGGGCAGTTCCAGCTGCGCCGCAAGGGCTCGGATGGCTTGTTGCTGGCATTTGACCACGTGGAACCGGGCTCGGCCCTTTTATTCGCTGTGCGGCCGGAACTGGAGCACCGGGTGCTGCCGGTGACGGGCACCAATCCGCGACGCGTCTATGCCGGATGGTTCCTCGACCGGCCAGAATCGGGCGGCCTCTCGCTGGCTCAGTCTATCGGCCGGACGTCATAGCCCATGCAAATCCGCTTTTCGCCCGTGGCGTGAGGGAAGGTGCGGTGATAGACGTGCGATGGAAAGGTCGTCATCAACCCATCGCGCGGACGCAACAGCCTGTGTCCGAAGTCGGCGGCGATGGCTGAGCCGGCCAGGTCGTCAGGCAGGCCGAACTTGAGGCAGCCGCCGTCGGAGTCACCCGCCGAAATCGATTGCGGAACCCGGACATAGTAAACCCCGCTCATCCAGCCGAACTGATGCACGTGCCAATCCTCGAAGCCGTCGGAATCCGTAGTGACGCTCCACATCCGGAGAAAGGCACTGTTGGGTCGAGCCTTGATCCAGGGGTGGTTCATGGCGTCAAGCGCTGTGCTGCGCGCCACGATCCGGTCAATCAACAGGTCGGCCAGAGCGGCGATCGCTGGTCGGTCTTCGCGTAAAGGGTGCTCCACGCGCCATGTCTGGTTCGATGCACTGCCGATGCGGTCAAATCGCATGCCGGGATGAGTCAGCAATTCCTCGGCAAGATCGGAATTGAATGCCTCCAGGTCGGACCAGCCCGCGGGCGGCGCGATCGTGTCCTGCTTCGCGAAGCGATCAAAGCCCCAAAGGTCCTGAGCCTCTTCCCGCTGACCATTTCGCGCGAGTGAAAGAACCTGCGCCGCGAAAAGGCGACAGTGCTTTACCCCCTTGCGAGCCAGAAGGTCTGCCGTTGCGGCAAAACCGCGATCGTCACCGTTCTTCATGTGCACAAAGGCCAAGCGCTTGCAGGCATCCAAATTCGCCGGATCAAGCTCCAACGCCCGCCGCAGCACCTGCTGCGCGGCTGCCAGGTCACCCTGCCGGATCAGCACCTTGCCCGTAAAGGCCAGGGCGGCGGAATGGAATTTGCCGTCTTCTGTCAGGCTGAACACGCGCTGGGCCACTTCCGCCGCTTCCCGGTCCAGGTCCGGCCGATCCAACTGGAGGCAGCAACTGGCCAGCATCAAACACTCGTTCGCATGAAGGTCGGCGACGTTGGTCAATAGCTGGTGCGCTTCAGTCAGCCGCTCTTCGAAGATCAGCAGCTTGGCCAGCTTCTGGCGGCTGGCGGGGGTCGGTTTGGTGGCATGAGCTTGTTGCAGGAAGGCAAGTTCTTGCGCAGCGGTCATCACCCGGCGTTGCTCGGTGACCAGACGCAACGGTGACCGTTGTACGCGAGCCTGCGCCGCCAGTTCGCCAGAGGTCAATTTGTTGATCATTGGGGAAACCGCCCTCAGCAAAAGATGAACGCCACGCGCTTGCTCGCGTCCCGGTGCAAGATTATACAATCCCGGTTACAACGAATAGTGGAGCACGGCTATTGGTAAGGAAGAGCGGAATTTACGGATTGGTTGGCCTTGCTGGTAGCCCGATCAATCCTGCCGATGCCAGGGCTTTGAACCTGGCCGTGCCTCCGGGCTTGGCCACACGCCTGTGCGAAGGGGTTGACAGGCAGTCCGCTGCAGTCAGCCGGGTCGAAAACGAAACCGGGTTGATGATCCTGGTTGGCGACGTGGAAGAAGGAGGCGACCTTGCCCGATCCCTGGGTTTGGCTGCGACCGCCAACCCTGCTGCCATAGCCCAGGCGGCGTTGGCCAGATTCGGTCCCCAATTACCCGCGCGGATGGTCGGCGAATATACGTGCGTCAGCGTGGACCACCAGGGGTATGTCACCCTGATCCAATCTGCCGCACTGCGCGACCCACTGCTCTATGCCGTCAGGGCCGGTTGCCTGGCGATCAGTCCTTCGGTGTTTGCCCTCGCCCGCCTGGAGTGGGTGGGGCGCCGGCTCGACTCGACCGGCCTGGCCGCGTCACTGGGCCGAGTCCGCACGCGTCATTTGCGCGACAACCGCACGATCCTGCAAGGTGTTTACGAGGTGCTCCCGGGCGAATCCATACGCATCGCTCCTGATGGCCAAATGACACGCAGCACCGCCGACGTGCTTCCTCACATCGCCCCCTTTCAAGGAAGTCGCGCCGACGCCCTGGTGGCGGTGGAGAACCTGCTGACGCGGATCGCTCGCGAGCGCCTGGCCCGCGACGCCCGTCCCGCCATCCTGCTGAGCGGTGGGCTGGATTCAACAGTGCTGGCAACGTTCCTCGCTCGGGCCAGGGCGTCCGGACAGCGAGTGGGGGCAATCACTTCGGTCGCACCGCCGGGCGCCGAACTGGTCGATGAACGGGCCGAAGCCACTCTGGTTGCGCAGGTGTTGAAACTGGAGCTGCACCTGTGCTGGCCGACACCAGAGGCCAACCCATACATTCCTCGCGCGGAGCTGTTCCTGGGGCGGAACGGACCGTTGCTCAGCAACCGCCACGCGTTGACCGACGCCATGCACGGTGTGGCCCGCGACTTTGGCGCTACCTTGCTGGTGAATGGCACCTTCGGCGAAGGCAGCGTCACTGCGCGTGGCGACATGCCTGCACCGCTCCCCCGCGACGTGGGCCGGCGAATGCGGGCGTTGGTGCGCCAGGTGCTGCGCCAGCTCAGGCCGCCGCAACCGCAAGGGACAGGTTTTCACGCGAGGCTGGCCCCTGACCTGTTGGCCAGCCTGCCCGACAGCTTTGCTGCACCACCCGCGCTGCCGCCGGTGGTTCCCGCAGGCGACGGGCTGTTCGGCTATAGCCGAACAGCATTAAACGCCTTCTCCCAGCCAAACGAATATGCGCCGGGAGCGATCCGCATGGAATATCCCTTCCGCGACCTCAGGTTGCTGCGCCTGTTTGCAAGCTTTCCGCGAAGCTTTCTGCAGGCCGAGGACGGCGATCGCGAATTTGGCCGCCACCTGCTCGGAGGGCACCTGCCAGATGCCATTCGTTTTCGCAAGAACGGACGTCCCGCGTCTCCTGATCACCTGGTTCGCCTGCGCGCCTTTGCGCCGATAACCCGCGAACTCATCGGACAATGGCGTGCAGCCGGAGTGGGTGACTGGGTCGACCTCCGCTGGTTAGACAGGGCCTTGGCGCATACATCGCAACGAGAGGCGGGCGACATCGCCTTCAGCAATCAGGTCCAGATCACTGCCATGACCGCGGCCT